>JAZJXR010000026.1:0-12358 GCA_040390775.1 Patescibacteria group bacterium | reverse complement strand
ATCGAAAATAGAAATAATGCCGGGAGACAAAATAGAAAGCTTTGCGATTGAAGAAAAATAACATGATCCACGATCCAAACAAAGACAAAAAAATAGAAGAGGTGATAAAAAAAGCTGCCACGCAGTTTCTTTTGGTAGAAGCAGGCCATAATTCCCTGCTTACCGTCACTTACGTATCTGTATCTCCGAAATTCGAGCATGCCACGGTGTTCTTCACTGCATTCCCAGATTCTGCCGAAAAATCAGCTCTAGAATTCGCAAAACGAAAGCGCAGCGAATTCAAAGAATATTTGCGCAGCGAAACAAAGCTCCCCCGCGTACCATTCGTAGATTTCGAAATAGATTTCGGAGAGAAGAACAGACAGAGGATTGATGAGATTTCGAATCAATAATTAATGCCCAAGGTGGGGCTCGAACCCACACGGTCTTGCGACCACGAAATTTTAAGTCTCGCGCGGCTACCGATTACGCCACTCGGGCTTTTGGGGATGTCAGATGTCCCCATGAAGGTGTAGGCCGGATTTGAACCGGCGCATAGCGGTTTTGCAGACCGCCGCGTTAACCAGCTTCGCCACTACACCACTGCCATAAAATAGCACAATTTCAACAAGATTCACATCCTCCGCCTGAGTACAGGCACCTCCCTCAAGGGAGGAATCTGCATCCGATTCTCCCCTTGAGGGGAGTACGGCGTACTCACCGGGAGGGATGTTATATTTTCTGCATCTCCTCCCGCACCACAGCCCTATCATCCCACGGAATAGATTTGCCGCCGATGATCATGGATTGCTCGGCGCCTTTGCCTGTGATTATCACCACGTCGCCCTCATGAGCTACTGATAAGCATTTTGCAATTCCCTCTCGACGATCTTCGATCGCAAAAAGATTTTCGCCGCGCTTTTTGCCTGCCGCTTCTGCGGCTAGCACTATGTCTTCTATGATCGGCGCAGGATCATCATCGTAAGGATCCACATTCGACACCACTACGATATCCGCAAGCCTGCCCACGATCTCTCCCATGATTGGCCGTTTACCCTTATCTCGCCCGCCGCCCTCTGCTCCAAGCAGCACGATTATTTTCCCATCTGGATTTTTTAAATATTTTGCCGCTTCCATCACGCCCGTCATGCTCTGCTTTTCGTGCGCATAATCCACAAACACGCGGAATCCCTTCCCCGTATTTTCTATCTCTTCCATCCGCCCTGAAATAATGCGAAGCGAAGACAAACCTTCCGCAATTTTTTCTTTTGAGATATTAAATAGCTTGCCAACAAGGATCGCAGGAAGAGCATTGTGCACGTTGAACACTCCTGGGATCATGAGCTTGAAATTATCCCCGTTCAGCGCAAATTCCACGCCATCGCCAGATGATGTGACACTTTCGACCTTATTGTCGCTCGCATTCTTTATGCTCCATGCGATTTTCTTGTCTGCCTTAAAGCTTGAAAAATATAAATAATGTTCATCGTCTGCATTTGCAATTATTGCTTTACCAAATTTCTCTCCCCGCCAATATTTCCGCGGAGCACTAGAGAGAGATTCAAAAAGCTTACCTTTCATCGTTTTGTAATTCTCAAAGCTGCCGTGCGAATCTATATGCTCGGGGCTGAGATTCGTAAACACTGCCACATCATAATCAATACCGATATGGCGATATTGGGAGATGCCTTGCGAGGTGGTCTCTATTATTGCCACTTCGCACTTTTCGTACACCATCTTGCGCAGAAATTTCTGCAAAATAAATCTCCCCGGCATCGTCATGTGGAAAGAATTGAGAGACTCTTCTTCGCCGATGCGAATATTGGCCGTAGTCACGATTCCCGTCTTGATTGCTCCTGCGTTTAGCACAGACCAAATATAATTTATGCTAGAGGTTTTGCCCTTGGTGCCGGTGACCCCGATCACGATCAGCTTCTTTGACGGGAATCCATAGATAACAGGCGCAATATATGCCAAAAGAAAATGATACATGGACACGAGCTTCGTTGGAATTATTTTTTGGACAAGCTTTTTCATACGAAAGATTTTAAAAATTTACGAAGCACGTAAAGATAATACCAAAAAGGCTGCACTACGATATCAAAATATCCACCGTGGAGAAACGCATGCCCGCCGAATTTTTTCTTGAAAGCTGTGATGCCCTCGAAGTGCGGCACGGCACCTTCTTCAGATATGCCGCCGAAATTATATTCAAGCGCGCCGCGCTTTTTGGCTTCCAGCATACCCATGTAATGCGCCAAATATGGCGCGCACAATTCTTTGTGCTTGTCAGACGAAGCTCCAAATACATAATGCGCCACGGCGCCTTCTATTGCAATACAATGCGAAGCTAAAAGATCCTCACCATGCATAGCAGCTACTATAAATCCATTGCCACGCTCTGCTACCGCCTCGAAAAAGCATTTGTAATACCCATCATCATGAAGCGAGAATCCATTTCTCTTTGCTGTGTCTTTCATGATATCTAGAAATGCAGGAAGATGAGAAAGCAAATCGCTCCCAGAAATCACTTCTGCTTTCACTCCCTTTTTTTCTGCATAGCGCACGCTGTAGCGGGTCTTCTGATGCATCGCTGCAAGAATTTCTTCTGCTGACCCCGAAATATCCGTGTACCATTCGCTTCGCGGCTGGAAATAAGATCCGCTGGATGATGCATTAGATGCTTTATGAAATATCTTTTTGGCATCACTTAAAAATTCTAAAGAAATGGGTGGAGAAAAATCTAGCCGCACAAATACCACATCTGGCGCTGCAAGAAGAGCTCGGCATTCTTTCTCAATACACTTTAATAAATGCACATCAGCGTTTTTTATTATTGGCCCATAAGCTGCATACCAATATTTCTTTCCAGAAATAAGCGGATACGCCACAAATTGCACACACATGCGCACTTCGCCTTCGAGTATCATTTCAAAACGGCGCACTTCCCGCTCACGCTTTGATTGCATTTCGCCATACCAAAAGGCTTGCTGAAATGGCACCTGCGCTAAAATCCCTTCCGGATGCCAATCGTGCTCTTCCTTGATTTCTTTGATTTCAATCATTTTCTGTGCGCCCAGTAGGATTCGAACCTACGACAATCTCCTTAAGAGGGAGCTACTCTACCAACTGAGTTATGGGCGCGAGTACCTTCAAAATATACACAAAATTATGAAGAAAGTCTATGATTTGCTATGATGTACCCCTCGCGCGAGTGGTGAAATGGCAGACACGCCAGTCTTAGGAACTGGTGCCGCAAGGCATGGAGGTTCGAGTCCTCTCTCGCGCATAGCAAACAAGATCCGGCTTTTGGCCGGTTTTTGTTTGCTATATGCTAGCGAAGAGGACGAGAAGGCCAGAGCCGGGAGGCGAGGCGGGGTCGCGGAAATTTCGAGCACGAAATTATCTGTGACCGAGTCCTCTCTCGCGCACTTGATTTTTACACGAAAGTGTGATAGAATAAGTTTGATTAAAAATACCTGTCGAGGAGCTTTAAATCGCAGCAAATGCTGCTCTTTCTAGCCTCTTCGGGAGGCAAAAGCTCTTTGACAAGTTTTCACATATACAGTATGAAATGCTTAAACAAATGGATCGAGTGGCTGCACAAGTGGCTGAGGCGAATCGTACTCTGGGGGTACTTGTATCCCCTGCTTGCGATTTTCCTCCTGTGGTATTTCGATGACAAAATCACGAGAACCACAGCAATCATCGCGACGCTTGGCGTCGTAGCATTGGTTGTGCTTTGGAAAAAGCGCGACCTTGTCGAAAAATGGCTCGGCATCGCTAAGGAGTGGTGCTGGAAGCAAATTTGCTTTATCTTCTCGAAAATCTGGGAAGCTCTGAAGCAATCCGGAAAAGGATTCAGAAATCTATCCATGAAAAACATGCAAGACAAATTGGCGCCGCGCATCCTCATTGCGCTGCTCCTCGGATATTCTTACTATGAGGCGTGGAGAGATTCGAATTGGATCCCTTCAATCATTCTGACGATTCTCGTCACTTTGCTGTGCCTGATGATCAAGCCGATCAAGATCTGGCTCTGCAAGATGGAATATTGCGGGGTCATCGTGAAGCCAAAACACTTCAGGCTTGTGATGAAAGGCGGCCATGCTCTTGAATGGGCGGTAGCAAAAGGACTCGAGATCACTGGCATAAGCGGTGAACTAAAGGAAACAGCCAGCTTGCCAACTCATCCAGGCTCAGAGCTTGGTATTTGGTGGACAGGATGGTTTTCGTCCTTTCTTGGCATAAGCTTTCCTATGCTACCTATCGAAAAAGTCAGCAAAAGGAAAGACGTATCGCCAGACGCAAAACTAAGCGATCAATACAGCCGAAGTACAAAGGATGTCAAAGAAATTCGATATTACATCAATCGCTTTGTGATCTCTGTGGATGTCGAGCTCAATGATGGAAGCAAAGTGACCATAGCACTCTACGGTACAAACGGCCACGTCAAGTATCCAGAAAAATTCGTGATCGATCAGGCTGATGATCAATTTGCTATTTGGGAAAGCGCTGCCTCAAGCAGCCTTTCATCTTGCCTTCGCGGGTACAGCTTTGACGAGCTATTCCGTAAAGACAAAGAAGACAAAGCTGGCAAAAAAGTCAAGGCATATGAGATTATTCGCGAGCATATGGAGAATGATGAGGCAATCAAACGTGCGCAAGAAACTATAGGCATGGATGGTGTCCATTGGCACATGGAAGCTTGGTCTGACACCTCCGACGCCGAAATCCTCACAGAGCGAAATCAGTTGTCAAAAAACGTCGCAAAGCAGGTAGCAGAGACAAGAAGAGCAGAAGCTGGTGTCGCAACGGCGGCAGCACAAGCTGATGAAAAAAAGGCTCAGCAAAGAGTATCAGAAGAGGAGCTCATAAGGCGCCTCAAGCTGCTTGGCGTCAATTCGCCGGCAGAGCTTACACTGTTGGGAGAGGACGGTATTACTCTCCTACGCCAAATCCAACTAGCGACTGATGCTGGAGATTTGGGAGCAGAAGTTATCAAAGGTTATCAAGGCATCCTCAAAAGAAAAGCAGCTCCAGGCCTTTCTGTGTTGGTTGAAGAAGGCGCGGTGCAGCTTGGACCGAAAGGAGGTGCATCATGATCACGCACATAGCAAATGTGCTGCTTGCAAGCTTTCTGGTCATTATTGTGGTGGTATATGCGTTTAAAACAGGCAAGATCAAAAAGCCTTCGCGCAGATTCTGGATGTGGCTCGCAGCGATTGCGATTTGCCTCCTCGTCTACTACACGACCAAAACGACAACGTTCTGGCAGCAAGCGTGGCGATATGCGTCCAAGTGGGCACACGCGGTGCCGTGGCAGACACCCATGCCATGGATTGTGCTGGGTGGAGCTTTGTTAGTGCTTCTCCTCTTTTGGGTAAACAGAGGGAAATCCCATGCAACAGGCAGTAGTCACTCACATTCAGGCGGCGACAAGTCAGGAACCTGTGGGATTATCGTCGGAGGGCTTGTCACTGCTACGTTGTGCATCCTTGGAGGCTGTTGGGGAATCGAGAGCATAAAACACTCTCAGCCACCTCCTCCCCCTCCTCGAGTCATCGGGCCTACGGAGACCCTGTACCGCATGGAGATCAGAGACACCACAGGGAAGCTTGTGGAAGATCTGTCGGGAGATTATTTCCGGCTCCAGATTAAAGGAGTAAGCTACTTCGAGGGTTGGTATCCGACCAGAAACGACATGGACGGGCCAAAGCTGACATTTAGCCAGCACCTAGGCTCTGGAGAAAAAGGAAAGTGGGAAAACCATGATCCACTGTCAAACCTAGGCAAGGGATACTTTGAAATCTGGGAAGCTGAATACCATCAGTCGATCAGAGAGCCTATCCATGCATGGTTTTGGAATAAGGAAAAGGATCCTGAAAAGGATCGCCCTTGGACCATGACCCTGATACTCCGGCAAGATTCGGTAAGCAACTGGACCAAGCAGTAATTGTGAAAACTTGAAAAAAAACCGCGCGGGATTTCTTTCGAAATCCCGCGCATTTTTATTTCTTGAATCTCTATTTTACTTCCCTATCCTCCTATGATGTTGTTTACCTCTGGAGCCTTTTCTGCGAGCCCGAAAGTGTTGAGCACAATATGCACGATTGTGAAAGCTGCCACCATGAGGAACATCCCGATGAATCCCCACATGATGTGCGTTGTGCCCTTTACTCTAGCTTCATGATCATCAGAATTGGTGATGTACGCACGAATTCCCCAAAGGAATCCTACAAGCGCAAAAGCAAACATTACGATGATGAGTGGATTGACAATCTTGCCGGTAATATTCTGAATCAACTGATCCGCACCATTAGCTCCTGCTGCAGCAAGTTGATTCTTCATGAAGATTTAGTATCCACCAAGACCACTACCCACACCCTGAACGCCACCCTGGACACCTCCACCTGATCCTCCTGGAGGTATCGCATGTGGAGTATAAACCGGCACGCTCGTCACCTGACCATTAAAGAATGATTTAGCGAGAATATTCACAAAACCCCACACTGATACCATCACGAATAGCGCTATGATACCGAAGATGATCATTCCGCGGGCTGCTGCTCGCTTTTCTTCATCGCCTCCAGCCGTAACGTACTGCACGATCCCGATAAGGAAAAGAAGGAGCGCTATCGAGATCACGATCGGAATAAGCATGTTGATAAGGCTGCTTACGCTCTGGAGCGATCTCTCTATTGTAGTAAAATCCATAAATTTATAATAATTAATAATTTGCCAAAACTTTCCTAATGTCTAAAGTATACAGTATTTTATGATGTCAATCTAGGTTATATCATGCCACCTGTGGAAAGCTTAATTGCAAACGAATGATTGGCTAGCTTTGAATTGCGGCACAAAAAGCCCGATATGAAAGCTGGCCGATACAAGCCGAAGCAAACTCCAAACTGATACCATAAAGAAGAATCCTAGCGTACCGTATATCATCATTTTGATCCCCTCTCCCCGCTTTTCTTCATCATCACCATGGCCTATATACTTCACAAGACCTTGAAGAAAGGCTCCGACAGCGATCACTATAATATAAGGCACAAATGAAAGCGCCAGCTTTACAACGATACAAGACATACTAGATATATCTGTCGGGGTCTGTGGCACATTGCCTCCGGCGCTAGCACCTCCGACAGCATCAGGAAATCCCACGATCGCAAAGGCATGACTAGCAGAAAAAAGTATGATCAAGAGAGAATATTTTAAATGTGAAAAAAATTTCATCATAATTTATTGGCGATCGGAAGGTGGCGGCAAATAATTTGGGATCGAAGGGTTAACTCCAAAGAATGAATGTGTGAAAAACCCTACAAATCCCCAGTACGAGATCATCACGAAGAGCACCACAATACCAAACGTCATAACCTTTTGGCCTTGAGAGCGCTTTTCTTCGTTGTCACCCGCACTAATAAAGCCCACCACCCCAGCAAGTAAAGTGACCATCCCGATAGCTACGATTACAGGAATAAATCCTCCTAAATTACCTTCGGAGAATCCTTTAAAAATATCATTTATTGTTCGGGGAGGCATTTATTTATTGCTGAAATACACTGGTAGCTCTTCTAGGCAAGCTTGGAAAAGACGCATCCGTGCCAAAGAATGATCGGGTTAAAATACTGACGAATCCCCACACAGATATCATCACGAATAGCGCAATAATTCCAAACCACATCAGATCCCGCCCTGCAGCACGCTTCTCTTCGTTATCCCCTGCCCGCACATAGCTCACAACCCCAATAATAAATATCACTCCCCCAAGGCCAAACAAAAACGGCGTGACGTAGCTTACTAGCAAACAAAGCACGTAATCAAAAAGCGTTGCAAAATCTCTTGGCGTCATACAAGATCCTATATTCACAGGAGCTTGATTAGCTATAGCTCCTCCCAAGCTATGCCCTGCTAAATCGTCAGCCGCAAAAGTGAAAATCGGAATCAATGCTACAGATACTAGCGCCAATGCAAAAATATATTTTTTCATATTTATAAATTAATTCGTACCCAATTGCGATACTGTGCCGGCTATCACAGCCATGATCGTGCGTGCGCCAAGTAACACCGCTGTGCCCACGAGCGCCCACGTCACCGTCTTGTAAGCCTTACCGAGCTTCTCTTCATCGCCTTGGGCTGTGGCATACATAAATCCTCCGTACATTATACCAAGCACTGATACGATAGTACCAAGCTCTATTAACACAGATACAATCCCCTTAAAAAAATCGCTGAGGCTATTTGTCCCCGGAAGAGGATTTGCAATTTTGCCCGGATCACCAAGAGCAGCAGCTGTTGAGGTAAAAATACATATCAATAAAGCCAAAGATACAAAATGTATGCCCGCTTTTTGAATCCTTTGTTTCACCATAGAATTATATCCTAAATTAATTAGCTTGTCCTTGTATGGTTTTGACATTTTTAAAATCAACAGAGTTTACAATATCAGGATCGGCTTTCAGAACACTAAGAATCGTGGCGATTATAAGCCATCCACAAAGCACGAAAAATATGCCCGTGATCGAAGATTTGAAGATGCTATGCGCCTGCTCTATCTTGCCTGATTCGCCGAATGCCGTCATATATAAGAATCCTGCATAGCAGAAAGCGATCACAGCGAGCGATGCGGAAAGCCATACAAGGAATATTACTATAGTATTCGCAAGTTTTATTAGCTGCGCCCAATCACATTCAGGCTGATCCTTGCCTCCACACGACACAATATGAAAGCCTGCATTATTTGCTGGGCTATCTGTGATCGGATCTGCGGCCAAAGCCGGCAAGGCAGCGCCGCAAACAATCACCATTGTAAGCATTCCGAAAAAAATCTTTTTTATTTTTTGGGTTTTCATCTATTGCTCTTTATACAAGATCTCATCTATTAACCTACTTAAATTAAGCGCAGCGGCGGGCACGCTAGATTGCCCAGCCACAATAGATTCCACAGCATTGCCAAATACACCAAACGTCTGTGCAGGATCTGGATCAAGCCAGCTCGATGCGAATAGGCCGGAATCATAGAACACGCTTTGAGAAGCGTCCGTTGGCGCTGCCGCCAAAAGATCTCGCCGCGCGGGCACTAGGCCCGTGCCATCTGCAGCCATTTTGCCCGCCATCGCACCTGTTAGCGTAGCGATTGCAGCAAGCGCAGCATTCTGATTTCGAGAGCTAGAAAGAATCGAGAAGCTCCAAACCCTCGCAAACGTAGCCTTGCTCGCAGCGCTCTTTGGTTGCGGCAGCTCGGCCACATCGAAATTCAAATTTGGATTTTTGGCGCGAATCAAGGCCTCATCGCTCGCAAGGCCGAAATAAAGCGCCAAATCGCCAGAAGCAAAATAATCTATAGATTCCGGAAGCGCACGGGTCCAAGAATAAACGTTGCCAGCCGGATTCGAAAACGAGCTGAAAAAAGAAAGGGTATCATCAACAGGAGTCTTACTGCCAGTTTTACTCACACTGATCAGGTTTGTGGCTGTGTCCTTGGTATCCCATGCCACCATTTTGCTTCCCGATTGCAGTAAAAGAGAAGAAATGATGTCTTTCCCGTGCGTGACGTTAGAAAAATCTCCAAGCCCGATCGCGCTCCTGCTAATCGTCTTGTCATCCGCTATCACAGACAATTTTGGCACGAGGGCCACGGCGTCTTCCCACGAGCTAGGCGCTTTGGCGATACCTGCAGAAGATAAGAGGCTCCTGTTCCAATACATCACCACAGGATCCACAAGAAGAGGCAGGCCGTAAGAGCCGTCTGGCGTCAGCAGCACTTCCGCGCTGGATATAAAAGAATCTTTAAACGTCCGCTCTGGGTATACATTGTAGCCGATTATTGAAAGTCGCTTTTTGTTTTGGTAGAGGAGATCTTCCGGCATCAAGACAACGTCTGGCCCGGCGCCATCTGCAAGAGCTTTTGTAAGAGTGTCTTCGAATTCGTTTTCGGCGATTTCTTGGTAGGTGATCTTGATCGCGCCTGGGGTCGCTGTGTTTATTGCTTCTGCTATGCGCGGCAAAAGAGATTGCGGCACCGTGCCCCAGATTTCGATCGTGGCAGAAGCAGAACCTTGGCTACCTCCGCCAAAAGCTGCGAACACGATAACGGCAACGACTAGAAAGAAAATAAATACTCCGAGAATTATAATTTGAGTGGCATTCGTCATCGGTATTATTATACTCTACACTTTCCTAAATACTAATCCATAGTGATGATCCCCTGCTTCTACATCATAGCCGAGAGTGAATCCTGCATCCTGAAATATTTTCATTGCCGCCACATTCGTAATGATGTGCGAGCGATGCGGGCCGATACCAGCAAAAGAATCCGCCCATTCCACGACAAGGCATCTGCCCTTTGGCTTCAGGATCCTCAATGCCTCCTTTGCAGCACCTAATTTATCATCCATCATAAAAAGCGTGTTCGCAATTAGCACCACATCGACAGAAGAATCCGCCAGAGTGCTGCCGCCTTGCTTTTCCACATCGCCCGAAATTATTTCTATATTGTCGAAATTCTGCTTTGCTGCATCGTTTGCTATTTTAGATAAAAAATCTTTGTTGATATCTATGGCATATACCTTGCCTGATTTGCCCACCTTCTGTGCAAGCAGCATCGCATAATATCCGACCCCAGCGCCAAAATCCGCGACGTGCATCCCCTCGGATAGCCCTAGCTGTATCAAAATTTTTTCGGGGTTGGAGAACATGTGTAAATTATAACATCCCTCCCCGTGCTCCGCACGGTACTCCCCTCAAGGGGAGAATCAGACCGCGTTCTCGATCCTATCTTTTATCTTTTTGAGTACATCTGCCATTTTCATTTCTATGTCGATATCAGAAAATCTCAAGAATTGAATTCCGAACGATTCTAGCGCCCCTTGTCTAAATTTGTCCTCAGCAATCTTGGTTTTGTGAATACCACCATCGATCTCAATAGCAAGCTTTATTTCTGGACAGTAGAAATCAAGAATGTAATTGTCTACAGGCCTCTGCCTGAAAAATTGAAGACCATTCATTTTCTTTTGTTTCAATTTTTCCCATAGCAACACTTCTGACAGTACCTTACCTTTTCGTAGATCCTGAGCCCTTTGCTTAAATTTCCTATTGTAAGGAATGATTGGCATTGCATTTTCTGATTCCTCCCTTGAGGGAGGTGCCTGTACTCAGGCGGAGGATGTGAATTTATTTATTGATTTACAACGCCACCACACTCGCAAGAGAATCCCCTTCTCGTAATTTCATGATGCGGACGCCTTGAGTATCGCGGCCGAGGGATGCGATTTCATTTAGCGCGCAGCGAATCACTTGGCTTTTCTTGGAAATTGCTACCACTTCTTCTGTATCGCTTGTGACTACCTTTGCGGAAATTAAATTACCTGTCTTTGGCGTCGTCTTCATTGCTTTGATCCCGCTGCCGCCGCGGCCTTGCACTTTGTATTCATTTATTTCCGTTTTCTTGCCGTATCCGTTGGAAGACACAACGAAAAGCTCTGCGTCTTTGGAATCTTTCTTTATCATATTTGCTCCCACCACGATCTCGCCTTTATCAAGCTTCATAACGCGCACACCACCGGCTGCTCGGCCCATTTGGCGCACGTCGCCCTCATCGAATCTGATTGATTGCCCGCCGGAAGACACCGTGATCACGCTATCGCCCTTTTCTACAAACAGTGCTTCTGCCAATTCATCGCCTTTATCTAATCCGATTGCAATAATTCCGGATCGGCGCACATCGTGGAAGGCTTCTGCTGCTACTTTCTTACCCGTGCCTCCCTTGGTGACGAGGAATAGCGAGAGGCCGCTGTTTTTCTTGGTGTCCTTTGGCATTGGCAAAACTGATGTGACTTTCTCGTCGCTACCTAGCGAAAGGAAATTCATAATAGATTTGCCGCGAGTCGCGCGCTTGCCTTCCGGAATCTCGTACATTTTTATTTGATACGCCTTGCCTTTGTCAGTAAAGAAAAGAAGGTCGCTGTGGGTCGAAGCCGTAATAAGGTGCGTAATGAAATCTTCTTCTTTGGTATCAAGATCCACCACCCCTACCCCTCCGCGCTTTTGGCGGCGATATTCATCTGGATTTGTGCGCTTCACATATCCGCCAGCGGTGTACACAAGCACGGATTCGTCATCAGGAATCGTGTCTTCAAGCGAAAAAGATTTTGCTTCGTGTGCTACCACTTTCGTCTTCCTTTCGTCGCCATACTTTTCTTTCAAAGCCTTGATTTCATCTTTGATGATTGTTGGGATTCTTTTTGGATTCTCCAAGATGTCTTTCAAATCTTTGATGAGATTTCGCACCTCCGCCAATTCTTCTTCTATCTTCTTTCGCTCAAGGCCCGAGAGGCGGGAGAGCTTCATTTCCAAAATCGCATTCGCTTGGCGCTCG
>JAZJXR010000025.1:0-38175 GCA_040390775.1 Patescibacteria group bacterium | reverse complement strand
CATAGCTTCTAATTTCATCGATAGATTTCGGCTCGGCTGAATCGGCAATCACAAGAGCATCTTTTACGGCAAGCAAAGTATCAGCGATCTGCTTATTCGAAAGTCCCTTGAGGAAACAAATTTCGTCGAGGATATAGCCTCCGTTGTAGTAATAAATGGCGGTAATGGCTGTCGGATCATTAGAGTATCCAAAGTCTAGGCCATAGCGCTCAAGGCGCGCTTCATGCGGTATTTCTTCAATAATCTGCCAATCTTTATAGATCTTGCCTTCCACTTCGCCGAGCTGGCCAAGGCCGTACACTTGCCACCAGCCTTTGCGATTCCTTCGCATTTCAATCGTAGCAATAATGGCTGGATCCAGCGCTTCATTATCAAGATATGTAAGCACGCATTCATCCGTATCGTCTCGGCGCCCTTGGATTTCAGTGTAATACCAAAATTCATTCGTAGGATTCCAGTCAAGGGCGATGAATTCTTTGGTACGAATTTCCAGCTGTTCGAATGTCTCATAATCTACGTTATTGGCCTCATTTATGAATAGCCGGTCACGCCTTGGCCCGCGCACTTTTGATGGCTGATCTACACTAAAGAATTCTATTTTGCTGCCAGTCTCAAACGTGTATGTATGGATAGTCCTATTCCATCTTTTTTCTTGATAGTAATTCTGTTCTTTGAGAATGGAAAGGAAATCTTTTTCAGCGCCGCGGGCGAGATGGGGAAATGATTCCGATACGATGCTTGTCGTTGTGGGTGTTTTGTCGCTTTGGGCCAGATGAATCAGAATTGAGAGCCAAGAAATAGTCTTGCCCGCAGATGTTCCCCCTGGCGTTGCGCGGATTCTCTTATTTAGCTGCGCTAGCTTTCGCGTTGCGGTTGTTATGGAATAGGGCATTTAAAAGAGGGCTAGGCATATTGATAGTGATCGGAGTATCCGTGATTCGCTGTTTTAATTTATTAAATTCTTCTATAGCGCGCATCTTGGCATGGAGATCTCTATCTTGAGTTGCCACTTTTGATATTTCATTATCAATAGAGGCGCTATTGAAGCGATCTTGCAGAAATTTCTTTATAAATGCCTGCATTTTAGGATTTCTTAGGAGATGATAAGCAGAAACCCCTGCCGCGTTGTACTGCGAATCTTTTAAATTATATGCACGCTTGTATGCCAAAGTAGCATTGCCAAAGCATGTTTTATCAGTGGTATACAGAATAGCGAAGAGCGCTTGCCTTTCCGATAAAATATCAGTGATATCCTCTATCTGATGTTTTTTGCTTTTCTTTTTAGACGTTTCAATTTTTTTAGTCTTTGTTTTCATATTGATTTTATATGTACACTACAGGATGTTTTTTTCGCAGATATGCGACGATACCGAGCTTTCGATGAATCCACGCTACGCTGTTGAATACCGAAGTACCCCGCGCCCTTTCTTCTTGTGAGAGCATCTTGATTGCCATTTCTCTTTTAGGATGTTTATTTCTCATTTCTTTTTCTTCACTTTCTTTGGAAGTTTCATACCTTTGCTAGCGCGATCCCATTCAGCCACCTTGGCTTTACCCCCAAGAGCTTTGATTCCTTTCGGCGTATGCGCCCATGCTTCTTGTGCTTTGCTTTTGTATGCCATTTTATTTTTTATTTTTACCAATACTAGGGAATTTTGCATGCACAGCTGCTCGCACTTTTGCTTTCTGTGCTGGCGATCCGAATTGAGATACTCGCGCCAGAGCATTTCTAGCGTGCGCCTTGTCTTCGATTGGATAGGCTTTCTTGCTAGGAATAGCAAAAGATTTCTTTGATAATTTCTTTCTTGCTTTTGTTGTGAGTTTTGCCATGTTTTTACAATTGGCTTTTAATGCCGTTATTGTACACCTTCTGATTCTGGTTGTGGAGTCTTAGCCACGAATTGTGTCAATTCGTTTTCGTGGTTGATAGCGATTGCTGCAGTTGAGAGATCTTTCGCCGTCTCTATAGCGTTTCGAATAGAGATGCGCAGGCTCTTGAAGGAATCCTTCACCCATGGCTCTACTGTGAAGTCTTCGCCAGCATTGGCCATGATTTGCTCGTAGGGCACTTTGAGGGCTTTTTTGAGCACACTTGTTTCTGGCAGTTCATCCGCCACGGCCTTGAGCGCAAGTCCAGCTCCGGGCACCACACCTTCTTGTAGAGCTAATCTGGCCGTGCTGACAGCATCTTCTATCTTATCTCGCTTATATTTTCTGTTCTGCTCCGTCAATCCGCCTACCTTGATGATAGCGAAGCCATTTTCTAGTTGTGCGATTCTGGCTTGGATGTGCTTCTTTTCGAAGAGTGATGACTCGCCCTCCATTTCCTTTTTAAGATCTTCCGCTCGTCCACAGATCCTCGCTGCCGCTTCTTGATCCGCTGTGCCAGTAAATATCGCGCTCCATCTACTTGCTGATATCTTTTCTGCAAAGCCTACGTCAGACATCTGCATATCCTCGAGATCGCGCTCTTCCACGTTGAAGAAAGTCCCGCCGAGCACAGCTGCCATGTCTTTCAGCATTTGATTCTGATTCAAATATGGAGCGTTAATAGGAAATACTTGGAAGCCATTTTCGTGATTCTTCATACAAGCTTTAATAGCATTTTCAGAAAAGCCTCGACCAAGGATAGCCACGCGAGCAGTTGATCCATCTTTATTACGTAGCTTCACTATTTGCTCGAGCAATTTTAATACTGGCTGCAGATTCTGGAATGTAGAGTTGGTGAGTATAATTCGCACATCGTTTATTTCTAAGCTTTGCTTCTCAAGATTATTCACGATGCTTGATGTTCCGAATCCATTATCTATTCGGATACCATTGATTCTCTCGATAGTCGTTTCGGCATCGTTCACTTCTTCTGGAATGATGGATCCTTCCGATCCGATTTTCCATTGCATCTTGCCAATCATTTCGGCCAAATTCTCATCTTCCACGGAAGCGCGCACCACACCGACAAGCTCTTCTTCGGTTGTAATGTTTTCGGCCATCGCTTCAAGCTTCCCAATCACGTCGATACATTCATCATCAAGCTGTTTGTGTATCTGCATGATGCTCTTTTTGCCAGCTACTACATCTCCTTTCGGCATCATTTTGATTACAGCTTTGGTGATAGATTGGATCAGAGTTGTAGTAGTCGAGCTCATGTCACCAATTTCTTCATTGGTCTTTTTGACACCACCACGGATAGCGCGGATGCCGAGATCTACAAGCTCATCCTTTGATGAGATATTGTCTCCGATCTTTTTGCCATCGTTTGTGATCTCTGGATCGCCGCCGCGGATACCCATAATGGCATTCTGGCCCCACGGGCCAAGAGTCATTTTGATAGCATCCGCGTACAGGTCTACTCCCTGCATGATCTTGCTTCGCGCTTCGTCTCCTGTCTTCATTACTTTTGATTTTCCAGCCATGATTTTATTTATCTATTGATATTCTAGGGATTTCTCCCTCTTCTGCTATTAATTCTAAACATGTATCGCAATACTCTTGGCTTGAATCGTAATGAGATTCGAAAGAATCTCCGCATCTTTTACACTTTCCCATCGTTTTGCTTTTTCTCTAAAAATCCTTTGTCTGCCAATCTATTTGCTATCCGTATCAGAATATCCCCAATTACCCTATCTTTGAACGTAGGGTCAGAGAGCACCCTTTGCTCCATTTCCGGCAGGATATGCTCGGCAATCTTTTCCACAATCTTATCCCCGATGCCCGACATTTCTCCTCTCATCAAGGCGACATATAAGTTATCATCCAATATTACTTTCAAGAGCAGGAGGTCCGGTTGACTCGTTGTTCCTTTTACTAGAGTTGTTTCAATCATTTGTTTTGTTTATTACTAAATAAAGATTTGCTACGGCTTCTTCGGGGTCATTCCATTACAAATTATGGGCTTCGCTAGAATTCCTAAAGGATACGAACATGCCCAAAATCCGACAGTATATCTAAGTAATTGCCAAAAATTTTCACCTATTGCCTCTATGAGTTCGGAGAGGAGGGGGATTCTATAAAATTCACTGTCAATTTCAATTCCGTTTAGAGTCTCTATTGCTCGCTCTTTCTGATGAAAAAGTTCAAAAGGAAGTAAAAGAAATGGAAATCCTGCATCTTTCAGTTTTTTGGCTAGTTCGTATGAAATCATGATATACCGTTAGATCCTTTCCACTTCTTCGCATCTCGCACGTTTATCTCCATGAAGTGCGAAATATCGGATGGATTCATGAATGATACATGCCGGAAAAATTCCACCATATTCTTACAGCCAGATTGTAGAGAAAGCAATTTGATGCGCTGCAGGGAATCATGCTCCATCAGTGCTTGAGAATAATTCCTAGCTTTTGGTTTTATTTTTGCCTTCATGTATGTGTATTATATGTTCTACATATTTTATAGCAAGCAAATAGTTATCCACACTTTGCACTCTTCGATAGTTTTTACAGTTTTGCGCTCCCATGAGCCTCGGATGATATCTTTGTCATTCTTGATGATCCCGGCGCTTTGGAGGCAGTCTAGGATGGTTGTATGGGCATTGTCGCCGTCTTGGCGCCGGTTAGTATGTATTTCAGTGTGTACCTCCATTTCGCACTTAAATGTCTCTTTTGGGGCCTTGGAGCGTAGCTGCATCACGAGCCAATCTATCTCACGCCGAGTTTCTGGATCATAGAATCCTCCACCACCGAATCTATGGCGCACTTTATTCTTTTTACTTGGTACGAGGCCCTCTATCTTGAATCTTATTTCTTTGGCCATATCTTAGGCAGCATCACGTAGTACTTCTTCTTTTCGGTTTCCCAGATGTTTTGATCCACGAGCTCCTTAGCGCGCTCGAATGTAATGGCAAGTATGTGATCCCTGTCGGCGTATAGATCCATCCAGTGATTGTGCTTTCTAAATATTTGATCCAAGCTGGGTATATATGGTTTGTATAAATCGTCGCTCATTTTTATCGTGATATGATTATACAGCAAGCTTGCTCTTTCTGAATCTCACTAGCCAGCGATGGCATAGATATACAATTTGAAATTTTGTCTAAAGCATTTTCTATCGAAAGCTCCCGTTCTTGCCGGGCGGTTTTCATTTCTCCTATTGTACTTTTCTTACTATGTGTTATTATATAGAAGTCCTCGAAAATAAAGAGGCACCCGCGCGCAACTAAAATCGCACCGTCAGCCGAAAGGCTAGCGGTGCTTTTGTTTATGCTGCACTATCATTTTTGGGATACCGTCGTGGAATGAAAGGAAGGGTCTTTGTCCTTTCTACGAGAGCGCTCAAATTCTGGATTTGCCTTTCTCTCCTTGCATGAAGATATTGAGCAATCCAGCTTTTGTGGCCCATATCCTTTTCAAGATGATGCGTGATTGTAGGCATGGAAGTGTTGGCTAAAGATTCCAAAATCTCCCTCTTCTTCGGGTGAAGAAGTCACATACGACAAGGCGATCTCTTGGCGATGATCGTCTAAGCAAGCGAAGGAATGGAAATCACCATCACGAGTAGTTGCGTGGGGTTCTCCTTCAAAAACACCACCACAATTAAGGCATTCATACATGATTGGCTATGGTATGTAGACCCCTTGATTCTCGGTGGTGGGTGGTGGAATGTCAGCGCGGCTGAAATCCCATTCTCCATCATCCGCGTAGTAGAACATGCTCGCTATGATGAATAGTATTTGCATATTTTCCTTTCAATGAAGAGCGTTGCCATTCAAAGTTTATACTAAAAAAGTATTGCCAGCACGTAAGTTATCCTATCCTTTTAATGGATTTCGTAGTGTGTCCCACAAAAAGCTACTTTGAATCCTAGTGCTCCACCCTCAACCTTTATTTCATCAGCTCTTATCCAATCTTTGTTCAACCGAGCTTTTTGCCAACAAAACAGTAGAGTATCGGGTCCGATGATTGTATTGTTATCAGGATATTTAGCATCCAATTCTTCTATCTCTGATTTTGTTAGAATACCTTGATGAGTGATACAAGGTGATTTGACATAGCAAGGAGTATGCTTGCAGATAATGCATAATTTATTCATTTAGTATATTTTAGCGTAGTTTTTATAATAAATCCCGACACTTCCCACACCACCTCCACCGGCATCCAAAACAGTGTGTATCCTAGTAGTACAAGAGTGTCTAGGGGTTTCATTTTTCATTCAATACGAGCCAGAGATTTGCTACTGCTTCTTCGGGGGTACTTCCTACAGCATATGCTGGTTCGTTATTTTCTTCTGCTTTGAATTGCGCCGCTATCCATTGATTTGTTGTCGAGGTAGGTGCTTTTAGTTTTCGGAAAGTGGGCCCACATGCCTCTATGAGTTCGGAGAGGGTAGGGGCATAAATCCAATTGTCTCTTTTTGGTGTCGCCCTAGTCTCATAATCGCTCTGTGCTGTTTCATCCCACACTTCATCACCAACATAATAATTCCCACTCTTTTGTGGAAATCCTGCATCCTTCAATTTTTTAGCTAATTCGTATGTCATCTCCCATTCTCTTGTTCTGATAATCCTTGCTCATATGCGGCTTTTACTTTAGAGAGCCAGAAGTCGGAGGCTACCTGTTGAAGCTCTCTTGGATCAAAACTTTTAACCCATTCATAATAAACATCTTGCCATTCTTTTATCATCTCCTCTATTTGTTTCTCTTTCATTTCTATTGTTTGTTATCTAATAAGTACTCCGCAGATTCTATGTAGCCGAGTACTTGAGAAATATAAGCGTTTTTTATTTTGTAATCTTGCGATTTGTCTACGAATTTAGCTACCTGCATCAATCTCTCCAGCCACTTCCTTGGTATTTCTATGGTGTCTTTCATTTTTTTAGATGCCTCCAAGCTTTAATATTAATAGGACTTTCTTTGTTCTCAAGGCATTTTAAATGATAATCATAATACTCAAACATTGATTTTCGAGTGTAATTATAGCGCAGAAAATCGGCCATAGTATTCACGTTGAAGAAATAATCCGCTACAGAATACACACCGCCAATTTCATCGGCTATCCAATAGGTTTCTACGTCTTTACCGAAATACTTCAGGGCGAATTGCTCGGCTAGCTGATTCGTTGTGGCTTCCCATTCTTTAAAAAAAGGTTTGTTTTTCATTTGTTTATTTCTTCTTGGGGGGCTGGTAATTCTTCGTTCGATACTTTCCAAAATCCAACAGCATATAAATAAAAAGCTGGCATAATACAGAACATTTGCACAATCCAATCGAAGATACTGTGTATGCCTTCAAATCGTAATCCTATACACATTCCTGCGTAAATAATGATGTAGTAAAGAAAGTTCTTCATTGCTCTTCTTGGATAAGTTCTTTTAATCTATTGATTTCATTTCTATAAGCGATGTGGATTTCACCAGTAGTTTCCTTAAATTCTTTGCATCGCCCACATTTGCCCCGCTTGCAGAAGTAAAGCAATCCTTCTCCGCAAGTTCCAGCGTTAGTGTATTCTAGTACCCATTTGTGTTTATGTTTGTATCTCATACTTCTTCTTGGATAATCTCTTCACAAAACTTGCCGTACGCTATTGGCAATCCTATTCTCTTCGCATCCTCTTCGTCTTCTTTTGTTAGCTCTCGGCCACAGGTATGCTCGCTTACCTTACTTGCGCAGAATGTTTTGTCTTTGTAGTGGATCATTTTATTTATTATTATCGTCTTTGGTAATAGGGTGCCACGGACAAGGTTTATTTTCGTAGCACCACGCGCCACCGTTATGCTCTGGTGAAGGTGTGAGGATCATGTGATTACATTTCTCCTCATCTAAGTGGGATAGGAGGGAGAGGATGTTTTGTAGTGGTTTGCGAATATTTCTTTCAATATTTGTATCTTCTGGGCTGCGGGCGAGAATCTCTGTTGAAAGCGTATTTTCTAAAAGAATCTCCAAATTATCCCATATCCCCCTCACCTCCTCCACAGCACTCTTATGGCCTTGGGAGTAGGAGAGGGATTTTTCTTCTTTGATGAAGCTCCTAAGTTCATCTTTGTAGAAAGTATCGCCGTCGTGTTCATTCCAAAATACATTCAATCTTTCCGCAAAGCTATCTATTGGTGTTTCTTCTTTCATCGCTTTGGTTTTGTAGAGGGGAGTGGTTGCCATTCATAGCCAAGAATATCTATTACCTGTGCTCTTATTCTATACTGGTCGTGCATAGGGTCTTGCATCATTTCGGCTAGGTAAACAATTGCTTTTTCTACTTTAGACAATTTTGCTATCCTCTCTTTTGATTTTGGTTTAGTCATTCTATTGTTATTTTTAGCTCATGCTGGCAGAAAGGGCAAAAAGTCAAAGGTTTTGAGGGCTTGGATTCAAGGGTTTTAGCGCCAAGATCTAACTTGCGAAGGCCAGCAAAGAACCAAGGGCCGCGCCAGTGCGCGTCGCGGCGACTGACGTGCACGTAACGCTCGCCGCGCCAGAGGCTCCACGCGGCAAAGCACCACTTTCTGTCGGCATCTTTCCAATGCGTTCCTACGTATTTCATTTCATCAAGATCTTTAGTAGGAAGAGCTAGCATGGAATACGGATCGGCAGGGATTAAGCCTCTATCTGTATATTCTTTTTCCAGCTCTTCATCTGTGACATATCTATCAAGCTTAAAGAAATGCATCTCTGATTCGCCTTCGCCTTTTGGTATAGTCTTCACTACATCGCTATCAGTGTATAGTTTGTATCCAGTAGCCTTTAGCATCTCTTCTGGTGATTGATTGCGATTTGGTTTTACTTTATATGTTTTCATAGTGATTTGTCTTTAGGGGGTAAAAATTAAAGAGCAATCTTAATCAAGACTATTTGATTTGCTTGGAGAAAATTATCAGCAAAATATTGCCTTATTTTATCTGTTGCTTCGCTGATTTTCTTCGCCTCAATTGTTATTTCTACTTCAGATTGAAAGTCGGTATAAACAACAGAACCTTTCAACCCACTTACTTTGTACACAAATTTGTTCATATTTTATCTTTATTTAATAATCCCTTCACCACCCCTGTAGAGATTGCGGAAAGCGTGTACACTTGTTTCCAAGTCCCGCTTATTCTGTGCATTAGGCGGGCGGCCCACAATCTCTACGGGAGGGGCGATTTCTCTCTTACCTTTCAAAGAACGGCTAAAATCCCTCCTTATCCTCTCTCAATGCTTTGAGAAGCTGTAGCAAAGCCGGGCCAGTCTGGCTCGTGTCGGTCTCCATCGATTGCTCGAGGATCTCAAGGGTTTTGGGTACATCGCGCAGCAGCTTATTCGCCATCATAGATACAGAATCTACGAAATCTTTAATGCGGAGGAATTGTTCTTGTTGTGTGGGTTTGGGCATTTTAGTTTGATTCACCTAGTAAAAATTGGGGATTCTCGGCCATCTTTTCAAATACAGTCTGCCCGGATTTTGTGACAGCATATGGCAGGAACACTTGAATCAGTTTTACCTGCTTTGTGTCTATGAGCGCCATCTGGGCATCTACCCAATCTCGGATATTGGCCCAGCCAGTGCGGTATGCTTGCTCGCGCTGTATATCCGTGATTTTCTTAATATTTCCGTATCTATCCTTGCCGCCATACATGATCTGCATTACGTTGTCGATCAATGCAGGAAGCCGGAATGATATCGGATTGCCCTCCACATCGATTTGGAAAGTGATGCAAGAAGGTAGATTTTTCTCATAGTCAAACATGATCTTATTCGCCCCGTGCTCTGAAAGCACTTTTTGAATCTTCTCGAATGTTCGAGTGGTATTGCTTGTAGAGTTTTTTAGAGACATTTTAATATCCTATGGATTCGTTAAATGATAATGGACCGTGAAGTTTCATGTTTGATACCTGCTCTTTGTAATAGGCTGTTTGAGTTTTGTAGTCAAAGCCATAGATTGTGGTGTTTTTTAGATCCTTTAGCTTTTGTACAGCTTCTTCGCCATATGTCTCAAGCATTTTCTTTTCATAGGCTTCCTTGTGGCCTTCTCGGTATAGATTACAGAAAGAACATTCAGCGTGCACGTTCATTTCGTGGTATCGGAGCGCCACACCACCAACAGCATCTTCGATGAAGTGTCCGGCATGCATGCCAGAGCCCACAGAACGCTTGCCACAGAGAAAGCATCGCCAGCCGTCGCGTATCTTCACAAACAGGGAGAAGATCGCCCAGAGAGCCCTTTCTAAGCGCGCAGTGGGGGCTGTAGAGTGCTTTCGAAGAGCCTTTCTAGGATTTGTGTAGAAGGTAGTCATTCCATTTTTGAGAATGTTGGCCCGATTTTTATCATCTTTGATTCTTCGCGCTTTAGCGATCTCATCAAATGATTTGGTTTTAAAGGTTGAATTCCACATTTATTTTTCTGATTTATAAAGTCCTCATTTCTGGAGATCCTAGGATCTCCAGTCTGAAAGCTCTATCTGCCATCTACCATACAGGCGCCGCTGGCTGTACTGGCTGTGTCGCACCAGAGTCCTCTACGAATACAGTCTTTTCTTGATAGAAAGGAACGTACGTAGGATCATAGTAAATATGACCGAGCCCTGCTGGAACACAAGACGCGAGCGCTAAAGGAGCAAAAGACATCACTGCCGCTGCCACTATCGCCACTTTCATTATTTTTGTTTTCATAAATGAATATTTTAAATAATAATCTCTGCTTCGAGAGCAGATGAAGAGGGTTGATCCCCTTCATCTATTTTCGATTTTTAAATTAAAATTGCCAAGCTTCCTCCCACCAATACCGCTACGATAAATGTAATAATATTTCTCATTTTGTTTATTGAATATCTTGATAAAACCAGCTCACCGGCCGCCAGAATTTAAGCATCATCTGATTGTAGGTATAGCGATCTAGGATTTTGTAGTGTACTTTCCACTCTTCGCCCTTTTCGATTGATTCATCCGCCATTTTTGATATCACATCGAGCACCCTTCTCCTCTCTTCATAAATGAGATTATTGCGGCGCAGCATCAGAATTAAAAGACCAAAAATTGCTAAAAAAACGTAGTACATATTACTTTGCTTGATTATTTACATACGCCCCGACAAAGGCGCGCAGCACGCTCGACGGCGTGCTTTCTTTGTTTGCTTTGATAATAAATACTCTCCGGAGCTTTGATGGCACACGGAATACGATGTTTTGCATAATATCTTTCTTCATGCAGGCAGTATATCACAATGCAATGCAGACGCAATGCTTACCTGTGGATATCTTCTAATACATCTTTGCCAGAATATCTTCTACAATCTTTTCTTGAAGATAAGTAAAAGCCTCTTCGCTATCCTTGCATAGATCAATACCTGCCCGGCGGAGGATGTAATGGACGAGATGCAATGATTCATGCACCACAAGTCCTACGCTTTCAATCCAGCTATCGCAATGTTCGATCAGCATCACATAACCTACAGGCAATTCGGTAAAAAGCTTCGCACATCCTTTTCCTACCTCATGATCATTTTTGTAGATTTCTTTGTTTTCTTCGTAGAAATTTACGATAGATTTCGCATTTTCCGTTTTCAATTTTCTGATTTCGGCAATAGCATCCGAAAATTGACCGTTTAGTACTACGCACAAATCTTGGGAGTACGGATTTATGGAAAGGAAGAATACTAATTTTCTCTTAAATTTTGGTTTCATAGAAATATTATACCCCACGTCAAATCGAGCAAGCCAAGTTTTTCCTATCCCCAGCGCCCTAGATCTTTTATATATAAATACTTAATAATAAGAAGAATGCTATGTGGACGGCGTGGATGAATTGGGGATATCTTTTATATTCAACATACCTTTATCAGCTAATTTATGATGATTCGGGCATAAAAGTATCAAATTCTCTATATCGTTTGAACCACCTAATTTCACTGGGATTATATGATGAACCTCTGTGACTTCGTCAAAATTACATACAGCGCATCTTGCTTGAAATTTTATATATACTTCATTATAGATACTATGGTTTAGGGGTACGCGTACACCGGGCTCGATCTCTCTTGGTTCTTTTATAGGTTTTAGTATTTTTTTTATAGGTTTTTCAGCCACAATCCTTCTTATTGAAAAATCATCTTTGTACGCATTGGCTAAGTACATGATGGTTGTATGATCTCTATTAAGAAATTTTGCAATACTGGAATATGAAAATCCTTCTTTCAAACAAGCCAAAGTAAGCGTTGCTCTAGCTCGTACCATATCTGATCTCCTATTTTTACTCACTAATTCTTCATAAGAACAATTAATTTCTTTTGAAAAATTCTCAAGTACATTAGCAATTCTCCTCATATTCACATGATCAATTCTGGTGTTTTTGTCCATAATTCTCCCCATCATAATTTAATGATGTATATAAGTCAAATGTCAAAAACAGGGGATAACTTACTAATAATCTGTGACAGATCTGGGGATGATTTTGACCTTTTTAATTTTAGGACAAGTTATCTACTTTTTAATCACAGTTTACCAACAGCTTTTTCCACAAAAATCATCCGTAATATCCACTCGTTATCCACAGTGCCTAAAACAAAAATATCCCAGAGTACGGGATATTTTTGCGTCGTCTTTGCATGATTCGACCTATGCAAGGGTAGAGATATTATATCAAAAGCTGGCCGTGGCTGATTATGTGATTACTTCCACAGGCTATTAGTTGACCAGTGATTATTGCACCGCCACATTACCTGGCTCTAGTTCAAATTAGAGCTGACCAGCAGAATGATTATATCATCCCCAGCAATGCTCGGATGCACTCCAAAACTTCTCTGGGCCGTCTTTATAAAGCATCACACCGAATCGGATATTGTCTTCGCTGTTGTAAAGGCTTAGGCCAAGTTCTTTGGCCCGAGCACCATGGTAGAAGGTATTGATCTGCATAATACCGATATCTCGATCGTCTACGAGCCCGCGCAGCAGTTTACCGTTTTCATCGAATTGTCTCATACCGCTTTCACAGCTAGCTATCTTTTTGAACACAGCCACATCTCTTTGGCTCAAATTTGCCTCTAGGGCGAGTTTTGATATCAGTTCGGGGATTGATAGAGGTGTGGGCGTTTCTTCTGCCACAGCAAGCGCAGGGCTTGCGAGGGATGCCAATACGATGAGGCTTGCCAAGCCTTTTTGTAAGTTTTTAGACAAATATTTAGAGTCTCCGCCCAGTCACCGTCACATCGCCCTTTTTGAATCGGTTGATCCAAGAGATGATTGCGGTCACAGCAATCACGAGAGCGGTGATTAGTGTCTGCACGTCTGCAGGATTGCTTAGATTTGGATGCGATACGATGAGGGATATGGCCGCTGCGAATGCTGCAATATTGGTTGTCTGCGTTGTTGAATATGTTTCCATAGAAATAAATTAGCGATTAAACTGCGCGAAAATAAAATATCGGAAATCCACCCAGCTTCACATATCGATCCGCCCAGCTGCCGAGGGTATAGTGTTCTTGGAATAGTCCATTAGCGGAGTTGTTTGAGAGAATGCCGAATTTCGCCACGACACCCACATGTCCATTCCGTAGTGGGCTCTGTGATGGCTGTGTGCCAGTAGGGGAAATGATAATGTCGCCGGGGAGAGGTATTTGCACTTGGATAAAATCATTGCTGTTTTTTATGGCTTGCCAGAACTGGTATGTCGATGCTTCTCCCCCAATCTCATGACCGAAAGTTTCTCGGTAAAGAGTATTGATAGAGATAGCACAGCCAAGCATCTTGCTGTAGTTTGGTGGTACAAGAGATCTGCCGGCATTGAAAGCAGCTGCTGCTGCTTCATAGAGTTTGATTGAATTCGAAGTCTGGAGATTTATCGGTGCGCACGTTCCCGCAGCAATTCCTCTATCTCCTTCATCCTCATAGATTTCGGGTTCCATAAAATAATTATACTCTCATTAGAGAAAGAATCTATCGAAGAAGTGGATAACGTGTGCAAGCCCTTTTGCAATCGGGCTGGAGTTTACAGATAGGCCATTATTTGAAAGGAATTTTGCTTTTTCTTTTGGCATGTCGTTTAGCATGAATTGGCCGTATGGCGTGAATTCCTTGTTTACCACATCCTTTGGAAAATAGAATTCTCCTTTATCGCCAATCTCTTCCCCATTTGATAATTGCATTGCTAGATATATTTCTCCGTTAATGAGTTTCTGGCCAAAGCACTTGAAAGCATGCCCGCCTGCATTATCTTGGCTATAGAATTTTGGGATTACGCCATTAGGAGCGTGTGTCCAATCTGGATACCATTTGCTGCCGAGCAGGATAGAGTTTTTTTCTGATGTGATTGCATAGCGATGCTGATATAGGGCCGCGCGGATGTTTGTGAAGGTATCCCATGGATAGTCAATTTTAAACATCGATCCTTTGGCATATCGTTTGGCTATTTCAAACAGGGCGCACGGCCAAGTATCGGGATTCAATACAGCATCTCGATCGTGGGGATCTTTTAGATGCATATCAGCGATGGATTGCGGCAGCGATCCTACGTTTACAGATGAAAGTGCTGCAGAGCGCAGATCTGCGCCCCATGTTTTAGATCCTTTGAGCACGATAGTCTTCGTGACGAAAAATTGGAATTCACCCGATAGCTCTTCTCCTTCCTGATCCTCTGAAACAGCTGCTGTGGCGCACCCAGAGCAATTGTCGTCCAATGCCTGCGTCTTGATCTTTATAGGGCTAGAGACGAAGAAATCGCCTTCTGGCAGGCAGGGTAGGGCAGGAATGCCGAATACCCCGGCTAGCGAGAAGTCTTCCTGCTCTTTTGGTGCTTTGGGTGGTAATGGATGCAGTCCGAATCCGTCTTGTTTTATATATTCTTCGTTCATTTGAGTATTTTTAGAATAGTTTTGACATCATTACGTGTTTCAGCTTGACTATCTTTGATGTATTCAATGGAAGTTTTTAATGATGCTATATCTTGCCGATCAGAAGATATCTCTGCATTAAGAGCAGAGGCGCTGTTATTTACCTTGTCAGTGATAGAAGAATTGGTAGTGTAATACGAAGATATCATACTAATGATGGCTACAATTCCAGCCCAAGCCAATCCTAAAGAAATCGAAATTTGTCCTTTTGATCCTTTCATTTTGGTAAATTTTCACATGGTTTTCCATCCCTGTCTCGATCGAGGGAAGATTGATAATGTTTCAATGCTTCGCGCTGCGTTTTAAATGCAGAACAACGCTTTTGAATGATTTTGTTGTTTGCTTCATGGCCTATATAGACAAAGAATCCGAGTATCACGGCCACAATCAATACTATTCTTATAGTGAGTGTTGCTTTCATATTATTCATTCACCAATCCTAATTTTCTTGCTTCTTCAATCAGAATATCTACACTAGCTATTTGCCCATCCAATTCAGATATTTTGGCATTTGCAGTTTCTGTTTGTTCAGCTAATTGATCCACAAATTGCTGCCTAGATGCAGAATATTTTTCTTTCTGATTTAAAAGATCGTTTATAGAAACATCTTCCGCTTTGTAGCACCTCAATTTTCCATCTTCTGTTGCTTCATATTTTTCGTTCATATATTTTGGTTAATTACTATATACTGCAGCCCAATAACGAGCTGTAGTATTACCTAGTGCTGAAGCAGCGCTTGATGTAGTTAGGGTATTTTGGGTACCTAGTGAAGCTGATAATTTAGCGCTATTTGTAAAGTCTTGTGTGCTTACACTCGCAGCTAAAAATGCTGCAAAAGAGCCTAATGTCGGTGCTGTTACTTGAGCAGAGTTGTTATAGAGGGTTGCCACGAAATATAACCCAGGAGAAGCAGAATATGTAAGCGCAAAAGGTTCTTTTATAAATGTATTATTGGCTGCTTTCCATAGGTTTCCGTTATTTGTAGATGACGCCACTTGAGTCAAAGTACCTCCTGAATATGAATAGAGGGCACATTGATTTGTTTGATCGGCAGTATAGCTACCTTGCGTCACCATGAAGAATTCACATCCAACAATCGTTGTTTGCTTTGGAATATAAATCGCAGAGAATCTTCCCGCATTATCTGTCAAAGCGTTATTAGTGGTCATATCAGAGACGCTGCCATATAGTGTTTCCCCAGCGATTTTGCTACCCAAAGCTCTATAACCTCTGTCGGACATTTGATAATCGTTAACAGGCACGAATGTAGGAGTAGTACTAGAATCGGCTACTTCTATAGAGCCAGAGTTGTCTCTAAAACCATAGCCAGTCGAGCCTAATGCAGCACCGAAATTCAGATAATTATTGGCACTGATACCTACGTTGCCAATAGAATTGATATTGAAGTACGTGCCCGTAGAGCTTCCGACAGAGAATGGTGACACGCCCGCGATTGTATTCACAGCAAGAGTGGCAAATGGAGTAGTAGTACCAATGCCTACTTTCCCGTCATTTTTTACGATAAAGTTGGTAGCCGTGCTCGATCCCACAACGAATTGATTCGCGGCTATATCGGGTAGAGGATTCACAGCTAATGTGGCCCATGGTGTTGTAGAACCTACGGCTACATTTCCATTTCCATAGACATTGAAGAGTGAAGCGTTTGTAGAGGAAGCTACAGCAAAGAGAGAAAACGTGCCATCAGAGTTTGTAGTAGTCGAAACAGAAAGAGTAGAGAATGGAGATGTAGATCCTATGCCGAAATTTCCAGCATTATTTACAAACAATATATCACCATCAGAACCTGTAAGACTCGTGATTCCGAAGTATCCTTGGTTATTAATTCCTACAGTCTCAAGTCTAAAGTCTGGTGTAGTATCACCTACTCCTAGGTTTCCTGCATTCGTCATTCTTGCTACTTCTGCCATGGAATCTCCCACACCGCTTGCTGTAGAAAAAGCTAAATATCCTCCCGCAGAGTTTGTGACGTTATTGAATTTTCTTCCGCAAATATTTCCGAATTGTCTTTGATCAATTGCAGCGTTGTCAATATTTCCTCCAAGTCCTATGCAACCTCCTTTGTTTACAGCTTGTGCATCATTTGTAAATACTCCAAGTTGTGGCTGGCCAGCTTCTGAAGTAAAGTTTATTGCATTATTTTTAGCATTTGATTGTACAAAACCATTGTTTCCTATTCGGAAAATAGAAGCAGTGGAAGAGCCAATGTAGAAAGAGTCATCATTACCAGCGACGGGATTTATGGCTAGTAAA
Organism: Patescibacteria group bacterium; assembly: GCA_040390775.1. GTDB lineage: Bacteria > Patescibacteriota > Minisyncoccia > Phycocordibacterales > CAIRYW01 > JAQBQZ01. Next base: position 21,122 of record JAZJXR010000025.1, on the reverse strand, counting down.
GCTTTTGGGCTTGTAGTACCAATACCTACTGTGCCTCCATTCAAAGCAAGCCAAGTGGTAGAAGCCGTGCTAAATATCGTAGAGCTAGCTTGGCCGATATATACCTTTTGCGTTGTAGTAGGTGAAAGGAATCCTGCAGGGCCACCAGCGCCACCGATTTCCCATGACTGGCCGAAAGTTGACCCACCACAAGCCTGCGATCCGACGAGTCCGCTTGCAATGTTGAGGCAGCCATCAGCCAAACGATCTATGCGTAATACTGTAGTAGAAGCCACGCCAGACACCGTCAGGGCCGTTGTGGAAGCGTTATTGATAGTTTGCAAGCCAGTCCATGTATTTGGATGCGCGAGTGCGATAGAAGCAATCACAGCGCCTTGAGTTGGGGAAATTGTAAGTGATCCATCAGAATTTGAGACAGAATTTACGACATTCGTACCGAATGAAGATTCGATGAAGGTAATATTGGAGCTGCCAATTGTGATCGTGCCTGTCGTAGTCTGTACCCATGCAGTGTCGCCATTGGCAGTACCTCCTGCAAGCACAGGCACGGTCACGCCCGCATAGACATCATTTGAAGTATTAAAATCTGTTGAACGAGTAAGTATGTAATTTGCGAGGGCAGAGCCAGCATTTGTCACTACATACACACCGTTTGTAGTCTGATCGGCCTCATTCTTTACGAGGATTCTTTGGCCCACTGATACAGTTTGGCCATCCACAGTCAGAGCGCCAAGCCCGATCTCTGTCAACGTCGCGCCTACACCGCTTGATCCGTTGTTATATGATGGCGTGCCCGGCAATACTGCGGCAGTCGCATAGTTTGCCGCTGATTTATATGCGGTCGCATTTTGGATATATGTTTGCAAGCATGTACCAAGGAAGGAATAGCAGCCACCGCTCATTTCAATACCATTTGCAAAGGTAGAGGTTGCAGTGGTTGATGTCGCATTAAATTGGCTAGCTGTAGAAGTCCCAGCTACTCGCAGGAAGTCAAAGAATCCTCGCGAAGATGTCGCATTGGTTGAGCTTGCATTTACCGTGACGAGATTTGTAATTGTGCTTGTCGAATTATTTACGATGATCGGTACAGATGTTGTCGGTGAGAGAGCGCCAGAGAATAGTTCCCACGCTTGGCCGAAAGTAGATCCTGCTGTGCCATTCGACGCTGCTGTCACAAGCCCCTTGCCGTTCACAGTGATGTTTGCATTAGTAAATGAGCCCACATTCGCATTCACAGTCGCGAGCGTCGCTGCGGCGCTTCCTGGGCCAGATGCAGTCACATCGCCAGTCAAAGCAGTAATGTAATTTCCAGATATCTGATTTCCTAGAGTTGTAGTTGATACCCATACTGGTATCGCCCCATTCCATTGCAATATATAGCCAGTCACTTCGCCAGATGTGGTAGCAAAAGGATTTAGATTATTTCCATAGATAAGATGGCCCATCTGGATGCCTCCTGGCGTGCCCCAGCCCGATCCTCCATTCACGGGGAAAAGTACAGTCGCTCCGGCGAATGCAGGGATTATGAGGATAAGTCCAGCAATGATTCTGATAATCTTTTTCATATCAATAGTTATAGTCGGCTAGCAGAATTTCGCCCGTGGCAAGTGCTACGGCGAGGGTGATATTTGCGCCCGTAATTGTGTAATCATTTCCTGCGCCTGGCTGTTGCCTCGATCCTCCACGGAATAGCTGCAAGGTGTTTGCTGTCGGAGTGTGGGCTAGGGTAAATGCTGTGCCCGAACCAGTCGGCACTTCATCTCGCACAGCCGTACCAGATGCGCCCAAAGCAGATATCACCTTTTGGCCATTTACATCAGCGATGCTTACCCCGGGACCCGCAGCCACAGTATCTCCGCCACCGTGTTTGCTTCCATTAGCTAGGAATCGCCTCGCCACGCTTTCGGTCTGCTGCATACCATCTACCAGATGCTCCATTTTCAGTTTCTTTCCCTTCACGATCTTATCTAACACAATGCCCGCAAGCGCTTCGTGGTCTATTTCTGTTGCCTTCGGTGCCTCTAGCATCTTTATCATCCCTCTTGCCTTTTCTGCCGCGAGCAGAGCTAGTCTGTCCAAATCCACCTTCGGCATCTTGGGAATAAGTGGCTTTATTAGCGCGAGTAGTTCTTCATCCGATGGAGTGTATCCATCTTCTACGTCTGGAATGAGAGGCGTAATGAGCGAAAGTAGTTCGCTTTCGGTCGGAGTATGGCCATCTTCTGGCTGCTCAATCAAAGGTTCAATGATAGCGCGCAGCTCTTCTTCGGACGGCTTTTCTCCCTGTGGCCCGACGTTGTTTTTGATCACTTCATTGATATCGTCGATTTTGGAGAAGAGAGTTTCGTGCATTTTCATCAGATCAGCCATCATACGGATCATGATGGGCATTGCTTTACCTTCCGCGTCCGATTTTGCCGTCATTTCAGAGAAGAATTTAAGGCGCAAAAGATCAGCCTTCACTTTGTCTATTTGTATTGGGGATAGAGTAGGAGCTGGCTTAGTTTTCATAGCATTATTTTAGCATATTGACACCTGTGGATATCTATTTGCATATTGTATATGTTTAATGTATTGTATAGGTATGAATCTTAGTTTAAACATTTTTACATCTGCCCTATTTATAGCTTCGACAGCTTTTTTGCTTCCTTTTGCTATCAGACTATTACCAGAAAGTGCTGGACGGGCGAAAGAAGATTCCAAAGGTTGGAGCGGATCTTGCACCCAAACGCCATTCGAAGGATTGCGTATTTCTGCTTTCATCATTTTGTGTAGTTTATGGTATTCCATGGCCAATTTATTTTTTTAGATGCAGCTTTAGCGGTGGCAGATTCAGCTTAGGGAGCGGCTTGCCGCCTGTCGAAAGATGGAGCGAAGGCAGATTTAATTTTGGCATTGGTGGGAGTCCCGATGATTTTGATAGTGGGGTAGCTGCCGAAGTACCGAGCACCGCTGTTTTCAGTTTATTCCAAAGTGATGGATCTATTTTTATCTCCTGTTTGCCTTTTGTGTAGGATCCTTTTGTGTCGGCCAAAATGCCAAGCACAGTCTTTCTGATTTGTGTGCCACCTCCGAATGGCTCAAAAGTGCTTGCTAGATTTCCTACATCGCCTGTCGCTTTCCACCATTCTTCGGCAGTCAAATCTTTTATCAATCCCATTACATCTGTACCAGCATATTTCAAAGTAGTAGCCACAGGGAATTGGCCGGTAAACATGTTAAGGAAAGGAAGCTCGCTTGCCGCCTGTCCTCCTGCTGTTTTCACTCGATCGAATAATGCTTTATCTTTACCTTCATCATTCAGACCAAGCAAAGTCAACGCCCATTCTAGGGGATTGATTCCCTTTTCTCCGTGTCCTACATTTTTGTACATCTTATTAAGTAAGTAGGAATAAATGACGAATTGTGCATATTTGCTTGCGATAGCATATTTATTTCCTTCGTTATCCTTTGGTATATCGTGAAGCAGTACAGAAAGGCCATCATTCATGCCAAGCTGGAATTGTACGAGTGGGCCAAGAGCGCGGTTGTTAAAGAAGTTTGGCTTATTACCGAGCGAATAGTCTCCGATGATCTTTCCGGCATATTCATCCGCTTGCTTCATTGCTGCTTCTTTGGAAAGTCCATTGTCTAGACCTTCGTAGTATTTACCCGACACAGCGAGCTTTGTTTTGAATTTGTCGGCAGTATCCATCACAAAGTTCATGGTGTCTTTCATCGTTTCCCACCATTTAGGTGCAATTTTTCCTTCTGGATATCGTCGCGTTAGGAATGATGATTCTTGGCCATCGATCATAGTGAAAGGTGCTTCTTTTAAAGGAGATGTCATAGTGTGCATGATTCCCTTTGCGAGAGCTCCCTTGGCCGTTGTCGCGAAGTTTAGAGGCAAGGATGCAAGGTGCGACATGGCCGCAGAGATATTTCCAAGAATGATGTTATTTCCGATGTATCGGCTAAAGGCATTGATCCTCTGAATCCATCCGCGGCCGACAAGTCCTTCTATCCCTCGATCAAGCGTAGCTTGCTTTCCAGCTATGCCAGAATCTACGAATTGAGTGATGTTTTGCTTCACATTTTGAAGTTGTAGCGGCTGGCCTTCTTCTTCCTTAGCCTTGGCTACGTCGTTTAGATATTTGAGTATTGCGCGGCCGCGCTGGATAGAGTCGATGTGATAGATTTGTTTGTATACAGATTCCAAATAATTATCATATCCTCTCGAGGCGCTTATGTTTGTTTTGTTTCCTAATCTTCGGAGTTCTGCTGTGGAGAATGGCTTACCCGGCTTATAGTATTGAGTCTCACCCACTATGGATGTTGGAAGTTCTTTATCATCTTTTAGGAAGCCAAAATTATCGGTAAACCAGCTTATATCAGAAGCGTGGCGGAAATAATTTTCTCTTTTCGGGACAGGTTTATAGCCAAATTCTGCACGTTTTGGATTCCATTCATTATCAATGATATCTTCATAATTATTTCGATACCATGAAATCATCTTCTGTATTCCTTCTATATTATCGCTACTAGCAATGGCAGAATCCATATTTATCTTTTTCTCTCCCAGAAGACGGATAAGAAGATCCTCTTTAGAATTAGGTTTTATACCCAATTCTTTCATTTTTGCTTTTACTTCTATTTTCCGAGCATTTTTTGCTTTTACAGCATTTTTTTCATTCTCGCGAAGCGGATCCACCATGAATTCTTTTATGGCCTTTGCATCTTTTTCTGGTGCGAATTTATCTACATTGCGCTCTAATGTATCGCGGTTCATTCCAAATAGGCTTGGATCTTTCCAATGTTCAAAATCAAGCTCTGGCGATTTGATTCCACCTCGCACAGCTTTCGGAGTCACTCCACCGTTAGCTTTTGTGATCACCTCGTCGTAGCCCTCCGCTTTAGCGCGCTCCAAATTAGCAGCTTCGTGGATCTCTTGTCCTTGATCTTTAAAAGATTGATTGAGAAATCTATTCATCGCAGCCTTGTCTTTGACATCTTTGTTGTCATTTGCCAATTCTCGTTTAGAGTCCGCTATCTCTTTTTTGATCTCCTGTAGACGCTTTTCATTTTTCTGTAGCTTTTCAAATTCCACATCAGCATGCGCCGTATCTTCGAATCCATGAGTCTTTGCAATATCATCTCCGAAGCGTCCATAGAGACTGTTTTTTACCATTTTTCCAGTCCGGGAAGTAGATCGTTTGAATTCTTTACCAGTCACTTCTGGCAGCGCTCCATCTATCATGTATCGCTTCAATTCTTTTGCCGAGTTTTGTTTGATGGCATCTTCCAAGAAAGATTTTTCAAGGTTCAAATAATATAGATTTCTCATCTTGAATGCCTTATCTCCTGTTGGCTCCGCTTTTGGTGCGGGCGTTTTTTCTACTATGTTATGGCCGAATGCATCCGCGGGCAGATTTTTCGCTTCTTGTATTTTTCTATCCAACGATTCCATCGCTCGGATGATCACTTTGTCTTTCGGATCATCAGTATGGATTTTTTCAAGCGATGCTTTGCGCTCCTCTAAGCTTTTCATGAGCTCCTCTGAATTCGTATAATTCTTTGCTTCTTTCATGGCACCCGCTTGGCTTCTCTCGGCATCTTTTTCAGCCTGTAATGTTTTATTGACTTCTTTGTCTTTATTATGTAGAGTATCGTTGCCTCCACGTCCTAAAACCCCCTCGAGACTGCCTTGTGCAGGGGGCGTGGTAAGGAAGTCCTTTGGACCCAGGGGCGTCCCATCGGGCGTGAAAAGATCTCCTCTTCCGAGGAGGCTTTTTATTTCATTACCCTCAATAGGCTTTATTTCATAATGAGTGAGCATAAAATATCCATTTTCCCTGTCAGCTCCAATCAGAAGTACATTATCCGAGTCAGGAATCCTTTTTATCAGATTTATCTTGTCTGGATTTGGTTTGCCCAATTTTCCATTTTCAAATTCTCGAACATTTTTTAATACTCCTTCCCAATCGTTGGCATTTATGACAAGGTTTTCTGGGGTCATTTGCCCATGTTTCCCTCCTTCTGCTACTTTCGGCGCTACTATATTGTTGAAAATAAGAGGTCGTTTTTTACCATCTTCGGATACGAAGCCCGGAATATCAGAGATAGATTCAGAGTTGCTTTCTCCAGAGAGTACTAAATTTATTTTAGCCAAAGCAGGCTTTTCTTCTTCTGTTAAAGGCCTTATCTGTTTGCTTTCAAATTGACTCTTTTTCTGGACAGCTTCTGCTACTTTAGCTGGCACTTCTTCCTTAGTCTTGATCTCGATTGGTTTAGTCATGAAATCAAAATTTGCAGTAGGTTTTTCACCCACGATATCAATGGGTTTAGACAATGCTGCCAAAGGATTTGTAGCTTCGCTAGGAGCTATTTTTAGGCTTCTTACAGCCTCATGCGCAGCGCTTGCTAGCTCTTCTATAGATCCGTAGCTTTGCGCGTCTAGACTGGCTACAGCCTTTGATTCAGCCTCAAATCCTTCGGCCTTTAGGCCAGTCGCGATTTCATTCTGTACTTGATTCAGATATTCTTTTGGGTGTTCGGTGTTGGTTTTCAGAATGTCTTTTGTGTCTGGATTATCCAGCACTTCGTTTGCTGTATCTATATGTTTATTGATCACATCTACTGGAGTCAGATTCTCTTCTCCTTTGTAGAATGGGTTTTTTATAATTCCACCTTGTTTATTAGGGATTGAATTGTAATGATCTACTACCTTTTGCCATATTGCTTTTGCTTGCCCAATGAAGCTTTGCTGTTCTGCTGGATTGGATTCCAAGAAACTTTTTGCTGCTTCTTTGACAGCTTGATCTTGGGGTGTTGGGTTTGGCCCTAGGTCTGTGTTCAATACTTCCTGCGCCCTTTGTCTCATGCCTTCTACTGTATTTATATCTGATTTCTGGTCAGTTTGGCCATGTCCAGTCAATCCGAATAGAGTGAGCACTGTCGAGTTTACAATATTTGAAGTGAGATCTTTGCCTTGTGATGCTCCGAGAGCAAATTGTGATCCTCCCGTTGCCAAAGCAGAAACGATCGGTTTTCCTCCTATCAAAGAAGTCAATCCAAAAAGTAGATTGCTAGGCAGGTCGGCCACGAATCTTCCCCAATGTGTTTGCTGATGCGAATAGTCACCATCTTTTATTTGCTCAAGAGGTGCTACTTGGTTTATCACAGCCGGGATGCCTGCATTCATGAGTCCTGTGCCGAGAATACGAATCAATGTTGGAGCTTTAGAAAGTAAAGCGCTCACAGGTTTCAATACCTCTCCGCCTCCTATATAAGGGATCACGGATCCCACAATATTTCCAGCAGTAGATGCGGGCTCCATTCCCGGCTTTGGGGTGTGGGTAAACTGTGGAAAGTTTAAATCCTTATTTGCAGAGGAAGAAGCATTGATGCCTGTTGTAGCCTTTATCAAAGGGGCCGCTGTAGTATCCCATACCAAATCCTTCAAATTATTCGCAAAATTAGCGATGCTTTCTATTCCAGATTCTGCAAATTCTTTTATAGCTCCTTGAGTAGTTTTTCCTAATTCAGTAGGAGGGGTGATATGGCCATTTTCTATAGGTAAAAAGGAAATGGGTTTAGGTGCTGGGGAAGCTATCGAAGCTGTTTTAGGCGTCGCGATTCCAGCTGGAAAAGGTGCAGGGCTGATTACTGGAGCAAAACTCGAGCCGTTCGCCTTTGCTATAGGTATCGGAGCAGATAAGAAATCAAGATTTGCCATAATATTATTGCCCTGCGTCTTTCATCACCTGCGCCACCGCTGCCTTATAGGTATATCCGCCCTTCATGTATAGATCCACGCGATCAGTCAGTTGCTTTAAATCATCATCTGATAGTTGATCACCAAGAATTCCTTTGAAATATGATGCTGCTTGGGAGGAATCTGTTGAGCTGCTTGTCGATTTAGCGGCACTTTTCTGTCCACTATTGGCTTGCTGTCTGAAAGAATCCCATTGAGTTTGGATGAATTGTGGCTGCAGTGATTGCTGCTCTTGGCCCTGTAGTTTTTCTACGAACCATTTTGGAGCTGTTTCTGATTGCAGGCTGTTCAAAATATCAGTTTCAGACATTCCTACAGTCGAAAGAGGCCAGCTATTATTTTTAGCTTCGGTCATGGATACTTTCTTTCCAGCAGAAGGAGCGCCGAGTACCTTCCCAGGCTTGATGAATTTCAAATATGCAGCTAACTGTTGCTCTGGTGGCAGTGAATCTATGCCATCTGGTAGCGCTCCATGTTCTTTTAGGATTTGGAAATTCTTTACTTCCCCTGTCAAATTCTTCATATCTCCAAGGCCATTGTTTTTAGCAATAGCGCCGAGAGTATCTGATATCTCTTTAGCCGTGAAGTCTCCCACAAGTTTTCCAGTATTATCGTAATTCAAAGAAGTAAGCAGCTCGGCTGGATCCGTGACGCCTTGCTGTAGCAAATCAGCCACAGCGCCATCCCTTGATGCTTGGATCTGCTGATCTCTTGCTTTCTTGTTATCCGCTGCGATTCCTTCGCTTATCTTTGTAGCTAAATCATTTTTTACTTTTTGATTAGCTTCGATGCCTTTCATAGCCTCGCTTAGGGCTTGGTAATCTTTAGAAGTTTTAGCCGAACGAGCCTGCGCAATGAGTGAGTTTTCTTCGTTTTGTAATTGTGTCAATGATTCGATGTCAGATTTTTGCTTTAGAGATAGCACCCCAGCGCTAGAAATTGGAGCGTAGCGCGATGATCCAGCTAAGAGTAGGCTATTTTCAATGCCCTTGGTCTGATTATCCTGCATTTCTTTCAATGTCGCTTCTTTATTCGTATAGTTCGATTTTATAGCTTCTACTGTCGAATTATATTCAGCATCATTGCTTGTTTGCAAGCCGCGAAGTAGTGAAAGCTCGCCAGCTGTATTTGCATCATTGACTGGTGCACTGCCTTGGAGAGTGGCATAAAGGCTATCGTAATTCACGCTTCCATCCGCATTGGTGTAATTCGGAGATCCATTACCTCCTACAACACCATAATTATCTCCGTTATTTGGATTTACTGGTACGACGGGCGGGGCAAGCAGGGTAGTGGCTTTAGCATTCAGATTTGGAATCGTGCTTTCGCGCACGTTCGCGTCAGTCATCACAGTCGGGCTTGTCATTAGCTGCACGCCACTGTGTGGATCTATATTAGTCGCCTTTCGAATAGCGGTCGCGGAATCTGGGGCCGATATGGTCTGGCTTTTCCCAGCAGTATCGATATATGAAAAATCATTCATATATTTAAGGCATTACAAGCGTCAATAAAGAACCTGCAGTGTCACAGCCTTGATCCGATGAAGCTGCCACGATTACAGTAGAAGTAGTCGTAGCTGTGAACATGGAAGATGCGGAGGAAGGCGTATTAGCTTGCTGTGAAAATGTGACAAGGGTAGTCGATGCTGTTTTGCTTACTACTCGATAGGAAAGAGAAAAGTTTCCTGTTCCAGCTCTCTCACATGTACCCCAGAAAAGCACCGTTTGATTTGCACTCATGCTGATAGATCTTTGCAAGTATCCAGTTGTAGAAGTAGCGAATGATCTTGAAGTTGAAGATGCATAATTAGAATTCAGAAGATCTGAAGGATTTATAAACAGTCGCGCGCCTGTGCCTCCATTGGCCGTACCAGCATTCAATTCTGTCACTGTGGCCTGCTCTACGACACCCCTGGTCGTATAGTCTGCATTTGGTGCGCTTACCAAAGCCACGCCATCTACGTAGGCTTTATTCGCTGCATCTGTGGCATTTGATGGGGCATTTGTTAGTACAATTCCACCAGCAGAGCTATACGTTGTGGTGGCCGTAACAGTCGTAGATTCTTTGCTGCGTACGTAATTATTGTATGTATACGCCACGCTTTGAATCTGTGGATTGGTAGATGATGCCGCTGTTGCATACCAAAGATTGTCATATGCCAGCGGAGCTGTAGATGATGCTGTCCATTGGCCTGATATAAGTTGCGCATTCTGCTTCACGGCATATTCGGAGAAATGCTGTGGGGAATCAGAAAGAATGAAGATCGATTGGCCGGAGTGTGAGAGACGTAGAGTTGTTGATGCAGTATATGGGAATATGTCCGAAAGCCCGCGTGTCACGCCCGTCAATATTGCTGTGCCATCGGTATTTTGAGTGACGCCAGTAAAGGAAATAAATTCCGATCGAGTCGGATTCTGCGGATCAAGTGTTCCGTAGCCGATCGAAGTATTGAGGGAATTCGATCCCATTGTCAATGCGAGGCCAGATCGATTCTTGAAAGAAGAAAGGCGTACCGTCGTATCGGTCGTACCTACCGATGCTTGCAATCGATATGTCAATCCGCCAGCTGGATTGAATCCGCCAAGATTTTGAGACTCGGTAGCTACAATTGGAATCACAGGTGCTTGTGGAATTTCTTTTTGGATTCCAAAGAATGACGAGATTGCCATCCATGTTCCAGCTATCGCGCTTCCTATTGATTTGAGTATTTCCATATAGTTTTATTTTATCATTAAATAATAATTATTTCCTAAGAAAAGTAGCCTGTTGTGGTGCTATTACCGGATTTGCACCTTCGGAAAGGATCTCCCATCGGCAATCCAAGTCGCTCGAATATATCTCGATATCATATTCGAATACGTTGACGGAATCCACACCACGGATAGCGCGGAATTTCGGCAAGAGTTCTTGATCATTCACATCTGGCGTTAATCCATCTCCAAGTGGGTTATCCCCAAGGCTTGAAGTACCCATTGATGGTGGATTTATTCCGAAGAAGAATTGTGCCAGATTTTGGAGCGCATTGATTGTTATATTCTGAATGCCAGCATTACCTTGGTAGTCCATATAGATATTTGCATAGAGCAGAGTACCTTGAGTCATATATCCTTCGAAATATACTTTATCGAAGTACATCAAGCCTTGGCGGCGCCCTTTTAGATTTCTATAGCTCATTTTCATCACAGCCGTATAGGGCAGCGCATCGCCAGCTGGGCCGTCATCGCTCCATTGCAGGGTATCCCATACTTGATAGATCATTGGGTTAGCATTTGAATGTCCATAAAGCACGCCCGAGATTACAGCGAATCTGGATATATTTCGTATCTGTGGCGGATGCCATAATCTTTCGGCCACTACATTTCCTGCAGCATCCACAGTTTCTCGAGTCTGATGCATCCAATCTCGGCCATTCACAGGCGCAGTAACGTAGATGAAATCGCCAACGCAGCGCAGGGCTCCGCCAGTAAAGTTTTCTTGGGCGAATTCTACCTGCACGTCTTGAGAGAGGGACGGATATTTCGCTTGGGCCAAGTTTCGGAAAGCTCCGAATACGCGTAGTTGTTGATCTTGAGAAATATATACGATGTCGTTGCCCACAGTATCGATGAATTCATGAGCCAGCGCGGCCCCAAGATATGACACAGGCTTTTTGTCTACCTTTGTGGCCTCGGTCAAGGTGGTTGATACAGTAATGGATTCGTATAGTATTTCATACCAATCAGAAGTGCCCGCCGAAATATGGGCATTTCCATTACGCACGCTGATACCAACGGCAGCATTATCCAGTGTCAAAAGCTCGGCCGATCCGGGAGTGCGTGGCGAGGGCACCGTAAAACTAGAAAAATCCGTGTTGGCAGATATATATATTACTCTCGATGTATATGATCCCACGTGAAGTCTATTGCCAATCACCTTGATGAAATCATTATTAAAGCCAGAGGCAGGTAGCGCGGTAGATACAAGCACAGGAGCCTGCACAGCTACGCTAGAAGTGATAGCAGCAGTTGAGGGAAGCATGCCTGTCAATGTCTGTGTGTTCTCTCCACCCGTATAGGCATACTTTACTCCCCCGATATCAATCACCTTTACAAAGTTCAAATACACGAATCCCGATCCGATAGTTTTATTGCTCTCCACCACGCCCACGGCATTTGTTACTTCGAAGTAATTTGTACCTACACCAGTCACTACGAAAAAGCCATTATTCCCCGCGGCAAAGTTCTGCGCGCCTAGGTACACGTATGATCCTATAGGAATGGTGGTGGCGCTTATCAAAGGATCAGTCCCTGTTCCATCGTATGTGTATCGAAATGTAGTACCTGCTGGATTTGTGATATCAAATTGAGTCGTAGTTGATCCGGCAGTCGCTAGAGTAGAAGCATCAAAGCCATCTTGTGCCCATGTTTTTGCGCTATTGGATTTGGTCAAAGTCGTGCCAGCGCCGCTCGTCACACCTGCTACCCCTCCGCTCCAATAATAAAGATTCGAATCTCCTTTGACGAAAATCAGTTTATCTTTTTTATTTGTGTTATCCCACCACGGATCAAATACAAATCTAGTTTTGGAGAGGCCAGTCATTAGGTCATACCATACGAATGTGCCAGAAGTCAGCGCATCGCTTTCTACCTGTAGTTTAGCGTCACTTCCAGCTGATGTCGCAGCAACGACGCGAATCGGTCGCACAACACCAAGCGAGGTATTCCATTCAAAGCTAGAAGCGATTCCGGCTACAGTCGTGTCTGCAGAACCTCTTTTTTTGAGCCCGTCGCGCACGGAAATCGTGCCCGATAGTTTTTTGTATACGTTCTTTGAGCCGCGCACTAGTACGTTTTTAGAGACGTTTGTTTTATCTCGGGCACTCACATAGCCCTTGTAGTCGGATACCGTATCAAAATTAAAGTTGTCTACCATAGATTTAATCGTCGTAGTAGTTTCCTACCGTTCTAAGCTCTTGAGAAGGATTATCAGCTCGATAGTGATCATAGAGTCCTGGCTGAATCAAAGCTCCTGTACGCGCTGCGCGAATTCCATGCAGTACTTGGTTTATAGTCGCCACTACTCCGCTTGAAAATGATCCACCATTTTGGAAAGCGATTGTCGAGGCACATTCATGCTCATATATATTATAGGCCGCTTCATTTAGGATCACAGTATCATTTACAGATTGAATGGTATTTGATAGAGATCCATCGCTAGCGAGTTGAAATATAGCCGAGCTCTGGAAGAGCATTTCATAGGGAGTTGGCAGGGAAATGAAGATACCTCCAAGGCGCATATTTGTTAGCGTCGCTGCATGCGTCATATTTATTTGGATATAGTTTATAGCCGAGAAATTTGGTGTGCCTGTCTGGCTAGCTGCCGATAGATCGAAGGCCACGAGAGTAAATTCTCCTGCAGGCCATGCTCCAAGAAATCCCGCCATAGCCGAGACGTTATTGTAATTCCCCGAGCTCGAGCCGATGCGCACTTCGATTGAAGTCAGATCAGCAGCCGAAGGCGTATCGATGGCAAGAAATATCACGCCCACATCCTCATAATCCGAGATGTTTATGGCGTTGGTTAGAGTCTTAGTCAAAGATCCAGTGGAAGCGCCAGTGAGCAAGAATCGAAGCGAAGCAGGTGATTGATAGTACACAGTGGCATCTTTTGCTAGGCCAGAAGCGCTTCCTGCCGCTGTCCAGCCAGTAGTTTCGCTCATAGCGTCTATGATCACCTTCTGTGCTGCCCTAGAACCTGCTACGCGCACGATGGGTGTACCCTTGGTGTATTCAAAGGTCATCTCCACGCCGTTTGCTACCACGGCTTTAGTGCGGTCAAATTGGGCGATCGGTCGCTTGATTACGAAATCGGTTGGTACTCGGCTTACGCCTTGAGGACGGAAATCCACCAAAGCTCCTCCAAAAATTGTATCCGGTGCTAGATAGTCAAAGACACCATCATATATCGTATAGTTTTGCCGACCGGAAGCTTCGGGGATATCTACCTTCTGGCACATTATTCTGGCCGCGCGCTCCAACGCCCCATTTAGATTGGTGACGTTATTCAGATCAGTGGCTTGTAGCAAGCCTGCTACACCATCTTGAAGCTGGGCGATGTCTCTCATAGTATTTATTCAGACTTCTCCTTATTAGGCACGAGCTGCGCCCATACAGCGCCGTTCTTGCTACCAATTGGTAGGCTGAATACTGCTCGGACGAATCTTGTTGGTGTCTTGATATTCATAGCCCTAGTAGTGGTTGCCTGCGTTGCGCTTACTGCTGCGAGTCCAGCTGTAGAAGAAGCAAATGTGAGGCTAAATGAATTCACATAGCTAATGTCTACTGGCCTTGTAGTAGTGGAGAATACCTCTGGTCCTACACCTCCGTCTTGATAGTAATCAATGCCGTCCTGTGAATATTCTAGGTCGGTTTTTAGGATCGTACCTGTTGTAGATCCGACGAGTTCCAGCAAAAGAGTAGCTGAATTTGTCTTGTAAGTGCTGCCAGAATTATTTGTATCATAGACAAGAGTGGTTGTGGCCGTGCCTGGCGTCAGATATGCGGGCGTGCCAGTTGCAGCTGTCAATCCAGTGATATAAGCATAGGGTACGAAAAAGGAAGGATTTGCAGATGCTGATTTTGAAGTAAGACCAACAAGAAGCAGAGCAGTAATGAAGATTGATCCCATCACCGCCACAATTTTTAGATATTTTTTCATTTTTATTTAGCGAGAGTTTTTAATAATAGCACCCTCAATCCTCTGCCCCAGAGAGGCAGAGAATGAAAGCACTATCTAGTTTTCCATGAACAATCCTGTGCAAGTTCCTCCCAAGATTGGGCCGAAAGCTGTGCCAGCGAATGCAGGGTTAAACTTTACGACTACATACTGTCCTACTCCAACAGTTGGAGAAGATGTCGCGGAATAGTTGCCCTGTGCTCCTTGAGCTAGGGTATTTCCTCCGCTAATGATTGTTGTAGTTGCGAATGCTGTGCTTGCTACGCCCACATCGTATACAAGCGTTCCGCCTGTAGAAGTCGATGTTGTGATGTTCAATAGGAATCCTACCAGCGTGCTAGTTGCTGAAAATGGATTTGCGATTGCACATGGCGTTGTTGATGCTGTAGATGATAGGGAAGCAGATGCATCCGTCACATCCGCGCCGCCAGGGTACGTGGTACCTTGGCCAGCTGTGGAGATCGTGAGGCTTCCTTTATCAAGCGTTATAGCATCATAATTCGTGATGCCGCCTAGACTCTGCACTTCTTTTACTACCTGCTGTCCAGCAGGAGTAAATAGACCGAGAATTGCGATTACAAGCGCAACCAAGGCCACTGAATTCTTTTTGATGAAGTCCATATGGTTGCTTTATTTACGCTAGTAATTAGACAGTTCCGTTAGAAGCAGCAAGACCAGAATATTCGATAGAGTCTACTTCCTCTCTAGCGATCATCTTGTATTGGTATGCGTTGTTTTGCTGTGTCTCCCATCCGACAAGTGTCGTGAAGAACGCCTCTCTCTCATAGCGCACGATGCCGTGTCCCATAGAGCCGATAAAGTATGCCGTTGTAGACACTTCATCTAGGAATGGAGAGTAAACGACCTTCATACCAGGATACATTTCTGACCAGTAGTTTAGATCGTTGTTTCCAGTTCCCTGGCGAAGCACAGATTTGGCGATAGCCATACCTGTTCGGTGGATAAGAGAAGGAGTGAGCAAGAAGTCTGGCTCATATCCTACCTTCACACCAGATTGGTTGATCTGGGTTCGGAGGCTGTTTACTAGCACGTTAAGATTGTCTTCTGAAAGCACACCTGTCTCAAGGTTATCAATTGTGTCGCCATTCTGGTTCACATGGCTGTTAGAGAAAGGAGCTACCGCGTCAATCGTTGTGTTCTGTGTAGTACCGAATCCAAGAGCGTAAACAGAGATTGCATTCCTGTCTCGCGATGCCAGCCAGCTCTTTGTAGCTTGGCTCACAGCCTTTCCTACAGCACCTTGCTGTTGGTCAGCCATGAAAGTACGAGCGATCTGCAGATTCTTATCGAATTCTGCGATGATTGTCGTCTTCGGAGCAGCCGCCTTTTTAGAGCTCTGCTTCCTTAGCGCTAGATCGTCCGTTGTCTTATCGAAGTATCCACCTCCACCGATTACCGATGTCACTACCGCTGCGTTGTTTGCAGTATCCTGTGAGAACACTACAGCATCTGTGGCCTCCACCTTACCCGTCCTAGCCATCTGTAGCGTCGCGTCATCGCGAAGCTTGTCGAGAGCTGTCTTTACGAGTATCAGTGATGGGCCTGTTGATTGGTTCAATCCGTCCATAAAATAATAGTATTAGATTATTAAGCAGAGATAGCGAAGTCTAGGAATGTTCCGTGCGGAGAATATGTCCAGAAGACATCGAATGTTCGATAGTCTCCTCCGATTATTACCACGCAGTTTGCTACAGCATCGGCCGCGGCTGTATCAATTGTCCAAGCTGTTCCAGTCAAGTCGAATACCACACGCTTTCCAATTAGCGCTTCTACTTCGGCTACAGTATCCACAGCTGTGGTTGATTTTGCCTTTCCGCTGTAAATGATTCCCGGTAGAGGCATAATTGTATTCACATATCCAGCAGCAGCAGCTGTGTCTGTAGAATCATCCTTAGAAACTCCTGTAAAGCGCTGCGCTGTTGAACCATCGCCGTCGACACAGATTGCTACTGTACCTAGGTATGGAGATGCGGCAGCGGCATCCACGCTTTTTGTTGGCTCACCTGCATTGATTGAAACAGCTGTACCAGATGGCACATTGCGCTTCAACGAGAAATCAGAGCCAGTCTGATTCTTAACTTTAAAGTCTCCTCTAGCCATAAAAGTGAATAGATTATTGAGTAAATAATCCTCCACAAGTTTTCTATGTAAATTTAGAGCTAAGAAGTTTTTTCTGCTTGCTTACGAGCGGTCAATACAGCTTCTTTTGTTAGGCTGAATGGCGGCTTCATGTAGGCAGCTTCCTCGGCAGTCGGTACGAATTCGTCGCCCTCTTTTTTAGCGGGGGCTCCAGATCCTGTACCATTTCGTTGAGCCACTTTTTTACGCTCAATTTCCTCTGCAATCTGGCGATTTTTTGTATCGTTAACGATTGCTCGGGCGAGGCGCAGATCTTCAGCGGGATTTCCGGTCGGCCGGATAGAATTTTCAAGATGATGTTTGACGAGTTCCCTTTCGGTTTCGTCTGAAATCTCCGATTCCGCCATATTTAGAGCCGTTTTTACGGCATCTTGCTTCTGGCGCTCCTTGAGCATTCCGACGGTGACGGGTTGGTCATCATCTAGGTCAGCATGTACGCCTTCCTCTGCTTCAAGCTTCGCGATCTCATCTTGGATCTTCTTTTCAGCATGCCTAGCTTTTTCAAGCTTAGTGTGTCCGCTTCTGTTCTGCTTTCTTTCTAGCTCTTGTTTTAAAAGATCTTGGGAGGCTTTGGCAGCTTCATCTTCGGCGGCTTTTTTAGCAGCCTCGTCTTCTTCTGCCTTTTTTGCTGCAGCGGCTGCAGCTTCATCTGCCGCTTTTTGTTGTTCTGGGGTCATTGATATCGTGCTTATAGCGCACGTTGCATATTATTCAAATCTCTTTGCGGAAGAGCTCCGGCCCTTTCAGGCGTAATCTCGATCTAATTCGCGTCGAGTTCGCTTTCTACATTTTGCCCGGCTAGGATTTCTAGGAATGCTTGCTCCCTTTGTCCATACCAGACCGATGCCTTCCCGAAATATACATCCAAATCGCTTTTTGCGGTGTATGTTCCGGTAGACATCGCTTCAAACATCACCTGCTCTCGGATTAATTTGAAAGCTGTATTATTTAGAGCTCCTCGCGCACTCTCTCGCAGCACGCGCGCTAGCTCCATATCTACAGGCTTCCCTCCGATGAGCAAAATTCCGTCTTCTACTTTTATGATATCACGTAAAGAAAGCGCTGCAAGATTTTCCAATACAGAAGCTGTTAATAAGTTTCTTTCTGGCAGAGCCAAATCGGTTTTTTTAAGTAGCCATGCGGCCAATCTTGCAGCGTATCTTCCGATCATAATTATCGTGCGCGGCGTCGCGGCGTGGGTGTTGAATCGTTTTCGGATTCATCTGCGTCATCTGCAGATTTTGCAATCGCTGATGGTGTTTTCTCTACCACCTTGCCTGCGCGTCTAATGTACTCTTCCTTTACAGATTCTTCTGTAATTTCAATCTTTGGATCGATCTTCTTCTTAGTCTCAAGCGCAGAGATTGATTGCTCGAGCTTGATCCTGTTTACTGCCCAATTGCATCCGTTCATAAGTTCATTCATGGTTTTTTAAATTAAATTGTAAAATCTTCGTTCAATTCACAGACACACTCCTCAATCAAGAGACCACATTCCTCACAATATTCGTCTCCAATTTCTGCTTCTTCCTCTTCCATTTTACTTCTTCTTTAGGTTTGGCACTGTGCTTGAATTCAAGGCCGGATTCTTTGGAAAGTCTTTCGGCTTTCCACCTGTTGCGATGAATTTATGTAGCTTCATTCCTGCTTTTGGTTTTGCCATGTTGTTATTTTAATTGTGGTTTTGCCGCTGGGCCGACCATCCCTGCTGGACTCTTTACTGCACCTTGCGCGCCACCGTCTGCGCCTTGGGTCCCTCCGCCAAATATGGAGTTCAGCATTTCGTCGCTCGGCGGTGTCTTAGCCTTGTATTTATCTGGGTCATCGCCTCCATATTCTTCGATTACGAAATCCGTAGCTACCGCCTGTCTATCGGTAAATGGCGCCACGCGTGGGTCAGACATCATCTCAAATGATTCGCGCTTTTCCATCTTATCCGCGCCCATGGATTTCATAGCTATTTTATCAGCATCTACAAACATTGTGTAGGAAGTACGAGCAAATTGATATGGATTCACTTCGTATATTCTTTGATCGCTGTAGTAGCGCTCCTGTGGCGTTGCGCCCGATTTGTTATACATATCCCATTCAGTCTTATCTATCTGCGCCTTGGTATATTTTTTACCTATCCTCTTATCAGAAAATATAATCTTATTCGTCACATTTTTTCCTTTATCTTTGCCTTGGGCTAGAAATGTCTTGAATTTCATGCCAAGAGCCCCAGGTATAGATGCATCCAGTTCGCCAACGGTGGAATATTGCACAGCGCAATCCATAGCCAAGCCACCAATTTGATTCACAAGGTCTGCAATCATAAGTGAGAACACGCTGAAAAACATTTTAGCTTGCTGCACAGCTGCAGCTGTTTGAGTAGCAGTTACATTTGGTTGTACATCGGTCGGCACAGGTGTCGATTTAGTGCTGTCTTCTTGGTCAGTTCTTTCTGATTGCATCATGCGGAGCGCAGCGGCTAGATTTGGGCCAAGGGCATATGGAGTCACGCTCGCTCCCAAAGGCATGCCTACGGAGGCACCGGGGCGCATCACAGTCGAATCAAAGGCAGCAGCACCAGAGAGGAACACTGGCTTGAACACATCAAGCTGTGTAGCATCAAATGCTAGCTGGTGCATCTTATCTTCTCCGAGTGCATCCCAATATTCTTTGAAAGCACCGGATTTATAGAAAGCGAATCGGCCAGCGGGATCGATCGGCTCAAAGCCAGACATCGCAATATCATAGAGAGGGATTGAGAGCCATTCTTGGCCATTGTCAGTCTCGCAGAACGTCATGCGGCGATGTTTGAATGGATTGGTATTGTAGCAATCATCCTCATTCAGCATGCCTACGCCACCAACGAAATCCACTTCGAGATCTTCTGGTCTATATTTAGCCGTGATCACTTGCACATAGTTTCGATCGGCTTCTGTCCATTCCACATCGAATAGCGTTTCATTGTCTTGGCCAGATAGGAATATCCTAGTTTTGCCTGCTACCACGTAGTCAAACAAATCTCTACCATTTTTATCAAAATATTTTCCAGCATATATCGCTCGAGCGTAATCGTAGGGAATTCGGCGTATGCGCAGGATCACAGGCAGGATTTGGATATTACCAGTGCCAGAAAAATAGTCGCAAAGCATGATTTCGTCTATTGGAAGGATATTGAGCTGTAGGCCAGATAATATCTCATCCACTACCTCGAGGATTTTTGCCGTACCATCTTTCATCTGCTGCTTGATTCTCTGCATCGCTTCGACATATTCCACTTGGACAAATACAGCAGGGTTTACAAGAGCAGAGAGCGCCATGTATAGGAATTTCACTTCATATTTTGCCTTCCGGAGATGATCCTCAATGAGGATTCGCATTACCCGCGCTGTCATTTTATCCTCTTCATTCTGATCGTTCTTAGCATAAACGTATGGATAGAGCATTCCAGCGAGTGCACGCGAGCACAGGCTAATTAGCTTGTTTCTAGCCGTATTCTTTCGGCCACGCCAGCGCCAGCGCTTCTGTGATGGCACGAATTCGCAGCCCACATATGCCGCGAAAGTCTCTTGATCCTTTCTAGCGCGATTAAGGAGTGAATATCCATCGAATTCGTCGAATGTTCTATGTTGCAGCGCCCATGCCACTTGATAATCATGCTGCACTTTGGCGAACAATTCTTTTACTTGCTTCGGGGGCTGATATTCAGAAGGCGTCAGCTTTTGATACTGTGGTAGTGGATTTCCGTCTTCGCCAGTAATTTGTTGCCCGATCAAATTAGTTTTTTAGATATTAAAATGTATGAGAGAAGTATATCACAATCATATTGGAGTCAATCATATTTCTCGCTGGCAAAGTGCGCTGCGATATCGTCAGCCACTTCTTCTGTCAATCCTTCTTCAGCAGAGATTTGGAATAGCGGCTGGTCGGGATGGAAATCGCTAGAATCATCAATGATTGCATGTTGAGTTATATTCGGATGGTTATCCAGATAGGCATTTATTTCATCGCCACGAAATCCGTTATCCACAGTTGGAGTAATATCGTGAATCTTGCCGATATATTTTTCCACAGCACTGATTCCTTCATCCGAATGTCTCCAAGAAGATGAAAGCACGATTTCGGCCCCAGTATTTTCTTTGATTCGTTCTATGTGGGAGGCGAGATGTGGATCGATAGGAAAGCGCGGATCCAAGCCTTTGGATTGGTTGGAATTAAGTACACCGTCAATATCGAGAAATATTATTTTCATATGTCGTCTGGGGCAAAGAAAGATGTCTTATGGCGCGGACTGGAAGGCATCAGAGCATAACGAATACTATCCATTGAATGAGAAAAGGTGTGCTCCGGCTCGTTCAGTATTCTACCATCTTTATCAGTCATCCAAAGATAGTTTCGATATTCTTTAATAATATTGATTGAGCGCTTAGTCATTGAGATGCGCTGATTCTGGATAAATTGAATGCCGTGGATCACAGAATCTTTACCCTTTTCCGCTGCGATTATAT
>JAZJXR010000024.1:0-6692 GCA_040390775.1 Patescibacteria group bacterium | reverse complement strand
TTGGCGCGCGGCTGTTTTTGGGTTCTACTTAGAATTCTTAATGAATTTTGAGAGGCGGGATTTCTTGCGGGAAGCAGTGTTCTTATTCAAAGTGTTCTCCTTTACAGCCTTGTCGAAAGCTTGGTAAGCCTTTGGCAGAAGCTCACGAGCCTCCTTAGCCTTCTTATCTTTGACAAGCTTTTTGATATCGCGGATCACGTTCTCCACAGCCTTTTTGCGGCGTGTGTTAAACACCTGCTTTCGCTTCGATGTCCTTAGGGCTTTTTTGGCTCCTTTTGTGATTGGCATTGT
This sequence comes from Patescibacteria group bacterium, assembly GCA_040390775.1. Lineage (GTDB taxonomy): Bacteria > Patescibacteriota > Minisyncoccia > Phycocordibacterales > CAIRYW01 > JAQBQZ01. Next base: position 6,401 of record JAZJXR010000024.1, on the reverse strand, counting down.
AGACACGATACTACCAGAAGCTCATAAAAAATGCAAAATTTGCTATACTTCCTCCATGATCGCCCACCTAAAAGGTAAAATGATACATAAAGAAGAGAAATTCCTCGTGCTCGAAGCGGGCGGCGTGGGCTACAAAATTTTTGGCACTTTTGAGACAATCGAAAGCTCCCCTATTTCCGAAGAGCGCTCTTTCTGGATCCATCATGCAATAAGAGAAGATGCTTCCGATCTGTTTGGATTTAAAGATAAAGACACCTTGGATTTTTTCGAGCTCTTGATTTCCATTTCGGGCATCGGCCCACGCACAGCGCTCGGAATATTAAACGTCACCACAGTGTCTGCTCTCAAGCGCGCGGTATCAAGCGGCGACACTTCGCATCTCACCAAGGTCTCTGGCATCGGCAAAAAGAACGCAGAGAAAATCGTCCTCGAGCTGAAAGATAAATTCAAGAATCATGAAGAGTCAGGTGCGGGATACAAAGAGGAAGTAGACGCACTCGACGCACTCAAATCTCTAGGCTTCGGCCACGCAGAAGCGCGCGAAGCGCTGAAGGAAGTAGCAGATGCGGCCAATACGAGCGAAAAGGTAAAGCGTGCACTCAAGATCCTCGGGAAATAATTTATGCCAGAGCTGCCAGAAGTCCAAACTACCGTAAACGGTATAAATAAATATGTAAAAGGCCTCTCGATAAAAGATGTATGGACGAGCTACGGTAGCGCGTATCATGCAGGTAAAGACAATATCAAAGATCCAAAATTTTTCGCGCAGTTCAAAAAAGAAGTTGTTGGTAAAAAAATAATAGGCTCAAAAAGGATCGCCAAAAATATTTTGATAGAGCTATCGGACAAAAGCATCATTCTTATACATATGAAGATGACGGGCCATGTGCTATATGGCGATTATATTTTCGATAAGAAAGACAAAAAAGATCCTTGGAAAGGCCTATCACCGAAAGCTCTCACAGATCCGTTCAATCGCCACATCAGATTCGTGCTCTCGCTTTCAAATGGCAAATTCCTAGCGCTCTCTGATATGCGCAGGTTCGCAAAAGTGACCCACATCAAAAAAGAAGAAATCGAAAGCACGCTGCATCTAGCTAATATAGGCCCCGAGCCTCTAGCGGAAAATTTCTCCGCAGAAATTTTCCGCGCCCGCCTGCTCCATCGCCCCAATAGCTATGTAAAGCAAGTGCTGATGGATCCGTCTATCATTGCAGGAGTGGGCAATATATATTCCGACGAGCTTCTCTGGCGCGCTGGCATGCACCCAAAGCGCAGGGTGAAAGATATCAAGCCCGCAGAATTTCAAAAAATGTTTGGGGCTATGCAAGCAGTATTAAAAGCCGGCATAGATTTTGGCGGCGATTCGATGAGCGATTATAGAAACATCTTGGGAGAAAAAGGCCTCTTCCAAGAAAAGCACAGTGCGTATAGGAAAACAGGCACAAAATGCACGAAGCCAAAATGCAATGGTACAATACATCGCATCGTCATCGGCGCTCGCTCCGCGCACTATTGCGACAAACATCAGAAATAATATGAAAATAAAACAATACTTTTCTAAAAATTGGAATAAAGAAATCGGGACGACATTCCTCGGCCTTGCCATCATCGCCATAAGCGGAGGATACTTATCTTCCCTATATATAGTAGCCAAAGAAGAAAATGCCGGCTTGGAGCGCCGTATAGATTCAAGTGAAAGCGCGCGCCTCATAGCAATTGCCAAAGCAGGATCCGTATCAAAAAAGCTTGGCAAAGCAAATTCGGATGTAAGAGATCTCCAAGGCGCCATCAGCGGCCTTAGCGGCACTGTCACTACCCTCCAAAAATATGTAGATACAGACAAGCAGCTCCTCGAAAAATATTCCAAGATATATTTCCTGAACGAAAATTATATCCCGGAATCCCTTGCGACGATCGACAGCTCTTACAATTTCGAAAAATCTCGCACGCTAGAGTTCCACGCCAAGGCATATCCATTCCTAGTCAAGCTCATGGGTCAAGCAAAAGCGAATAATTTGAATCTTCTCATAGCTTCTGCATACAGATCTTTCGGCACGCAATCATCGCTCAAGGCCAGCTACCGCGTCACATTCGGTGCCAAAACGGCCAATAGCTTCTCCGCCGATCAAGGCTACTCCGAGCACCAGCTCGGCACAGCTCTAGATTTCACTACGCCCGCTGTCGGCGGCGCGCTCACAGGATTTGAAAAGACGCCAGAATACAAATGGCTTCTAAATAATGCATACAAATACGGATTTATTATTTCCTACCCAACGAACAACACATACTACATATTCGAGCCGTGGCACTTCCGCTTCGTAGGCATCGCTCTCGCCACATACCTCCATGATCAAGGCAAAAATTTCTACGATATGGATCAACGCGATATCAACGGATATTTGGTAAAGATCTTTGATGGCCTCTAACATGTGCTAAGCTAGGCGTTATGCGAATCAACAAATATTTGGCAATAAAGAAGCTGGCCTCGAGGCGCAAGGCCGATGAGCTCATAAAGGCGAAGCGGGTGCTCGTAAATGGGAAGCCTACGATGCTCGGCTACGATGTAAAAGAGGGCGATAAAGTAGCAATCAAAGGCGATTCAAAAGATATCGGCCCTATATATTTCGCCTACAACAAGCCCCCGGGCGTGCTCACCCATTCTGCCAAAGGCGAGGAAATGGATATCGAAAAGATGGTAAAGGGCAAAACAGAAGGCGCCAAAGTATTCCCTCTTGGCAGGCTCGACAAAGATTCCCGCGGGCTCATCATCCTCACGAATGATGGCCGAATCACAGGATCGCTTCTTGATCCCGAAGAAAATCACGAGAAAGAATATATTGTAGAAACGAAAGAAAAATTCACTCCTGAAATGGCAAAAGCGATGGAGCGCGGGATCGTGATCAAAGAAGAATATAGCAAAGTGACGTACAGGACGAAGCCTTGCCTTGTATCGATCCTCGGCCCTAAAAGATTCAGCATCACGCTAACGGAAGGCAAGAAACGCCAAGTAAGAAGAATGGTAGACACTCTCAAAAACGAAGTAAGGGATCTGACCCGCATTCGCATCATGAATATCGCCCTCAAGAATCAGCCCGAAAACACAGTGCGCCGCCTCAAAGGCGCCGAGCTTTCGCAATTCCTTACAGAGCTAGGATTCTAAACACAGCCACGCCAAAAGCCACAGATACGTTCAACGATTCTTTCTCCCCCGCCATCGGGATCTCGCATGCAATATCGCACAGCTTCAAAATATTTTTGCTGATGCCATCTACCTCATTCCCTACAACGAACGCCGCAGGAAATTTCGGTTTCACTTTTTTGTAATCAATAGAATCTTTGCTTTGCTCGATAGCGATAATTTGAAAATTTTCTTTCTTCAGCTTTTTCAAAACAGTGTTTGTGCTTTTGGCATATTCCCATGGGGTAGATTTCTCAGCGCCAAGAGCCGTCTTGGCTATCTCGCCCACTGGCCTGCCAAATCTATCAGTCGGGCATGGCGTCGTGCCGCAAAGATAAATTTTAGTGATTCCTGCAGCATCAGAAGTGCGAAATATCGAGCCCACATTATGCCGGCTTCGTATATTATCTAAAACAACAGAAATTCTTGTTTGCGCGGGGCTTGCTTGCTTTTTCATAAATTTGTTTTAATCTGGGTATCATACATCATGCAAAACGCTTTTCCATACCTTCTCAGCTGGAGCCTACTTTCGCCCTTTATTCTGCGCGTGCTGGCTGGCTCATATTTCATATCCTTCGGGTACAAAGGCCTCCGCGGCGAATGGTGGGATCGTTTTGATTTCTTTGATAGAAACGGCATTCGTCCTGCCAAGCTATTTGCCACAGGCACAGCCGCGATAGACATGCTCGCAGGCATCCTACTCATATTAGGATTCGCGACCCAAATAGTGGCCGCAGCAATGGCGATCGTGTGCCTCACAGCGATCCTTGTAAAAAATCATGGCGAATATTTCCCTTACCGCGATACGCATATTTATATAATTTTGTTTTTCGTTCTCGCCTCCCTCTTCATATCAGGCGCAGGATTTTACGCGATAGATCTACCGCTGTAATAGACAATTGCGCTTTTTTCCGTTATATTTGCGACTGTATTAAATAGATGCGCCCATAGCTCAGTCGGTAGAGCAGCTCCCTTTTAAGGAGACGGTCGTTGGTTCGATTCCAACTGGGCGCATAACATTGTTTATATAAAAATTGCATTTTCTCTTTTCCTGCGTAGTATTGTCCATGGTTCAGAAACCTGCTATTTACATATGAAAAAACAATCGTTCGAAGGCTTCGGCCGAGTATGGGGCGCTTCTGGCGTCCAAAACTTCGACAAAAGCGGATGGTGGTACCACCAATTCTTGCGCTTCATTGGTCTCGTCTTTTGGGGCGTGACCTTCGTATCAAAAACGACAACGCTTCGCCCACGCCTCGATCCTTCAAAAAGAGAAGGCAACATGCCTCTCAAGGATGATGGCATCACGCCAAAAGAAAAATTCCCAAAGTGCATTCACATCACATTTTGGATGTGGATTCGGGGAATGGTGTTAAACGCTGTCGGCCTTTCAGGGCCGGGGGCGAAAGCGCTTCTTGAAAAAGGCATCTGGCATAAAATGAAGGGCCCGATCGTGCTCTCATTTATGTCCGTCGCGCAAAAGCGAGAAGAGAGGCTTGAAGAGCTTCGTCAATTCCTGAGAATGCTGCGCCTAGAGCTGCCAAAATTCAATGCAAAAAAAATTGCATTGCAGATCAATTATTCCTGCCCAAATACAGGGCATGATTTAAAAGAGCTTGCTGGAGAAGTGTGCGAGGGGCTTGATATGGCATGGGATCTTCGGATTCCGATCATGCCAAAGTTCAACGTACAAATGCCAATAGAGGATGCTTTCAATATTTCACATCATTCAGGCTGTGCAGGCATCTGCATTTCAAACACCATCCCTTTCGGCAAGGTTTTACCTCCGGCATGGTGGGAAAAGTATTTCGGCACAGCAGATCCTGCCAAATCTCCGCTCGCGGAATTTGGGGGCGGAGGCCTTTCGGGCAAGCCGCTTCGGTCCCTTGTTGAAAAATGGGTGCGCGATGCGCGCTCATATGGAATAAGCTGCCACATCAACGCAGGAGGAGGTGTGCTTGGCCCAATTGGAGCTATTCGACTTTTCCTTGCCGGAGCAGATTCGATCTTCCTTGGATCGATCGCGATGCTGCGCCCTTGGATGATGCTACCCACTATTTGGGTCGGCAAATTCGTAGGCTGGTTCATGCACGTTTAACGCCGCTCACAGAAATGTGAGCGATTTTTATTTCTCAATATTTGCCAAAATCTCTTTTATAAGTAGGATGAGCAATGGATACATTCATTGAACTCAACCCATAAGAACCATGCAAAAAACGATGCTAGTAGACGCGGTATGTAATGTGCACGCGCACCTCCGTGAAGGAGAGGTCATGAAGCCCTTGATCGAGCTTGCCCACCAAGGCGGAGCGGATATCATCGGCCCTATGCCCAACACAACTGCGGGGCTCACAAATCCCTTCAGCGTCCACTCCTACATAAACGCCTGCAATATTTATGCAGGCGAGCTCGGAAGGGATCTCAAATTCCTACCGATCATGATGATGACAGAGCAAACGACAGAATCAGAAATCACGGCGGCTGTGGAATCTGGAATCCGAGACTGTAAGATCTACCCGTACATGCGCACCACGAAATCAGAATTGGGAGTGAAGCGCTATGGCAACATCATCGAAAAAGTGAAATGGGCTGGCAAATATGGTATGAAATGCCACTTCCATCCCGAGCACCCTCAGATGACGTTTGGCAATCGTGATGCGGAGTTTGCTTTCCTTCCCCTGCTCTACATGTTTTTGCAGGAGACAGAAGCAATAATCATCTCAGAACACGGCACGGATGCTCGCTGCATTCCGCACTGGAAGGAGATGGCTTTGTACGGGCGATTCTATGTCACTCTCACCGCTCATCATCTCGCCACAAACGAAGATGAAAGGTTTGGAGACGTGCGTGCCACATGCAAGCCTCCGATCAAAACGGAAAGCGACAGACTTGGCCTCTGTGATTTCGTCGCCGAGGATCATTCTTGGGTGATGGCAGGAGCTGATGATGCACCACATAATTCAAAAGCGAAGCATGTGAGCCAAAGCAAATGCGCGTGCGGCGCTTTCACATCACCGTTCTTGCATCAGCTCTACGCGCACGCACTTGACAAGATGATTATCGCACCTCGAGGCTGGGAGAAATATGTGAATTTCACGAGCAGAAACGCTCGCGCTCTTCACGGGCTTCCGAATGCTACGCGTATGGTGAAGCTTGTGCGTGAGCCGTTCCAGATTCCTGCTTTATACGAAGTGGGCTCTTGGACCGTCGAATCGTACGG
>JAZJXR010000023.1:0-10230 GCA_040390775.1 Patescibacteria group bacterium | reverse complement strand
ACCTTAAGATTAGGAATCGTTAAGACTCGTGAGAGATGATCACGTTGATAGGCACCAGGTGTAAGCACAGTAATGTGTTCAGCCGAGGTGTACTAATGTTCGAATCCTATTAGGAAATGTGAACGCTAACAATTTTTGTTTTGCTTCACTTATTTTGCCATCCGATTCGTCGGATGTGTGCTTTTGATAACTTGAAGTTTGCTAAATATTGAATATTTAGTGCTGGTGATTTGTCGCAGAGGCCACACCTGATCTCATTCCGAACTCAGAAGTTAAGCTCTGTTGAGGCGATGATACTCTATGGAGGGGAAAGTAGCTTGTCGCCGGCACCAAGTATTCAATCAAAAATCCACCAATCTTGGTGGATTTTTGTGTTTGGGAGGTTTACAGATATACTAGTGTGTATGAACTGGGGCTCAAAGATGAAAAGTTTGTATATATCTGGAGTTGTTATTCTACTTCTTTTACTTATCGGTGTGCCTGTATATTTCAAATATTTCGACAAAGCGCCGAGCTGCTTTGATAATAAGCAGAATCAGGATGAGATTGGTGTGGATTGCGGCGGGGATATTTGCACCAAGCTTTGCGCATTCCAAGCGCGTGACCCGATCATTTCTTTTGAGCGGCTTTATGAAGCATCGTCGGGGAATTATACCGCTATAGCGCTGGTTGAAAATCCAAATCAAGGAGTTTTTTCCCGCAACATTTCTTATGTATTCAAAATTTATGATAAAGACAATGTGCTCTTGTTTGAAATCCCGGGCACTACATTTGCGCCTCCCGGCCGCACATTCCCAATATTTGCTTCCCAAATTCTGACGGGTAATCGAATAGCAAGCAAGGTGACGTTTGCTATTGCAGGTGGCGCTGCTATCGAGTGGCAGAAATCCGCGTGGACGGAGCCAAATGTAAAAGTGACGAATATTAAAACGAGCGTGGTAAATGGCAGATCTAGAATCGAAGCAGATATAACAAACAGCGAAGTGTACACGATCAAAAATCTGCAAGTGGCGGCTGTGGTGTACGACAAAAACGGCAATGCTGCAGAAGCTTCAGCTACAACCGTGGCAAGCATTTCGCCTCTGCGCTCTACTCATATCGTATTTGCGTGGAATAGCGAGTTTGCTTTTGATGTCGGCAAGATCGACATTATCCCGCGCCCTGTGCCCAGAGATTGGGAGACGGCAAACTAATTTTTGGGTATGCACAATATCAAGCGCTCGCTTTCTGCTATAGATTGGATTCTCGTGGCATCTCTCATTCCTCTTTTCGTTGGAGGGCTCGTCACTATGTATTCCTTTACTGGCAGCGAATCTTTTTTTTATCGCCAGATTCTTTGGGTGTGCGTATCTTTTCTAGCTTTTTTTGCGCTTAGCTTTGTGGATTTCAGATTCTTGCGAAAAACTACGCCCGTAGTAGCTGTGTATATGGCTGCTATAGCAGGGCTTCTTGCTGTACTCGCCGTTGGCTCCACTGTGAAGGGCGCTAAAAGCTGGATCAATTTTGGCTTCTTTTCTTTTCAGCCGGCGGATTTTGCCAAGCTTTCTCTCATCATCGTGCTTGCCAAATATTTCTCGAAGCGGCATGTGGAGATCGCGAATATCAAGCATATTCTGGTGTCTGGGCTTTATACCTTTATTTTATTTTTGCTTGTAATGCTCCAGCCGGATCTTGGCCTTGGCATTATAATATTCTCTGTTTGGTTTGGCATGATCCTGATGGCAGGAGTGTCCAAAAAGCATTTGTTCGCTGTAATAGCGATCGGCGCGATTACCTTCCTGGGGCTTTGGGTATTTGTATTCAAAGATTATCAGAAGAATCGCATACGTACTTTTATTCATCCTCTTTCTGATATTCGCGGGGCCGGCTACAATTCTTATCAATCTACAATCGCAGTGGGATCTGGAGAAATTTTGGGTAAGGGTATTGGGTATGGCACGCAATCCCGCCTGAATTTCCTGCCGGAATACGAGACGGATTTTATTTTCGCAGCATTCGCTGAAGAGTGGGGATTCGTCGGTGTGATATTTCTTTTGTTTTCTTTCGCTTTGCTAATATTTCGAATCATTGATAATGCAAAAAGAGGAGAGACGAATTTTGAAATTCTTTTCGGCTCGGGCCTCGCTATTATGCTTGCGATGCACTTTGTCATAAATATCGGAATGAATATGGGCTTGATGCCCGTAACGGGAATTCCGCTCCCGTTTGTATCATACGGTGGCTCACACCTTTTGGTGTCGATGATTGGCCTTGGTATGCTGATGGGCATGAGGCGGTACGGCAGAGAAATCCGCAGCGCTTCTACTAAAAACGAATTCGTCGGCTACTAATTATTTTCGTATAAATTAGCCGTCTGCTTTATCATATACGCAAGCGAAAATTCTTCCTGATTTCGGCTATCCAATATTTCGCCTACGCCTCCTACTCTGCTAGCTACTATCGGTAGCCCTGCCTGCTTTGCTTCGAGGAGCACATACGGCAAGCCTTCCTTTATAGAAGGAAGAGCGAATTGATCAAAACCTTTCAGCGCTTCGCGGGCTTCCATAAATCCAAATAGCCTTACGCGGGATTCCAGATTGAAATCTTTGATCTTTTCTTCAAGCATTTTGAAGTTCTCTCCATTGCCGACGATTGCTACATACATATCAGGATTATTTTTTGCCTCTATGATCAGCTGTATTTGATTTTTGTTTCGGTTGAGCTCGCCGATCGTGCCTGTGATGTATGCGCCTTCTGGGAAAGATTTTCTGATTTTCTCTCCAGATTCAAAATAAATCGGTGAAATACCGTTATAAATTAACACTATTTTGTGTTTGCAGAAGGGAAACGTTTTCGCTCGCGCCTTGTTATCTTTGGATATCACAATGACATCCGTCGAAAGCAGGAACGTGATCCATGTGGCGAGCCATATTGCAGCCTTGGCAAAAATATTTCTTTTCTCATCATAGGCGAGGCCGTGCGAGGTAAATATTATTTTCTTGGTTCTTGCTAGCCGAGCAGCAAGCGCTCCTGTGCCTCCGGCTTTAGAGCTATTGAGATGCACGACGTCTGGCTTTTCCTTCCGGAATATTTTGTATAGCTCGAAAAAGGCAGTAATTTCTTTGCCCAAAGAAATATCGCGCATGAATGATTTTATAAATATTGTTCGAATGCCTGCTTCGCGAAGCTTCTCTTCCAGCTTTCCCGGCTGCGCGTTTTTTTCTCCTGTGCCGCCAAAGGCCACTGATACATCGAATTTATCTCTGGGCAAGGCTGTGGCCAGATCATATACGTATCTTTGCGCACCGCCCCAATTGGATTTCGTAATTACGAATAGGATTTTACGCTTTTGTACTTCCATATAGCTAGAATTTCTATTTCGTTGTAGTATACACGATACCCTAAGCCGATGCGAATACAAAGTAAAAAGGAGTCAATGATCTTACTTGTGGGCGACATCGTCGTATTTATACTCTCTCTTTGGATTTCTCTGGTGCTGCGCGGCGGCGAAGTGCCCTCCCTCGAAGTGTTCATCAGCAATCTTGCACCGTTCCTCATACTTTCAATCGCTTGGATCGCATCGTTTTTTATCGCGGGGCTTTATGAAAAGCAGAAGATCGCGCAAAGAAGGCGCTTGCCGGAGCTCCTTCTCAAGACCCAGCTGTTTAATAGCCTCGAAGCAATTGTATTCTTTTATTTCATTCCGTATTTCGGCGTGGCTCCCAAGATCATACTTTTCCTTTATATCATCGTTTCGCTCGCGCTTTCATTTTTTTGGAGGGTATATGCGCTTTCTAATCTGGTGTCAAAGAAGAGAGATAGGGCAATGCTTGTGGCTGGAGGGCAAGATGCAGATGATCTGCTCCAAGAGATCAACAACAACCCGCGCTATCCTTTTGAGATCGTGTCTGCTATCAATCCAAATGCACATTCGGAAATAAATTTTGATATAGATATTGTGGCCAAAATGCGCGAGGAAAAAATATCTACGATAATTTTGGATTCTAGGAACGAGAAAGTGGCGCCGCTTTTGCCGCACCTTTATGATCTGGCATTTATCAAAGTGCAGTTCATCGATTTCTATTCTCTTTACGAAGAAATATTTGATCGGCTGCCCGTGTCGCTCCTTAATTACAGCTGGTTCCTAGAGAATATTTCGCTTGCGCCGCACGTGGTATACGACACATTGAAACGCGCGATGGATATTGTGATCGCGATATTTATTTTGATCTTGGTTTCTATTATCTGCATTCCGATTTGGCTTATTTTGCGCATGGAGGGCATAAAGAGGCTATGGAGCTTCCAAGCGCGCGTGGGCCAAAACGGTGAGACGATAAATCTCATGAAATTCCCCACGATGCTTTTTGACGATAATGGCAAATGGCAGGATGAAGGCAGGGAAAACAAGGTCACGAAATTCGGAGCATTCCTGCGCAAGATCCGCGTGGACGAATTTCCTCAAGCTTGGAATATGCTGCGGGGCGATGTGTCTTTTATCGGGCCGCGATCAGAATTCCCAAATGCAGTGGGGGAATACACCAAAGCGATTCCCTATTACAATCTGCGCTACACGATCAAGCCGGGTCTTACCGGTTGGGCGCAGATCTACGGCGAGCATCCTCATCACGGCATAGATGTGGAGGCCACTCGCAACAAACTCTCTTATGATCTCTTCTATATAAAAAACCGCTCATTCGCGCTCGATATAATCATCGCGCTTAAGACTATTAAGACTATGCTCTCGAGGGAGGGATTGTAGGATATAATAAAAGACTAGTGAGGTGAGTGAATTTGAAAAAATGAAAATTAAATACAAAAAATACACTAAAATAAGCTTTCTCATATTAGTAGCAACTATGTTTGTATCCGGTATGGTTTGGTATTACCAAGGAATATACGAATGCTACAAAAATGCACATTTGTATGCCGACTACTCTCTCCATGGAGACAGTTACATATTCATTCCTTGTTTTGAATGGAACGGAAAATTCTAAGTACCATAGGAATTTGTAATATTGACATATAGCTTTCGTCTATATAAGATATAGCTATGACAAGCCAAGTAGTATTTAAAATAGATTCCAAGCTTAAAAAGGAGGCAATGCAAAAGTCTAAAAAAGACGGGGTGGCCTTTTCGTACATATTGAAATCAGCTGTGAGAGATTACGTATCTGGTAATCTAAAACTTTCGTTAGTACACCAAGACGAATATGGTGATATGGAAGCATTCAGGCAGGCAAGCTACGATGATGTCCTTAAAATGCTAGGTCCAATGTCAAAAGAAGAGTATGACTATTACGAAAATCTATGATCAAGAAAGGGGATCTAAAATGCGGCGAAATTATTTGGGTTGATTTTAGTCCAAGTGTCGGTCATGAGTATCAAGGGCACAGGCCGGCCGTTGTTATACAAGGAGATAAACAAATACTGCCACTAAATACTTTGACGGTGGTTCCCATGACTTCGAATTTAAGCAATAGAATTTCTGATGACATTTTAGTTAAATGCGATATTATTAATAAATTAGCAAATGATTCCCTAATAAAGATCGCAGGGATTACATCTTTTGATTACCAAAGATTTATAAAAAAGATTGGTTATATGGATAATACAACAATGGGAAAAATCAAAAAGTATTTAATAAAACATTTTGATTTAAAAATATGAAAAAAGTCATTGTCACAGGAGGAGCGGGGTTTTTGGGATCAACGCTGGTACCGGCTTTGATAGATGCGGGATACGAAGTGCATGTAATTGATGATCTTTCTGCTGGCAAGAAAGAGCGCATACCGAGCGCGGCGAAATTTTATGAAGTAGATATTCGTGACGAAGCGAAATTAAATGAAGCTTTTGCTTCTGTAGGGGAAATATATGGAGTGTTTCACTTAGCAGCTCTGCCTCGAGTGCAATTTTCTATAGATCATCCGAAAGAAGCGCATAGTGTAAACATCGACGGGCTGCTAAATGTATTTAATGCGGCTGCAAAGCATAAAGCGCGTCGGCTTGTGTATTCCGCATCGAGCTCTGCGTATGGAAATCAAGATGTGCTGCCGCTTCACGAAGGCTTGGTGCCAAGCCCGATGAGCCCATACGCTGCGCACAAATACTATGGAGAAATAATGGCCAAAAATTATGCGCTCCATTACGGGCTTCCTACAGTATCGCTCCGATACTTTAATTTATTTGGGCCTAACTATGATCCAAAAGGCGCATACCCGCAGGCGATCGGGCTATTTCTATATCTGAAATCGCAAGGCAGGCCTCTTACTGTAACGGGCGACGGGCTTCAAACGCGGGATTGTGTGTATGTGACGGATGTGGCTCGTGCGAATATTCTGGCGCTCGAAAGTGAGAAGGTGGGAAATGGCGAAGTGATGAATATAGGGAGTGGCGTGAACCCATCGATCCTGGACATTGCGCACGAAATCGGAGGGGAAATTGTGCACATTCCTGCTCGCATCGAGCCTCGAAATACAAAAGCAGACATCAGCAGAGCAAAAGAATTAATCGGCTGGGAGCCAAAAGTAGATTTTAAAGAGGGCATTGCAATCCTCAAAAAATTTGCGGGTTTAGAATAAAAAATCACACCATCCTTAATCGGATGATGTGTTGGAGAGATTGAGGTCTACGAGACCTCCTTGCGGGTAGTGGATCAGCGAATAGTACACTGATTCTCCTTCGCGAAAATGGCAAAGCTCATTTGTGTAAATCACATTTGGAACGGGCTTTTTGGGGGAGAGCACGTTCATGGTGTGTGCCACGAGCTTCTCATTCCCGAATTGACCTTCGTATTCTGTCTCGAATTCTTCGATGATGGCGACGCCGGTTCCATTTTCGATGAACTTGTAAGTGCGCCCAGTGTTCGGATCTTTGAACACTTTCAGCACTTTTGGCTCTGAGAGGTCGATTGGGGCACTGGCCTGTTTGACACTCGGGCTTTCGCTCGAGGCAGGTGTGGCAATAGATGCCACTTTGGTTGAAGTGCACGATGCGAGCACGCTCGCAAATGCGCATATGATGAGCGGGATTACTTTCATGGTGGAGTGGGGTAGGACCTTTATAATTCAACACCCGTAGGGGCTAATTAGCAAGGTGTTTGTTATTTTTTGTGGAGTGCGTATAATACGGAAACTATGGCAAAGACAAGATTCACGGCTTTATTCCTTCTGGCGCTGGCGTTCCTCGGAGGGTTCTTTGTGTTTTCTACCGAAAATAACTCCGACGGATACTTTGGTAATTTCCCTTTCAAATACGGTCTTGATTTAAATGGCGGCACGCATCTCGTATATCAGGCTGATGTGTCTAAAGTTGCTCCTGAAGAAATCTCTGGCGCTATGTCATCCCTTCGCGATACGATCGAAAGCCGCATCAATGTGTTTGGCGTATCCGAGCCTCTGGTGCAAGTGGATGAGACAAAGGTGGGAGCCGTGACGGTAGAGAAGCTTATTGTAGAGCTGCCGGGAGTTACAGACACAGAAAAGGCGATATCTATAATCGGCCAGACGCCGGTGCTTGAATTCAAGCTGGTCAAAAATAATGCTACAACGACAGCGGCTTCTAGCACTGCTACAGAAAAGGATCTTTTTGAAGACACGGGCCTAACGGGTAGATACCTTGCGCACGCTACGCTTGAATTCAATTCCAACACTCGCGATCCGATCGTGTCGCTTGCTTTCAATCCCGAAGGATCAAAAATGTTTGCAGATATCACAAAGAATAATATCGGGCGAGAGCTTGCGATATTTCTAGACGGCCGGCCGCTTTCAATGCCGACGATTCGCGAAGAAATTCCAAACGGCCAAGCGCAAATTAGCGGCCGATTCACTCCTGATGAAGCCAAGAAGCTAGTGCAGAATTTGAATTATGGCGCGCTGCCGCTTCCTATCTCGCTTCTCAATACTCAGACGATTGGTGCATCCCTAGGTGCTGGAGCTCTTCGCGAAAGCGCTTTTGCCGGCAGCGTAGCATTCCTTATCATCGCAGCATTTCTTATTTTCTGGTACCGCTTACCAGGGCTTGTGGCTGTGATTGCCCTTGCGGTGTACACGATTCTAAACCTTGCAATATTCAAGCTTGTGCCAGTGACGCTTACATCTGCCGGCCTCGCAGGATTTATTCTATCTATCGGTATGGCCGTGGATGCCAATATTTTGATTTTCGAGAGAATGAAAGAAGAGCTGCGCCGTGGGCTTTCGCTTCACGATGCGATACACGAAGGATTTGAGCGAGCATGGCTTTCAATTCGAGATTCGAATCTTTCTTCTATTATCACGGGTGTGATCCTGTATTACTTTGCTACATCAAGCCTGATCAAAGGATTCTCGTTCGTGTTCGTGATCGGCGTGCTTACTTCAATGTTTACTGCTATCACCGTTTCGCGCACGCTGCTTCTATCCATCGGCATAAAGAGCGAGAGCAAGATTGTAAAATTCTTATTCGGGAATGGCATCTTTAATAAATCTGGAAAATAATATGTTCGTAATCAAATACAGAAAAATATTCTACGCATTCTCAGCGATCATCCTCGCGATATCTCTCTACGGTATCTTGGCTTTCGGGCTGAATCTAGGGATCGATTTCAAGGGCGGTACTTTGATCGAAGCAGAGCTTACTACGGCTCCAGATATGGCTGCCCTAAATGCATCGCTTGCTTCTGATGATCTGGGGGTATATTCGCTTCGCTCTACAGGGCAGACAGGCGTAATCTTGCGCGCGCGCGAACTTTCGCAAGCCGAGCTCAAAACTGTGAGCGCGGTGTTTACAGATATTGGTGGCAAGATAATTCAGGCTGATACCGTGGGGCCGATACTTGGCGAAGAGCTTTCGAGGAAGGCGCTTTGGTCTATATTTTACGTAATTATCGCTATTGTGCTTTTTATTTCTTTCACATTCAGAGGCGTGTCTCGCCCGATCGCTTCTTGGAAATATGGCGCTGTGGCTATTGTGGCTCTCATTCACGATGTGATCGTGCCGACGGGCGTGTTTGCATTCCTTGGGCATTTCAAGGGCACAGAGATCGATGCGCTATTTATCACAGCACTTCTCGTGGTGCTCGGATTTTCTGTGCACGATACGATTGTGGTGTTTGATCGTACTCGCGAGAATTTGCACAAGAATCACAGCGGCAAAAAAGATTTTGAAACTATCGTAGGGGAGAGCGTATCGCAGACGTTTGCTCGCTCTATCAACACTTCCCTTACAACGCTTCTTGCTCTCGCCGTGCTCTATGCTATCGGCCCAGCCGCAACCCGCGATTTCTCTCTTGCACTCCTCATTGGAATCACAGCTGGTACATATTCTTCTATCTTCATCGGCTCACCGCTTCTTGTGACGCTTCAGAAATTTCAGGATAGGAAAAAATCATAACTCCTCCAGCTCTTCTTATCTTAAGAGGAGAGACATAAAAAAAGCCGCGCATTTCTGCGTGGCATATTAGTTGGCGACGGGATAAATGTATCCCTCCTTTACTCTTTCTTCGATGAACTCTCGTCCGTGCCCAAGATCAGTGCGCATCGGCACGCGATCTTTGCACATGGGGCATTCATCTTTCGGATAGGCTGCCAGATCGACTTCCATAAGCGAAGTGACAAAGCGTACGTTCAAGTTTTCCGCTTTCACATTGCCCCGATTACAGATTGCTGCAACCACTACGGTCGTACCGCCGGCCGCAAGAATTGCGCAAATTGTTTTTTCTGCGCTCTCTCCAGTGTTGAGGATATCCTCTATTGCGATGACGCACCTGTCCGTGATCTGGTTGGCAAAGGCGGTCCGGAGCTTGAAAGGATCATCTTTTCCTTCACCCGTTTTTTGTGCGTAGAAGGATTTGATGATGATCCCATCTCCGCGCGGGAAGAGCTCGTTCAACCAGTACGTGACACGGTTGCCGAGAGCGATAGCTCCCATGGGGGCTCCGATGAGGGCAACCACATCCTCGCTTTCTAGGTGACAGCATCCGTTGATGCGGTGGGCGAGCTCGTACGCCAGCTGGTCAAGGGCCAGAGGATCGCAACCGACTGCATCTTTGTCCACATAAGCGTTGAGGTGCTTACGAGAGGTTCCGACAAAATGCGAATTTGTGTGAATCGCATTCATTGCAGCAAGAATCGCTGCTACAGATTGATTATTGAGTCTTTGCATAGGATTTGAGGTTCAACTTTACCGAGATTCATACTACCGATTTCCGGATTTTATGCAAATATAGGAAATAAAAAATCCGTCGCGCTTTTGGCGGACGGATTGGTTGATTACTTG
>JAZJXR010000022.1:0-4469 GCA_040390775.1 Patescibacteria group bacterium | reverse complement strand
GTCGCCGGGCATGATCTCGATCTTCGACTCGATCATCGCTCCGCATTCAAGACCCTCGCTAACTTCGCCTGTTTTGGATTTGGATTGCTGAAGCTCGCGGATTCTGCCAAGGCCGAGCATAGCTTCGCGCCGAATGATTCGCACTTCATCATTTAGCTTTATCGAGCCTTCTTCTACTCTCGCGCCGATCACCTGTTTGTCGCGATTCACGCTAAATACTTTTAGAATTTTGGCTTTTCCGTGTATTACCTCTGTCATCATTTTTGGAGTTTTGTCTTTCATGTATTCCTCCAGCCATTCTGCCAGCTTGTAGATGATGTTGAACGTCTGAATCAATATCCCGTCTCTTTCTGAAAGAGCTTTTGCCGAAGCGTCTATTTTTGTATCAAATCCAAGAATTACGCTCTCGGGCTTTGTGCCTGCAAGCTTTACATCGCTTTCAGAAATAAATCCGATGCCTGTGCCAATTACTTTCACGGATACGCGCTCGTTTTTTATTTTCTTTATCTCGTGGATGATAGCTTCAATCACGTCCGTTGAAGATGCTTTAATCACAATTGGGATAGAAAGAGCTGCGTTTTCTGGACCAATTTCTTCTGTAATGCTGGCTTTCCTCATATATTTTGCGTTTTCTATTGCCAAGGCTTCAGCCTCTTTTTTATTTTGAACGCATGCAAAAGAAATTCCCACCACAGGCATTTTGTCGAAGCCTGTGACGTAGACTGGATCCGATGCTCCTGCCGATTCTATTTTATCAGCGCGGAAATCTTCTATAAGGCGCGTAGGTGCTATAGCATCCCCCGCTACCACGAAATCTCCCATCTTGAGCATTCCGTCTTTTATCATAAGAGTCGCGCCGATGCCCTTTTGCTTGGAGCTCTGAGTTTCTATCACGGTGCCCGTTGCTTTATTTTTTTGAGACGCTTTGAGCTCAGAAATTTCTGCTGTAAGCAAGATCATGTCCAATAGATCATTTATGCCGCTCCCTGAGATAGCGGATACAGGCACAAAAGATACATCGCCGCCCCAGCCCTCGACGAACACTTCCGCTTCTGCAAGCATCTGCTTTACGCGATCCACATTTGCGTTCGGCTTGTCCATTTTCGTCATTGCTACGATGAACGGAAGATTCGATTCTTTGATCTGCCTGATCGCTTCTACCGTCTGCGGCTTTACGCCTTCATCCGCTGCTACGACGAGTATTGCAATGTCTGCTACGAATGCTCCCCGCTTTCGTAATTCTGCAAATGCTTCGTGGCCGGGTGTATCAAGAAATGTGATAGAAGAATCGTTGCCTTCGGAATTTTTGTGAAGCACTTTATATGCGCTCATTCTTTGAGTGATGCCGCCAGCTTCTCTATCTGTTGTGTTTGTCTTTCTTATGAAATCAAGGAGAGTGGATTTGCCATGATCAATATGCCCCATCACTGCTACGACGGGAGGGCGCACTACTAATTCCATATTTAAATCCTTATTTGACATAGGCACACAGTAGCATTAATTTCCTTATTTTCAAATAAAATGTACTATACAGAAATGCAAAAAAGAATCTATCTGGATTATGCCTCTGCCACACCTCTTGATCCGAGAGTGTTTGTGCGCATGCGCTCCATAGAAAGCAAGGTGCATGCTAATCCTGACAGCCTGTACAAAGAGGGTAGGGAGGCAAAGAAGGTGCTGGAAGAAGCGCGCAAAATTTCTGCAGAAATTTTGCGCGCCCGCCCCTCTGAAATTATATTCACCTCCGGCGCTACAGAATCCAACAATCTCGCGATTTTGGGTGTCTTCTCGAGAATAAAAAATGCACATATAATCACTTCTACGATCGAGCACAAATCCATCTTGGAGCCGATCAGGCATTTGGAAAGCTTGGGGGCGGGCGTCACATATATTCATCCGAATGCAGATGGCGTTATCTCTCCAAAAGATATAAGTAAAGCTCTGCGGCCAGAGACAGCTCTCGTTTCTATTGGCTATGCAAACAGTGAAATAGGTACGATCCAGCCAATCGCGGAAATTGCAAAGGAGATCAGGCATTTTAGAAAGCTCCCACATGTCGGACATGTGGGAGTGGTTTTCCATACTGATGCTACCCAAGCTGCGAATTATTTGAGTTTGGATGTGCAGAAGCTGGGGGTGGATTTGCTTACGTTGAATAGCCCCAAGGTCTACGGCCCAGCTGGAATCGGCGCTCTATATATAAAGAAAGGCACAAAAATAAATCCAATCACATTTGGCGGAGGGCAGGAGAGCGGAATGCGTAGCGGCCGTGAATTACCTCTACTTGCATCTGGATTTGCCGAGGCTTTAAAAATCGCGGATAAAGAAAGAGAGAAAGAATCCAAGCGTCTTACTAAACTTCGTGATTACTTTTTCAAAAAAATTCTAGAAATTGATACAGAAATTAAAATAAATGGAGATAGGGAAAACAGGCTTCCAAATAATGTAAACATTTGCGTGAAGGATTTGGACGCAGAATTTGCTGTATATCAAATGGACGAAAGAGGAATCGCTTGCTCATCTGCTTCCACGTGCACCAACCTCAGCGAAGATTCTATTTCTTATGTGGTAGAAGAAATAAAGCCAGCAGAGAATTGTGCCGCATCATCTCTGCGTTTTTCTTTGGGAAGATACACTACGAAAAGCGAAATAGATGTTTGCTTGAAGTCTCTCAAGGATGTAATATTGAAGCAACAAAATCTATGGAGCACATCACCAAGCAGCAAACGATCCTCATAGCTCTCCTTGTTGCAATTATAACGGCGATCTCTACAAGCGTAGCCACTGTTTCTCTTCTTGATAATCCTTCAGCAGGATCTGGCCAGACAATATATAAAGTCATTGAAAAATCTATCGAGACGGTCGCTAATATTCCAACAGTAAAAGATATTAGTACAGCAGTAAAGCCTGCTCCTGCTGCCACCGAGCTTTCTCCTTCCGATATTGCAAGCGTGGGAGTGAAGAGCATGCTTCGCATTTACGAAAAATCCGGAAGCGACAAAAAATTTGTAGCTCTTGGGGCGGCTGTGGGCAGCAAAGGCGGCGTGCTCGCATCTCAACTGCTCTCTTCACATGCGGATTCTTCTTCTTACTTGGCCATCACGAATGATAATCGCGAAATTCCAATTTCTTGGAGCAAAGGAGATCTCACAGGCGGATTCACATTCTTTATTTTGAATTATGATGCGGGAGAGAAAAACAAAGTACAGCCAATTTCCATAAAAGATAGCGCAGGGCTAAAGCTTGGCAGCAACGTGGTGGCGCTTGGAGGAAAGGAGAGCGGCAATGTAGTATCAAGCGGCATCGTCACAGAATTTTCTCCACTTACGGGCCGCGCCGCGACATCTACGGATATCATCAGTACCGATATGAACCTATCATCTTCGCAATCAGGATTACTTCTTTTTGATACTCAAGGTAATCTTGTGGCTTTTGAGACGTCTCTTGATTCTGTAACACCATCGCATTTTTTAAACGCAGGTATTGTGAAATCCGCTATAGCAGGAAGTCTCTAGCGATACTCTTGACATTTATTTCGGATAGTGTATAATACTCCTCATAAGGGCTTAAGAGCCTGTGAAAAATATATGATGCAAATAATTAAAAATACTATGAAAAACAAGGCTATATTCGCATTCGCGCTAGCGCTTCTTTCTGTGGCTGTTATCGCCCCAAAGGCTGCTTTGGCTGACGATTATTACTCTGGTGATGATTATGGCTATTACACTGGTGGTGCATACAGTCCTTCAGACTATTATTCTGGTGGTTCATACGACGCTTCACCTTACTACTCTGGCGGATCTTATAATTCTTCTGATTACTACTCAGGTGGTTCATATGATGCCTCGCCTTATTACAGCGGAGATACATACAGTCCTTCAGATTACTATTCTGGTGGTTCATACGACGCTTCACCTTACTATTCGGGAGGATCTTATGATGCTTCTGCTTATTACAGCGGAGATACATACAGTCCTTCAGATTACTATTCTGGCGGTTCATATTATCAGCCTTACACTGCAGATAATACATACAATGCTGGTTATTCTTATACACCATACACATATTCGCAGCCTTACAGTTACAGCTCTGGATGTACATCTGGTGGATGCGGCGGAGGATCATCTCTTGGCCTCAATCTAAATTTGAGCAAGCAAAGCACAAATATCGATAGCCATAATAAAGACAGCCACAACGTCTCTACAAAAATCGACAGCCATAATACGACGACTACGACGAACACAAATACTTGCAGCAACGGCACGAATTGCAATACGGTAATAACGACCACTCCAAACCCACAAGTATCAGAAGCTTTGAATGGATCTTGCCCAACGAACGGCACATACAATACGAATCAGACGGTCAGCTGGTATGCCACAGCATCCGGCGGCACAGGCAGCTACACATATTCTTGGAGCGGAGATGCTTCAGGCTCTGGGCAGACGGTGAACACTTCTTACAGCTAT
>JAZJXR010000021.1:0-11890 GCA_040390775.1 Patescibacteria group bacterium | reverse complement strand
TTATCATTACGATTCTGAATCCAAGTGTAGCAAGCCTTGATCACGAATGCTGATGCACGCGGAGAAGACACCCCTGCCAAAAATTTAAAATTCTTTTTGAATAAAATTTTTGCCTTTCTTCTTGATAGCCAAGAAAGATTGCTCTTTGCAGCTTCTGCGAGAGCCCACAGGGTGCGAGCCCGAGCATCTTCCAAATTTTCTGATTCATTGCGAACATCATGCGGCACTCGACCCCCTGTAAAATAATTATGAAATTTGCCAGATGGCGAAAGAGATTTTTTTATAAAAGACAAATATACAGGGGCTAATCTTGCGGATATCTTTTTGTCTCGCCCTTGATTCGCGCACCACGCCATGGCCGCTAGGGCTCTAGCATTATCATCAAGCGTATATCCCCAAGCGGGATCCGGCTTATCCAAGATCGCAAATTGAAAAGCTCCGAAATCATCTGTGAGATGCGAAAGGTGGGTTAGCTTCAAAGCAGGCAGCACTCGCTCCCTCTTTGCGAGCACCGGAGCAAGCATCGCAAATTCGCGCATATAAGAAAGTGCCACATTTGGCCATGTCATAATACGCGTATGGAAATACGCATTCTTACCTAGCGCAATTCGTCTCGGCTCATCAGCAAAAAGATTGGATACTTCCCGCGCTATTCCATCGCTTTCTCCAACCTCCACAAGCGCCCCTACATCCGGCGTGATTATTTCTTTGGCTTGTGAAAAAGGCGTAGCGATCACCGGCCGGCCGGCCCCCAGAGCGTAGCTTAAGGTGCCGGATACAGCCTGATCTGTGTTTTGCGAGAGCGAAAGATATATATCTGTGGCTTCTAGAAATTGGAGAAGCTCTGCAGTTTCTAAAAATTTATCAAAAAATATCACATTCTTTTCTACACCAAGATCTTTTGCCAGCCTCCCTAGAGACTCGCGATATTCCTCGCCATCTTTTTTCTTTACCACAGGATGCGTCTCACCAATTACAAGATACAAGCAATCTGGAAATTTCTTTACAATTTCCGGCATTGCTTTGATTCCGTATTCTATTCCCTTGCCGCGAGAAAGAAATCCAAATGTAGAAATTATTTTCTTATTTGCAAAACCCAAATTCTTTTTGGCAAGCCTGCCATCTGTATAAGGCGCCGGATGTATACCATGCGGGATGACTTTTACCTTGTCCTCTGGCGCTCCATACACTTCCCTTAAAATATTTTTGGAAGCATGCGTCATCACAATTACGATATTTGCTCGATCGATGATTTGCTTCATGACACTCTTCATCTCTTCTGGGGGATTTGGCAGCACGGTGTGGCAGGTCACCGATACGGGCTTTTTTATTGTTTCGAGAAAGCAGAGCAGATTTTTGCCGTAGCCTTCGCCGTAAATACCGTATTCATGCTCGATAGCGACAAGAGCCACATCTGGCATCGCGTTCAACATTTCTGCAGCATCCTCATAATCTTCGACCTTATTTTGCAATACTTCTTTTATGACCTTGGCGGAATATGAAAGACGCTGGTGCTCATCCGTCTTCATAGCAAGAATCACCGTAGCTTCCCTACCAGAATACATTTTGTCGAAATGCTCGGTAAGATCGCGCGTGAAAGTAGCGATGCCGCATTCGCGTGGCGGGAACGTGGTCAGATATGCGATGATCGCCTTTTCGCTTGAAATATTTTCCATTTGTATTTATAGATGCTTGCGAAGCTCTGCGAGTAGATCCGGAAGAGAACCTGTGGCAAGCCCGATAGCATCATCTCCCATTCCGTAATATACATATAGCATACTATCCGATATAAATCCGCCAGACGGAAATATGATGTTTTTCTCATGCACCATCTCGGGCGTTAGGATCGGATCTGGGAGCTTCGAGATCATTCTGCGCGGATCACGAAGATCTAAGAGCGCAGCGCACGCGCTATAGCGGAGCTTGCCCTGGCCCATATCTTCTACTTCGTGATAGATAAGCAGCCAGCCATCGGCCGTCTCGATCGGAGGCAGGCCTGCGCCAATCTTGGCATCAAAGCTATGGGCGGTAGACATCACAAGATTGTGATCCTTCCATATTTTTAAATCTTCAGACCATCCGATCCAGATCCCCGGAGCATCCGGCAGCTCTTCCATCGCGCAAAGCAGATTGTCTTCTGGAGATTTCTTGAAATCAGTCTTGCACCATACTTTGTTCCAATGATTTGGCCGATGAAGCACAGCATACATGCCGTTTATCTTTCTTGGGAAAAGCACGATGTCTTTATTATCCGAGCACGGCGGAGAGATCACTCCTAGATTTTCGAAGGTTTTGAAATCTTTGGTTTTCAGAATCGCAACGGATGTCTCGAGCGGCTTTTCGCGGACGACAGAATGCCCATCAATAAGCACAGGATCCGGCACGCACACATATGTAATGAGATAATCATCATCAATTTTTGTGATCCTTGGATCCTCGGCTCCCCATTTATCGAAAATTTCTTTTGGAGAATATACAGGATCCTTGCCTACGCGCTCAAAATGCACGCCGTCTTTGCTCCGCGCCATACCGATGCGTGAAATATAATTTTGGCGCTCTCCTACTGCGCGATAAAGCATCACAATGCCATCATCAGTGCGAATGACCCCAGGATTCAGCACACCAGCGGACTCCCAAGGAAAATCAGGATTCGGCGATAGGATCGGATTGGCCGAATGACGGGTAAGCTTATACATTATTTTGCAAGCAGCTTATATTCGGCAAGAGAAATAATTTTTGCTTCGGGCGCTTCAGAATATTTGTGATTTCGCACAAGCTTGGGCTCCCCATTTTCTTCTACCACATAATAAGCGAAGCCTTGCATTTTTTGCACCGGTAAATAATCGGCATGCCCCGGGAGAGATACAGCATCTACTTCGCCGAAATTCACAGGGCTGTCATCTGCCGTCACGAGCCATGTGCTGCCAGTGTTCAGCATTAAATGCCCGTATTCGCTCGGGATAAAAATATCTTCGCCAGCATGCATTTGTACTGCATAAAATTCGGAAATAGCATCATCGATAGGATTTCCGCTCTCATCTTTTTTTCTTTTTTGGAGAAGCACTATCCCCTCGCCAAAGATCACCCAGTACGTCTCATCCAGATCTCCCACGTGATAATGCCCGTACGTCTTTATATATTCGCCTCCCACCGTCCCCGATTCCCACGTGGTGATATTCCTCTTATCCGTGCCGCCTCGGATCATATAGTAGTGGACCCTAGGCCCGGATGCAGAGGGATCCATCAGCACTTCCTGCATTTTCTCGTGGCTTCTTTCTGCAAATGGTGGCATCATAAAATTAGACGATAGCTTTTATCCTCTCGACTTCGTTTTTAATCGCTCGTGTGCCTAAGATATTCCTATTGTCTGGATCATGCTCGAAATCTCCGATCTTTGTTTCTGGAATAATATGATAATGCGTGTGCTCAACCGATGCGCCGGATCCTTTGCCATCGCGCACAAGAAAGCTCACGTCTTTGTATTTAAATTTCTTCTGCATATCTTGCCACAATGTATCCATAAGATTGTCGATATCATGCTGCTCTTCCGGCGTAAGATCCAATATATGCGTGACATGCCTCTTAGGGATCACAAGCAAATGATCTTTGTGGTACGGCGCGAGCGCATACGTGGCATAGGCATGCTTGCTTTCCATGATCACATCGCTTTCTTTGCGGTGGCAAAAAGGGCACTCTTTCTCTTCTTCCATAAAATCTCTGTATTGAGTAGGCATGTGATCTTGAATATTATTTTGGCTATTTATTTTCTCTGCCGTATTTATCCTCATACCGGATGATATCTTCTTCGTCGAATTCTCCAAAAGCAATTTCTAAAATCCGCATTCCATTTGGCCCCGCTTGCATACGATGCTTGGCACCAAGAGGGATCATCTTTTCATCTCCCAAATCAACGGCTTCGCGCGCGCCATCTATCTCTACGAATCCACTTCCAGAAATCACCTTCCAAAATTCGCTGCGCTTCTTGTGGCTTTGAAGGCTTAGGATCTGATCAGGAGCGACCGTAATGATTTTGACGGTGGTGGCGGTATTCAACGTAAACTGCCTAAAATCCCCCCAAGGCTTTTCGATTGTAAATGGTAAATCTGGTTGCATGCTATGATTATAACATGATAGACACCGACAAGGAGCCAGCGCCTTACGGCCTGCTTTGGACGATAGCAGAAAATTTCAATAAGCGCGGAATAATAAAGTGGGATAAGAAAAGGTTCAAAGACGCGCTTTTTATACATTCAATGCAAATGGATGGATCGATCCGTGGCAACGATCTATTTGAATACTTCAAAGAAAAGCACACACCCGTTTTGAATGCTGCTGTATGGGAATATCTAAAAGATAATCCAACACAGATTCCAGAAGAATGGAAGAAAAAGGAGGGCGGCAACGAACAATATATATTTTTCTGGGGCACGATAGATCGCAGCCCGCAAGGAAATCTATATGTGCGATACATCACATGGACAGGCGGAAATTGGGCAGCTGGCAGCTATCTCCTATCCGGCAACTGGCACGAAGATTTCCCCGCTGCAGTGTGGGTGAAATAAATTGGGGCGGCTAGAGAGAATCGAACTCTCGATACGGGTTCCACAAACCCGAGTTTTACCACTAAACTATAGTCGCCATGCAGGCAATTTATACCAGAAAAACAGAATTTAATCCAGATTACGGATTACACCCAGCTATTTCAAAGTCAATTTAGTTTACCTTTATATCTTTCAATTGCTTTCGGCAATTGGGAATGCAGCTCGCTTGCGGGCGGGAGAGAATCAAGGGTGAACCATTCTAACTGCGAGAATTTGTGCGGCTCGCCATTGGCTACCTTTTCTGGATCCACAAGCACCTTATATTGCATCGCTAGCCAATGGGTCTTCATGCCTTCATGCTCCCTAAACACCTCGCTGTGGCCCAAGAATTCGAAGCTGAGCACATCTGTACAATATTCTTCTTTGATCTCTTTGCGAAGAGTCTCTTCGATCGTATCGCCGACTTCAAGCCCGCCTCCTCCTGTATCCCATTTCCCCCACTCATCGCGGCAATTATTCGTACGCTTGGCCATTAGGAATCTACCTTTGCCATCCATGCAAAAGTAATTTATCGATATGCCAACGAAATCGACTCCTTTTTTCATGAGCTAAGTATAGCAAATTAGCCTAGGCTCTTTTTTTGCCCCTGCCTTCAAAAATATCTGTAGCTGCAACAGTGCTACCTGTGACGACACCTTTTATAAGAAGCTTGTCGCCGCTTTTGATATCAGATAGCGACGCACCTTCTGGAGATCCTTTCTTTACCACTCGCGCTCCAGAAGCATCCACTATATATGTAGTGTTATCTTTGCCTTCGATCGTGATCATCTGCCCGCTGACGGATGACACGACTCCGGCTACGCCTTGGAATTCCTTCTTGCGCTTGCCTGGGCGAGATTCAGAGCTGCTTCTATCGCTTATTGTGATGCTTTGGAGGGATTGGACGGGGCCGCTACTGGTGGAAGCCGATACGCGGCTCGAGAACGTGGCTGAAATTATGAGCATTGCGGCGGCGAGGCTTACTATTGTGGGTCTTTTGGGCATGATACATATAGATTAGGTTTAAAATAGAACAACTATTTGATTATATTGGCTCATAAAAGCGACCTTGTGGTGAAGGTATACGGAAAGAGACGCATGATGGGTGCGATTTGTGACAAAATATTTAATTATTGTGCGCGAGAGAAGACTCGAACTTCCATGCCCTTACGGGCGCTACCACCTCAAGGTAGTGCGTCTACCAATTTCGCCACCCGCGCATTGCGCCATAGTACTAAAATTCAGGATTATTTCAACATTTGCGCTTTATACTTTCTACTGAATACTTTATACTGCAACGCATGGACATAACCACAACCTTCACCACCATTCTAGCGCTCGTCTTGATATTCCTATTCGCGATCCAGAAATTTGGCCACCAGATCGAGCGCGTGGCAGGAAAAAGGCTTCGAGAAGTATTTCACAACTTTACAAATAGGCCGAGCAAAGCGATCGCAGTGGGCACTCTGGTGTCGAGCATCTTACCCTCTTCTATGGCAATCTCCGTAATACTAGTAGATCTCGTGAACGCGGGGATCATTGCTTCCTACAATGCGATTGGGGTCGTTGTGGGAGCGAACCTTGGCATCATCGTCACCTCGCAGCTCATCGCACTCAACATGACATACGTGGCGCCGATCGTCGTGATCATTGGATTCATCGTCTCGCACACACATTCCAAATTCAAAAAATATGGCAAAGCGGTGTTTTATTTCGGAGTGATTTTTCTTGCACTATTTATTATTTCAATCCTGATAGAGCCGCTGAAGAGCAATCCGCAATTCTTATCTTTCCTCCAATCTATAAGCAATCCTTATGAAGCCATTATCATTGGGGCGGTGCTGACGATCATGGTGCAATCTGGAGCGCTGTTTGCAGGACTCGTGCTCATCCTTGCAAATGGAAATCTCATCGGGCTGCCAGAAGCCGTGGGATTCCTGCTTGGCTGCGGCATTACACCGGCGCTCACTGCTGTGGTAGCCAGCACGTCGGCAACACTTGAAGCAAAGAAAGTGGCGATTGCTAATGCCTATTTCAACATCGGCGGCGTGATATTATTTGCTCCCTTTCTATATCCATTCATAAAGCTCCTGCAATTTATCAGCACGAACGAGGTGCAGCAGATCGTGAATGCCACATTCATCTTCAACGTATCTATCGCGATCCTATGCTTCGTGTTTTTCAAATATTTCGATCGTCTAGTAGAAAAAACGACAGTACTGCTATACAAAAAATAGCCCTGCGTTTGTGCAAGGCAAATATTTTACGGCCACCAAAGCACACTAGGAAAATGCAGCTTCTCCAAATAGGATTCGAGCTTCGAATTGTATATGTCTCGAGCTCGCTCCCTATTCATCCAGCCGAAGCGATTGTGGTACCAAACAAGCTCGTAGCTTTTTTCACCAGATTTATTCTCGATCATCCTACCTTCCATTCCGTGGATCGGCATAGTGATCAAAGCTTCTGGCGTGTACGGCTCCATCGTAGTTTTAACAACTTTTTCTGGCATGGTTTTATTGGTTGAGGTTAAAGAACAAAAACGAGTCCAATTCAGGACTCGTTATTACTTTTTATCTAAATAGAAAGCAGCGACGAATCCTTAATTGGACTCGGCGACCACCAGCTCTGCAGGAGCAGCTTCTGGGGCATCTGCGCGCATCATTTCGGAGCGCATGCGCTTTGAGAGCTCTTTTTGTGCCTTTGTGCGCACATAATATAGCTTGGCCTTTCGCACTTCGGCGCGGCGCACTACTTCGATTTTTTCGATAAGAGGAGAATATAGGGGGTAGATCTTTTCTACACCATAGCCATTTGCTACGCGGCGTACAGTAAAGGTGGCCCCAGCATCCGTGCCGTGCTTGCGAGCGAGGACCATACCCTCGAAGATCTGAATACGCGTCTTGCCCTTTTCTTGGATCTTCTGGTGCACCTTAACAACATCACCTGGGCGGATGTCCTGTGTTTTGCGCTCTTCTATGTTGACTGGGGATGTCTTGGCTGTGGCTTTCATAAGTCCAAGCAATTTATCACAGGAGTGACTTTAGTGCAAATTCAAAATCTTCTGGAAAAGGAGCCGTAATTTCGTGGGTTTTACCAGAGAGATCTTTGAAAGAAATCCTAGAAGCATGGAGCGCTAGGCGAGCAAAGCCAAGAACAGGCTTTTGCCTCGGCGCATATAGGGTATCAGCCACCACAGGATGCCCCACGGATGCCATATGCACGCGTATTTGATGGGTGCGGCCAGTGAGAGGCCATATTTCGAGGAAGGAGCAAGCCAGAGAATTTCTGACGGTCTGGCCTTCGCGAAGCGGAGGAGAACCGAGGACCTCAGAAATTCTCCGGGCTGCGACTGACACGACTTTGTAGCGCGTAAGCGCATCACGCATTTCTCCGCGGGCACGGGCACCCGTAGCCCATCTACGCACACCACCAGCCTCGCGGCCGATAGGCCGATCTATCATGCCTCGCTCTTCTTTGAATGTGCCGTACACAAATGCGTTGTACGTCTTTTTTATTTCTCTATTTTTGAATTGAGATTTCAAATGCCAAAAACCTTCGTTCGTCTTTGCTACTAGGAGTACACCTGATGTGCCCTTGTCCAACCGATGCACAACCCCTGGCCGCTCAATATCATCTTCGTCATCTCGCACGATCGGCTCGCCTACATTTTTTATCTTCGGAAATTTTTTGAGAAGCAGATCCACTATCGTTTTTTCTTTCGATTTTCCATCACCGTGTACAGAAATGCCAGCGGGCTTGTATATCGCAGCGATATCATCGTCTTCATACAGAATCTTTATCGGGCTTTGCTTTTTTATCATTTGTTTTTTGCCAAATGAAATTTCGATTTGAGAAAAAAGTAGCCCACGATTAGAAATGTGATCACAGGCGACACATAATCCGGAATATGCCCGCCGAAAGCATCAATGAGCATCACGATACCCAGCACGAATATAGAATACATCGCTCCGTTTTTAAGGAAAATATATTTCTTTACCGTATCTATATTTCCCAAGGTAAGCTTGCGCAGGATGATCGCTCCGATGCCGTTCCCTATCAAGATCAAAGGAATTGAAAGTGTAAAAGCAAAAGCTCCGAGCACGCCATCGATAGAAAAAGTGGCATCGATTATTTCAAGATAGAACACTTTTGCAAGATCAGATTTACCGCTTCCTTTGAGACTCTTTTCGCTCGCTTCGGCATTCTGCTTGAATCCATGCGTAATAAAGAAAGCCGTGGAGCCCACCACAGCCCCGAACGCCATCAGTGGATTCACCTTCTCCGCAAACCAAACGATAGCCGCAAGCACAAAAGATACAACAGCATAAAACCACACGCCTTGCTCATGGAAAAATTTCTCGCCATAAAGCCCATAAGATTTCGGCTCCATAAAAAGCCAGTGGAGAAATAGAAATATAAGAAACGTGCCACCACCGGCAAATAGAATTGGCGCAGAAGCTTCCACCGATTCTAGAATATGAGGATCATTTGAAAACGCGGCGATGAACGCACCCCAAGGTCCGACACTGGGATTTGTAGCCCAAATGATGAGCCATGGCAGCACTCCTCGCACCACAAACACTGCGAATATAAGGCCCCAGAATAGGAACCACTGCTTAGCCTTCTTGCCCATAGTGCCCAATACCTCCGCATTTACAATCGCATTATCCACGCTCGATACAATCTCAAAAAGCGCGAGGCCGAGGACGGTAATAATTATTGTGCCGAAGGTCATAGGGCAATTCTAGCAGAAATTTGAAAAAAACGCAGAAACGAGCTAGTATGCATCCCGTAGGGCGGTTAGCTCAGTTGGTAGAGCGCTCGATTTACACTCGAAGGGTCGTGGGTTCAAGTCCCTCACCGCCCACCAAAATTAGAAAGTTAGTTAGAATAATTTTTCAGAACGTGCTTTGTGTACACCACCGTCACGATTGCGGCGCTCCAAGTGATAAAGAAGATACCCCACCAGATGCCGTCTATGCCTACATGGAAATATTGAATGAGGAGAGTGAAGATAATTATGGGAGCCAGAAGCTGGCGATAGATGCCGATCCACACTGCATACATCGGCTTTTTCATGCCTTGGAGAGCCGAGACGGAAATAAATAGAAGCGCGTAAGCTACCGTAATCCCTGCGGCAATTTTGAGATAATGCGCGCCGATCGATACCACATTCGCATCGCTCGTGAAAAACTTCATGATGATTCCTGAAGATGCAAAAATGAAAGCTCCGCCCGCAAGCATAATATAAACGCCGTATTCGAGGCACTTTTTCAAAGCATCTTTTACTCGATCAAATTTGCCTGCGCCATTGTTCTGCCCGATAATCGAAAGCGCCGCGATCGTGAGCCCTATCGTTGGCAAGAGCACGATTTGCTCAACGCGCGTCGCAATGCCGTACGCTGCCACAGCATCCTGGCCGAATTGATTTATAAAATACGTGATCACAAAGATCCCTGCGCCGATCGTCACCATATTCACGCTGGCAGGCCCAGCTTGCTTTAAAATTTCTTTGTAATAATGCCAATTTGGCTTCATTTCTTTCCATGTACCTTGCGACACCAATCCGTACTCTTTTGCTTTAATAAAAAGATAGAGCGCGCCTAAGGCTTGAATGAGAGATGTGGCGATCGCGACGCCTTTGAATCCAAAAGCTGGCACACCAAATCCGCCGTAGAGGAACCACGGATCAAAAAGCACATTCAAGAAAAATCCGCCGATCAAGAAATTCCGCGTGACGCTGGTGTTGCCCCTTGCTTGAAGTGCTGCGCCAAAATTGCTTTCAAGAATAAAAAATATCGAGGCGAAGAAAATAATATCTATATACTCCACAGCAAGATCCAGATAGCTCCCCGAAGCGCCAAGCCAAACAAATAAATATGGCGCGGATATCGGGCCGAGGATCGTAAGGATTATAGAAATAATGATCCCGAGAGAAATAGATTGCGCCACGAGCATTCGAGCCTGCTCTTCGTCTTTTGCCCCGAGAGCATTTGCGATCACTGCCGTGGCGCCCGTCGAAAGCCCAGAATCGAAAATAATTATCAGAAAGAATACAGGAAAAGAAAGCGAAAGCGCCGCCAATGCTTCTGTCGAAATCTTGCCGCCAAAATACGTATCCACCACGTTGAACATGGTATTAAAGAAAAAGCCGATCATAACAGGAATAGAAATGCTCTTTATGAGCCTCGGGATCGACGCTACGGTGAGATCGTGGTTTTCTGGCATTTCTGAATTATACCTTCTTGCCGCTTCTATGCCACTCGGTGAAGCTGCCGGCTTTCATTTCCATAGGATCTGCTTTGCGGAGGAGCTTTAGGTTTGCTTTTGGAGCCACGGGAAAATGCGGAAGATCATCGAGCACGTCCACCAATTGCCACAGACCTTCTTCGCTCGTGATCCACGCGGCGCCTTGCTTCTTCATATTGTATGGATTCGAGAAGCTGCGCAGAGTCTTCTTTCCGTTTTTATCCATGAACCATTCGTGGAAATAAGACATGGCAAGCTCGCGAATAGATTTGTATACGGGATCGCGGAAGCGGATCGTGGCGTGATTCGTCTTCGATATTGCGCCCCAATATCCATTTCTTTTATATACACAAAGCACATGATCCACATCCTCTTGAGCAGATTTCATATCCATAATGAGCGGCTCTTCGCCATTGATCCAAAGCGCAGCGGCTGCAATGAGTGCACCTTCGAAGCAATGGCATTTGTTCTTCCTTAGCGCTCGGCGGGGAGACATATTCGTCTCTCCCCCTATCTCAAAATTCGCCGGCATTTTATCCAAAAAGTTTTGGATCTTTATTGGAGTGTTGAGCTTTTTCAATATCGAAAGCTCTTTTTTTGTTAGACCGAAAGTGTTTTTCATTACTCTATGATATCAATTATTTTGCTCGGGGCATGGTGGCCTGTGATGATCTTTACTTTGCCCAGATCCACCTTGAAATGTGTGGCGAGGAGCGAGCGCATTTTTATATTTGCCTGATTGCGCTCTGCTTTTTCTCTGACATAGACGATATAGGAATTATCGCTCTTCATTATCACCTTATCCTCTTTCGATTCTGGCTGGATCTTTATATGGATAAGCACATGTGCATTGTAGCGTCTTTTGAATTTTTGTAGTATGGTGCAGGGGATAAATGTTCTAACACATACCAAATCCTCGAGGGAGGTCGTAACTAAAATGTCAGCACTACAAGAAATTCTCGAGTGGCCAAACAAAGCAAAGATAACTCGAATCGTTCAAAAAGCTTTGTTCGAAGCGTTCGAAAGAATCCGCACCCTGAAGAAACCCATAGGGAGATCTG
>JAZJXR010000020.1:0-6973 GCA_040390775.1 Patescibacteria group bacterium | reverse complement strand
CTGACCTCGGTCAGGATTTTTTTATACACAAAATGCCGCGCCCAGTAGGGCGCGGCATTTTTGAGAGTCTATTTAGAATCCAAACAAATGCTTGAAGAAATTTCCTACACCTCGGAAGAATCCAAAATGGTTCCCGTTGTCTCCATTACCATTATTTTCATCCCCCGCTTTTGTCTGATCTATCACAGAGCTTGCCACCACAGCAGAGCCATTTACCGTGCCCTGCGCCACCACATGATCGCCGACGGCGATATTGGAAACAGTAGCATTAGCTACACCCTTTGCAGCGATCTTTGCATTCGTTGCATCAATTGTGAAAGATACGTTGCTTGAGTTTGTGATCGTAATTGTATTACCGCCGACAGCCGTCACAGTACCTGCCACGATCGGCTGGCCATTGCCCTCGATCATAGCGGTCGAGCTTGCTCGCTTCTCCATCCTATCTCCCATTTTCTGCATAAATTGCCCATCAAAGATCTTCTTAGCAGTAATCGTTGATCCGCTCACTGTGCCTTGCACAAGGATCGTATCACCTACGCTGATGCTAGAAACAGTGCTTGTAGCGTTGCCTTTTACAACGACAGCAGCCGATGCATCTACGCTAAAAGATGTCGTAGCATTTTCCCTCCCAAATCCTCGGCCGGATACCGTTAGGATATTGCCATTCACAGCCGTCACCTTGCCCACAAGCTCTGGACGCATCATCTTCAAATCATTTTTGATATCCTTTCTGATCTCCATCCTTGCACCCATTCGTAGGCCTGCATTCGCTCCCACATTCACACTATCTTCAGCAAAAGCTGGCACAGCCACAGATGCGGCCACAGCTAAAGCGAATCCCACTGCGATCAAATTCTTATTTTTCATATATTGTTTGCTTATTTCTAATACTGCCTTTCCGACGCTAACGTAGACGGCCAGCCACAGCCAACCTTACCAACATTATACGCCTGAAATGCCTCCTTGGGTGCAAAATATTCACACGGGCTATATGCTGAGAGCGAATTTTTCCATAGCGATTTCGAAATCCAGCTCGCCGCGATGAGCTTTGTGGTACATATCAACTAGGTGAGACATGGCTTTTTGGAGCTCCGCTTCCTGCCAATTCTTGGCAAAAGATCTCGCTTTGCTATATGGAAATGGATTTATGCTGGCCTCTTCTGCGCTTTTCGTTTTCTTGGCGAGCAAAATAGTTTTGAGCTGCCAAAATAGCGTGCCGTGCATTTCTTCCATCACCTTCCCCCGCCGCAAAGCTTCCACAAACAGCATCCAAAGCTTTTTCTTATCCCTCTCTCCCAAGGCATCCGCGAGGAAAAATATGCTGAATTCTTTTGGCTTAAAAATTTCTTTAGCAGCAAATTCTTCTGCTTTTTCTGCATGCTTTTTTATTTTCTCGAGCGGTGCTTTGTTCACAGCGCCTTCAGACCAAATGAAAATATTCTCGCTCTCATGCATCGCCTTTAAGTTTTTCAAAACCTCGTCTTCCAATTCTTTGTTCGCCAAAATATCCGAAAGCTTTGCCACGATCTTCTTTTCGAAAAGCCCCTGCATGCCGAGCATCATCTCCAAATCTGAGAAGGTCAGACCTTCCCCATTTCTTTCGACAAAGCTCGCGTCCGGCTTCTTTTTCCGCAGCGCCTCAAAGGTCCCCCTCGCTTTCGCTCGCACCTTTTCTTTATCCGTGCCGTAGTAGAAGTAGATCATGATATTTCCCTCATCTCCCCCCAATTTTTTCCAGCAGAGGAATTCGCGATGATTGGCACACCGGCGGATTTTTCTTTATCCAAAACATTTTCCATTATCTTTTTTATTTTCGGCGAGAGCTCTTTTATTTTGCTTTCTTTGATTTCATAGATAAGCTCATCGTGGATTTGGAGAAGCAGCCGCGCATCATTTTCTAATTTTTCTTTTTCGATCAATTTATCGATCTCTATCATCGCAAGCTTCACGATATCCGCCTGCGAGCCTTGCATAGGGGCATTTATAGCCATGCGCTCTGCCGATGCGCGGATAAATGGCAGGTGCGATTTGATACCTTCGAAATATCTGCGCCTGCCATAAATTGTTTCTACATATCCTAGGCGCGCCGCTTCCCTTTTCACTTCGTCCAAATAGCTTGCGAGAGTACCGAATGTCTCAAAATAATCTTTGTAGAATTTCTGTGCTTCTTCGCGTGATGAGCCTAGGTTTACCTTGAGAGCATTCACACCCATGCCGTACAAAATTCCAAAGTTAATTACTTTTGCTTTGCGGCGCATTTCTTTGTCTACATCTTTTTCGCTCACCTTAAACACCTGCGCCGCCACAGCAGTGTGCACGTCTTCAGAATTTTTGAATATCTCGATTAATTTCTTATCCCCCGAAAGGATCGCGGCAATGCGCAGCTCTATCTGCGAGTAGTCAAAAGCTACGAGCTCAAAGCCCTTTTTCGCCACGAAGGCATTTCGAATTTTTCTGCCAAGCTCTGTCTTAATCGGAATATTCTGCACAGCAGGATCCGTCGAAGCCATGCGGCCCGTCGCAGCGCCCGTTTGGATAAATGTCGGATGAATGCGACCATCTTCTTTAATAAGGGTTGGAATCAAATCAATATATGTGCCAAGCAGCTTTGAAAGCTCGCGATGCTCCATAATAAGAGGAATGATCGGGTGAGAATCGCGGAGCTTCTCGAGCTCGGATTCTTTGGTAGAGAGCTGCCCGCCAGCCGTCTTCTTCATGTTCTTCCCTACAAGCTTCATCTCGCCGAATAGCACCTCGCCCAGCTGCTTGGGAGAAGCCACGTTGAATTCTCGGCCCGCGTGCTTAAATATTTTTTTCTCGATCGCGTTTAAATTTTTGTGATATTCCTTGCCAAGGATTTTCAAATATTCTGCATCTATTTCTACACCTACGTCATGCATCTTTTTCAATATCGGAATGAGAGGCAGCTCGATCTTTTCATACACGAATTCTAGGCCCTTTTCTTTTATTTCTTTTAGGATTCTTTCTTCAGCATCTTTCACATCGCCCGATTTTGAATACCGCAAAATGTCTGATTCTTCGGGATTCGTGATCGTGGAATTCAAAAGCCACACAGCAATTTTCAGATTCGGAGATACAACCTCTCCCCAGCCCTCCCCCAAGGGAAGGGAGGCTGCTGTATTCTGCCCTCCCTTTTGGGGAGGGTTTGGGAGGGGTGAATTTTCTCCAAGAATTTTATCCACCTTAGGCACAAGGCTCCTAAAATCCAGATCTGTAAGAAGCGCTTTTGCTTTCGCAATATCCGCATTCTCTTTCCAATTCTTCTCCGGCAATTCAAAATCTATCGGCGCATCGCGTCTAATTGTGGCAAGCATTTTGGAAAACATTGCTTCTTCTTTATTCTCGAGCAAGAGCTCCAATATCCTCGGCGTGACGCCGATTGCTCTCAGATCCCCTTCTTTGGCTTTCGCCAAAGCTTTATAAATTTCTTCCACCGTGCCGAATTTTTGGATCAGAGTAGTGGCCATTTTTTCTCCTATACCTTTAATGCCAATTATGTTATCGGACGGATCACCGCGAAGGCCCTTATAATCCACCAAATATTTCGGCTCAAATCCAAATCGCTCCGACACTTCTTTTTCGCCATACGTCACCGTGTCTTTAATTCCTTTTCGCAAAGTAAACACCTTTACTTTCTCGCCATCTACAAGCTGCATCGTATCCATATCTCCGGAAGCAATAATTATGTGTAGATCTTTTTTGCTTTTCATTTTCTCCACGATCGTACCGAGCATATCGTCCGCTTCGAAGCCTTCCTTATCGTACATTGGAATAGAAAAGGCTTTGAAGATCTCGCGCGAGCAGATTATCTGCGCCACCAAGGCTTCATCCGTTTTTTTCCTGCCGGCTTTGTAATCCGCATATGCTTCGTGGCGATATGTGGGCTTTGGTAAATCGTAGCAAGCGGCAATATAATCTGGCTTGAACTTTTCTATAAGGCTAAAAAGCATCAGGCACACTCCATATAGAGCGCCCGTCGGCTCGCCCTTACTCGATGCAAAATCCGGCAAAGCATGATATGCGCGATGGATAATAGCGTGCACATCGAGGAGGACGAGGGTTTTGGATGATTCCTTCATAAGCCCATTATACAAAAATAGCGCCAAGTTGTTACTTGGCGCTCGTGACTTCTTCCTTTTTCTCAATCGTAGCCTTCTCCAACGCGAGAGCGGCGGCAATTCTGAAGGTTCTTGCTTGCTGCTTCCAGTCCCAAGAATCCATGAACACAGAAGCGAAGTACAGAAGCCGCACTCCGTCTGCAGACAAGACAAACCTTGGATCATGAGGAGAAAACACCCTCTCTGCAAGCTCTGATGCGTGATCGAGATTGGGAGCAGCGCCAGAAATATCTGGGTCCATAGATCTTGCGCGGATCAGATCTATATCCGATCGGAAGTGTTTGAATTCTTCCAGCTTGAATGAGATCCGCCCCACAAGCGAATTGGCTTTGTTGTTTGCAGCCAAGATCCCGATCATCAGATATGATTCGAGATCGACTGTGTCTGCTTTCAGATCCGTCCTTTTTGCTCGAATCGATTTGTATCTGATCAAGAAACGCATGGACATATGCTCAAGCAGCTCTCGATTTGCTTCCCCTTTTGCTTCGAGCTCATCCATGAAAGAGTTTATCTCTTTGAGAAACCCCAGCGAATCCCTTCCAGAGCCTTCAGAATCACGGAGTGCCATAAGCACATACTTGAGACTGACTTTAGAATAATCCACATCCTCCGCCCATGCGAAAGAAACGGACATGGCGAAAGCCGACAATAGCAGGAGTATGGTTTTCATAATGGAATGAACGTTTGCTTATCATCGTCTAGATTGCTCTCGTTTAAAATAAAGTCAAGCTCGGATTTCACTGTATACTCTCTACTCTATACTGTATACTTCTCCCTGTATGAGCGTTCAATTTGATGATTCAAAAGAGATAAAGCAAACGGACACTCTCCGAAAAAAGGAAGAGGAGGAGCTGGCTCGGATGCTTTCTGCCAAATACGGCGTCGGATACGCAGACCTTTCTGGAATTACGATCAATACAGATGCTCTAAAGCTCATCCCCGAAGTGACGGCGCGCGACACAGAATCAGCTGCATTCAAAATGGTGGGCAGGCTGCTTTCCGTCGCAGTGCATTCTCCGAACAAACCCGAGACGCAAAAAGTGATTTCTGATCTAGAAGAAAAAGGCTACAAAGTATCCACATATATGGTATCGACCCAGAGCCTAGAAAAAGCTTGGGGCAGATACAAGGATCTTTCTTTCGCAATGGCTACCACTGCGGGCTCTCTCGATATTTCAAGCGAAGAGATTTCAGATCTGGTGGGCAAAGTGCACACGATCCAAGATATTCACACATTGGTAGACGACACGATTCAAATCAAGCGCGTATACAGAATTTCCAAAATCATCGGCATCGTTATGGCTGGCGCAATCGCGCTTGAAGGATCCGACGTGCACATAGAGCCAGAAGAAAGCGACACACGCCTCCGCTACCGCCTTGATGGAGTGCTGGTAGACATCGAAAAGTTTGATCACGAGACCTATCGCCTAATTCTCTCCCGCCTAAAGCTGCTTTCAAATTTGAAAATAAACGTAAAGCAAACGGCGCAAGACGGCCGCTTCAGCGTAAAGATCAGAGGCAAAGAGATCGAGATTCGTACATCTGTGCTTCCTGGCGCCTACGGCGAATCGATCGTGATGCGCGTGCTAAATCCGGACACGATCGCAGCTCCGCTCGAAGATCTAGGCATCCCGCCAAAGCTTATGAAAATATTTGAGCACGAAATGGCAAAGCCAAACGGCATGATTCTGACGACGGGCCCGACAGGATCCGGAAAAACGACCACTTTGTATGCCTTCCTCCGCAAAGTATACGAGCCGGGCACAAAGGTGGTCACCATCGAAGATCCGATCGAATATCATTTGGAAGGCATCGTGCAAACGCAAGTGGAATCTGAAAAGGGCTACACCTTTGCGCTTGGGCTTCGCTCAACACTCCGCCAAGATCCAGACGTGATTCTTGTGGGAGAAATTCGAGATGGAGAAACGGCCGAGATTGCGATCCACGCCGCGCTCACAGGGCACCTTGTGTTCTCCACATTGCACACCAACAATGCTGCAGGAATATTCCCAAGGCTTATTGACCTTGGAGTGAATCCAAAGATCATGACATCTGCGATTTCTATCGGCATCGCGCAGCGCCTCATCCGAAGGATCTGCACAAATTGCGCCGAGAAAATCGCAATTCCGATTGATGCGAAAAAAATTATTGATTTCCACGTAGCAAATATTAGAAGAAAGGGCGAAGAGGTGCTCCAGACAGAATCTATATTCAAAGCGCATGCCGGCGGCTGCGAGAAATGCAACGGCACAGGATTCAAAGGACGCCTCGCGATCTACGAAGCGATACTTGTAGACAAAGAGATTGAAAAAATAGTGTATTCGAATCCATCCGAGCGTGAAGTAGAAAAAGCAGCAGATCATCAGAATATTCTGCTGCTCGTCGAAGACGGCATCCAAAAAGTGCTCTCAGGCGTATCTTCCCTAGAAGAGCTCGCTCGCGTAATCGACATCACCCCGCCCGCCGACGAATTCGTAAGCGAGAAAACGAATAGCTAGAAAAGCAAAAAGCATCTGCAAAGCTTTCGGGCTTTGGCATCGAGATATAGCTGATGTTATCTTTTCCAAAAATAAATAGTTGGGGAAATACATAACGAATAGGCTAAACAATACCAAAGCCCGAAGGCTTTTATGGCGCTTAAATCAGACCTCAAAAAGAAAAATTTGGGAAGCTCCAAAATTATATAGGAAGAGTATGCTACGAAGCAGGGGCCCTTCGGCGATATAAATCTCTGAGCAATACTTTTTGTGCTAGACAAAAAGTTAGGAATAGCTTTGAGGATAGCTCCAGGAAATGAACAAGCACACCAGAGCGTCCTTTAAGATAAGCCAGAA
>JAZJXR010000019.1:45558-45796 GCA_040390775.1 Patescibacteria group bacterium | reverse complement strand
CTCATAGTGGGCATTATACCACCGTGCATGAATATAGATAAATCAAGAATCTATCGTAAAGATCTACCCTGCAGTTTTAACACGCATTGCTCCCAAGCTCTGCGTGTTTTTTATTTCCTAAATGCAGACTTTTTACACTCAGTTAAAACTTAAGATTTATGAGACTCTAGGTAATCTTCAATTGATTTAATATCCGGAATATCTTTTTCTCTTCCTGAAATTTTCTTCAATTTTAAAA
>JAZJXR010000019.1:37475-45548 GCA_040390775.1 Patescibacteria group bacterium | reverse complement strand
CGTCGGCTTCCCTTATAAGCCTTGGAATATCAGTCTCGTACCCCGAAAAATCAAAAGTAAAATCAGCTTCGCAATTATCTTTTTGCACGACACCCTCCTTATCTGGAGCATTCTCCCACCCATCTTGCTTTAACTCTTCGTAGAGCTCTGGTGTAACGACAAAATCAACATCATTATATTGTCTCAGGCCATGAGCAGCCAACACCCCACCGCCGACCACTGCATATTTTCCTAAGGGCAGATTCAGCTTTTTTACAGCATCAAAGATGCTTGGCTTTTCCTCAATTGAATTTTTACAAAGAAACTTAAAAATGTGCCAATTTTTGAAATCACCTTTCATTGTTTTGCCGGTTCCCTTTTCTACGCTCTCCCAAAGAATTTCAAATCCAAGATTTTTTAGATCACTTTTGAAAATATCAAAATCCACTGGGGTGATGATGCCTTCCTTAGCCCAAGGATCTTCTATACCGAAAACTGTTCCGTAAAAATATCCACCTTGCTTTAAAGTAGAATAAATTTTGGAAATTACATCCAGCTGCTTATCTTCCATGAAGGGTAAAGAATTCCGTGCGACAGCGAGTCCATAAGTATCTATTGGAAAATCGTAAGTTGTAGCATCTACTCCATTCTTTTTCTCAATATAAGTGACTTCCCAGCCATGAGATTCAAATTCTGCCCCGCTACTTCCATCCCCCGATCCAACATCAATAAGCTCCTTGTTTACAGGATTATCTAAGACACCTTTGTTTTTTAGAAATTCGTAGACCATGGTTTATTATTAATCCTTAATGTACCTCAACCCATCAGCCAAGATTTTACTGGATTTGAAATCAAGCCAGATTTGGGAAGGTAAGAGATTAAAATTATCGTCAGGGCTCGCCCACACCTTTCTTGCGATCTCGTGATCGTGGCTGCCGGAGAGATTTGATAGATCAGCATAATCAGCGCCGTTTGTGATTTCAAAAAAGAATTCCAAAATTTCTCCGCGCTCGGGATGCTCATATATATTTATATAAAGCAGCCCGCCGATTTGGGGCTCTATCCCAAGCTCCTCCAATAATTCCCTCTTCATGCATTCCACTAGGCCCTCCCCTTTCTCCAAATGCCCACCCGGCAATGCCCACACATCGCTATTTTCCGAATGCTTCACCAAAAGCATCTTGCCCTCATGCAAAATAATCCCCCTGCATTTCACCAAAAATTTCTGCGGAGCTTCCATATTATTCCCTAATTTTCTTCGCGATCGCCTCTAGCCTGCCGTCGTCAGCTCTTTTATACATGTGTGTCGAGATGTAGCCCTCGTATTTATCGAAATATTTGTCTATATGATCTGAATTGATCGGCTTCCAATTATCCATGTCGCTGGTGCCGTGCATCGGGAAAAGCTTGGCGTGAATGTGATTGACCCCAAATCCTTCAAACACCATTGCGGTGCGGCCTACGTCTGGCAGCTTTGAATCTATGAGCTTCCCTACTTTCTTGGCAGCCAGTGTAAGCTCTGTAAGCACCGCGTCAGGCAAATCAAAAGCATAGCTATCGTGATGCTCTTTTGTTATTACGAGCGTCTCGCCGTCTGTGTTTGGAAAAATATCCAAAAACGCCAGATGCTTTTCATCCTCCCAAACCTTAAAGCTCGGCGCTTCCCCTTTTACAATTTTGCAAAATATGCAGTCTGTCATGTGCCAAAGTGTAGCAAATCGGCAGGAATTAAAAAAGCGAGCTCCTAGAGCCCGCTGTTCCATCCCTTTTTCATATCACGCATACCGCCGATGTTTTCAAGGCGAAAGACGATTGCATTGATCTCTTCGTCCGTGAATCTTCCATCTGATCTAAACGCAAACTCAATAATTGGCAGCACTTCTGCCATTGTCCATTTGCGTTTGTACGGATCGAATGCTTTCAGTGCTTCATCGATAGCAAACAACGAGAGTGATACATTTTTAGATTCTGGATCCAAGTCATCAAATCTTGTAGCCATAAAGAACATTGTTTGATTTTGAGAAAAAGAAAACTCCTCGTCTCCTTCTACGAAAAATCGCAGAAAGGGACGAGAAGTCTCGTGGTGCCACCCTAGTTTAGAAACAGAAAAACACTCGGGAAGAGTGCTCTTTTATTTCCCTCTCCAGCTTTTTGCTGCATTGCTGCAGCCAACACTGGCTTGCTCGATGACGGGAGCTCCCGGATTTCCACGCAGCTTTTGAGGCTTTGCAGAAATCATCCTTTGTATTCAAGGCCCAACCCTGGAATTACCCAGGACCTTGAGGATTTTGGTAATCTATTCCATACATTACACCCCTATCCAATATTTGGAACTTGACTTATCCACAGCCTACTAGTATGCTGATATATATGAAAAAACAAATAGGTAATGGTAATAAGGAGCTTGATGATCTGCTAAAAAGGTTCGAATCGAAGAAGATGAAGGATACAGAATTTCTGGCCGAATTGCTTTTGCTGTTTAAAACAAAACCAGTTATCACTTCCCTGCTTTATAGCTTGCTCACAAGATCAGAAAGAAAAACAATCGCAGCAAGAGTGCTGATCGTAAAAATGCTAAAAGCTAATATTCCCCAGCATAAAATATCAGAAAAGCTCAAAGTTGGCGTTGCAACTGTCACTCGAGGTGCATCTGAAATTCAGAAAGGCAGATTTGATTTTATGTAGGCCTATATCCCCTCCTTCTTTAAATCTTCAATCAGCTTCCTTGCGCTGCGGGAGATTTTCTTGGGAATTGCTACAGAAATTTTGAGGTATATATCGCCACGATTGCTCTTGCTTATAGGCACACCGCGGCCTTTGATGTGCAAGGTTTCGCCGCTTTGGGTGCCTTCTGGGATCTTTACGGAAAGCGAGCCATCCAGCGTCTCGAGCCTGTATTCGCCTCCTAGGAGAGCGTCTGACAGCTTTACTGATATATCGGCGAGGAGGTTGTGGCCTTCTTTGCGGAAGATTGAATGCTTGCGTACGTGCACTTTGACATACAAATCTCCTGACACTCCGCCCGATACAGCCTCTCCCTTACCCGTAAACCGAATCATCTCGCCATTTTCTATGCCGGAAGGCACTTGGATCGTGATCTCTTCTTGCTTGTTTACAATTCCTGCGCCGCGGCATACAGAGCACTTTGTTTTTGGCACATAGCCTTCGCCATGGCATGTATCGCATGTGCGGTTCGTTGTAAACTGCCCGAAGAAAGTATTTTTGGTTTCGTGAATTTGGCCTTTGCCGTTGCATTTGCTGCACGCCACCATTTCGCTTCCCTTTTCTGCTCCCTTGCCACCGCAATGCGTACACGTAGAAGCCTTGGACACGAGCACTTTGCGCGTAGTGCCAAACACAGCATCTTTGAAATCTAGCTCTATATCGATAGAAATATCTCGGCCTCTTTTCTGCTGAGCACGCCTGCCACCGCCAAAGATATCTCCGAATATATCGCCAAAATCAAATCCTTCACCCCCGTTCTGGAATCCGCTAAAATCAAACCCTCCGAAATCCTGAGCGTTGAACCCTCCGCCAGCGCCTCCTGCTGCGGCACCTGCACTGCCAAACGTATCGTACTGCTGCCTTTTTGAATCATCAGAAAGCACGGTGTAGGCTTCGCTTGCTTCTTTGAATTTGGCTTCATTGCCGCCGTCTTTATCAGGATGATATTTATGAGCAAGCTTGCGAAAAGCCTTTTTTATCTCGTCTTGCGACGCCGTTTTGGGCACACCCAAGATTTCGTAGTAGTTTTTCATATTTTATTTATTTTCTTCCTCTTTGAATTCTGCGTCTTTCGCAGGCTCTTCAGCTTTTGGGGCTTCTCCTGCAGCAGATTCTGGCTGGGCCTTGGATACAGCTTCGCCGATCTTGCTCATTTCTGTAGACAGCGCTTCCGTTGCTGATTTTACTGTATCAAGATTGTCGCTGCCTGCCGCCGTCTTTAGCAGCGCCACTTTTTCT
This sequence comes from Patescibacteria group bacterium, assembly GCA_040390775.1. Taxonomy (GTDB): domain Bacteria; phylum Patescibacteriota; class Minisyncoccia; order Phycocordibacterales; family CAIRYW01; genus JAQBQZ01. The sequence continues at coordinate 41,606 of JAZJXR010000019.1, read as the reverse complement.
TCCACAGATGCTTTGATTTCAGCAGGCACTTTATCTGCATTATCTTTGAGAGCTTTTTCTGCAGTGTAGATCATTTGCTCTGCGATATTGCGAGCTTCTACAATTTCTTTGAGCTTGGCATCATCCGCTGCATGCATCTCTGCATCCTTTTGCATCTTTTCGATCTCTTCTTTCGAAAGCCCAGAGGAAGCTTCGATACGGATAGATTGCTCTTTGTTTGATGATTTATCTTTCGCTTTTACATTCAATATTCCGTTGGCATCTATGTCAAACGTCACCTCTACCTGCGGCATACCGCGAGGTGCCGGCGGAATTCCATCGAGGATAAATCTTCCTAGAGATTTATTATCTTTCGCAAGAGGCCTTTCTCCCTGCACGATGTGAATTTCTACCGACGTCTGATTGTCTGCAGCTGTTGAGAATGTTTGCGATTTGGATGTAGGAATCGTCGTGTTCTTATCTATTAGATGCGTCGCTACGCCTCCCATCGTCTCGATTCCGAGAGAAAGCGGAATCACATCTAGAAGCAGCACATCTTTTACATCTCCTGCAAGGATTCCTCCTTGAATAGCAGCGCCGAGGGCCACCACTTCATCAGGATTCACTGTGATGTTCGGCTCTTTGCCAAAAAATTCTTTCACAGCTTGCTGCATTTTAGGCATTCGCGTCTGGCCTCCCACTAGAATCACTTCGTTGATATCAGCTACCTTAAATGGAGAAGCTGCCATCGCGCGCTTTGTGATCTCCATCGCACGATCGATAAATTCTTGGGTCAGCTCTTCGAGTTTTGCGCGAGTAAGTGTCATGACGAGGTGCTTTGGGCCGGCTGCGTCTGATGTAAGGAACGGAATATTTACTTCTGATTGCACTGCGGTTGAAAGCTCGATCTTGGCTTTCTCAGCAGCCTCATCAAGGCGCTGAAGAGCTAGAGCATCTCCACGCACATCTATGCCGCTTTGCTTTTTGAATTCGTCTGCAAGATAATTAATTATTTTCTGATCGATATCCTTTCCTCCGAGATGCGCATCTCCATCCGTGCTTTTTACTTCTACCACATCATCTCCCACTTCGAGCACAGAGATATCAAATGTACCTCCTCCAAAGTCAAACACTACTATTTTCTCATCTTTCTTTTTGTTGAATCCATACGCAAGCGCAGCTGCCGTAGGCTCGTTAATTATTCTTTTCACATCAAGCCCTGCAATCTTGCCGGCATCTTTCGTGGCCTGCCTTTGCGCATCGTTGAAGTATGCAGGCACTGTGATCACAGCTTCTGTGACAGGCTCTCCAAGGCGAGCTTCTGCATCAGCTTTCAGCTTCTGCAAAAATTGCGCAGAAATTTCTTCCGGGCGGTACATTTTCTCTCCCATTTTTACCTCGATGCCGCCATTTGCGGATTTAGACACTTCATAAGGCACAGATGCTTTATCTTTCTGCACCGCTTCTTCGTCATACGAATGCCCGATAAAGCGCTTGATCTGATAGATCGTGTTCTTTGGATTCGTCACACCTTGCCTCTTGGCTAGAAGCCCTGCAAGCCTCTCCTTTGTTTTAGATTCTGCAATAATGCTCGGCGTCGTCCTCGCTCCTTCTGCGTTCTCGAGGATCTTTGGCACACCTGCTTCCATCACTGCGACGGCGCTGTTCGTTGTACCTAAGTCAATACCAATTATTTTACTCATGTTTTAGATAGTTAGTGAATTAATTCTCCCCTCGAGGGGAGAGCCGGCTACTGCCGGGAGGGGTGTGACTTCTATGAAATTCACACCCACCGCCTGAGTACAGGCACCTCCCTCAAGGGAGGAACTAGATTCGATTTGGCCCTCTAGCAATATTCAAATTAAAATACAAAAGCGATTCAAATGGAGAAGGAATTAATTCTGATTTATATTCTGCAACAACTGTAGAAATGATCTGCCTTTTTACAGATCCAGAAAGCTGTAGTATTACTTCTTTGCTTTCAGCAAGAGGCTTTGCGGAAATAATTCTCGCCTTGACCTGTCCAGCTTCTTCGTATACGAGAAATAGCACCTTGAACTCCTGCCCAAGGTCATTCCGTACAATCTTTTCAACAATTTTTGAGCGTGGTATCAGCATTTAGAGCCAAATTATACTCCGTTTTTGAGCCAGGTCAAATACCCTATTGACTTTCTACTAAATTGTATTAATGTGACGATTAGTTAGGAAATTAAATAAGCGCACTATGAAAACCACAACTGTTGATCTTTCCCAAATCAAGAATACTGAGATCAAAAATTGGGATCCAGAAGCCTCTGGGCTCAAAAAGGGCATCACCGCTGAACTTTGGGTGACCAGCTTTCCGTCCAGAGGAACGAGGCTCGATGTCGATCTCATCTTTGCTACGAGCAGAAAGGATATCGAACAGGATCCGATCAATGCCGTCATGGGCGCGATCCGCTTCGAAGCTTTCCCTGCTGTGATTCTCACCGCAGATCAGCTTTGTGAGGTTGAGGAAGAGGAAACAGCTTCTTCCTACATCCTGACCCACATTGCACTCCGGAAGGCCGTGCTTAAGGTGAAAAAAGCGAAGAGAGGATGGACGATCTGGCTCTCGCTTACTCCAAACGGACGAGCAACACCCCAAGCTGTGTATCGACGCAACGTTGCGAGAACCTTCTTTGGCAAATTCGCCGCATAACCGCACACTCACCTGCGCGGTATTTTTATTTATTCGTACTCAATCTCCGTCACTTCATTACCTACATGACGCTGGCGAAGCGTCTCCCCATGTTCATCCTTATATTTCCTTGTATCATATGTCTGGTAGCCAACCTTTGGCTCTATTGATACAGGCAGATAAAAGCTATCCTGAATATTCTTTTTATCGACAAAACAAATCAACACTCGTTTTGCTTCTGCCGTTTCTGCGTTACTTTTTAACTCTTTCCCTGTCTCGTCCACCACTCTCATTGTGTAGCTTTCCGTTTGTGCAAATTTCAAGAGGAGCTGAGCGTAATCTACCGCATCTTCAATCGAACCAAACACTTTTGGATAGGCTTCCTTGGCTTTTTCTTTTATCTTCTCCCAAGGCGGGATATAAACAAGCGTATCCTGCGGCTCGCTCATTTTCTGCTCTGCTGTTTTAAACCTCTGCGTCCTTCCGTCTGGTAAATAGTTATAGATAGATCCGTGGGAGGTCGTCACCCTTTTTGGTTTCATCCTCTCCTGCCCATTTTGTAGAGATTCCATTTCCAAATAATACCTCACTTCACAATCTTTTCAACGATTTTGAGAGTTCGTAAGAATAAAAAGTCAAAGAGCACCCGTCTTGCGTTGGGTGCTCTTATTAGCGACAGAAGAATGCGGTTTAGCCTTACGAGTAGGAAGGGACTTCTCTCCCCGCCGAGACGTTATTGTACGCTGATCAGGCATACTCAGGATCTTGTAGGGGCCGAAGCCCGTTCACGAGCTAGTAGAGTGTTGATTGCAGGAGCTTTCCTACAACCCTAACCTTTCGCTGTGCCTTGAAGGCATAGGAACATCCTTTAACCCCGCTGTGCACGCGGTTTGGGCTAATCCATTATGGGTTGCGTATCACGCCCCCACTTAGGAATCGATAGCAATCTTTCTTCCGCAAAGAACTTTCTGCTTCGGGCAGTCTACTCTTCCGACAATAAGTGTCAAGCTACTTCTCGTACAATCTTTTCAACAATTTTTGAGCGTGGTATCAGCATTTAGGGTACTATTTTACTCCCATTTTTAAGCTCTTGCAAGCTGCGGCGATTATGCTAATTTGAAGATCGAATAACCTGCACCTATAACCATTATGAACCCGGCAATCCTTGAAATCTGCACCAGCTTCGTCGACACTATCACAGGAGAGGATAGGGAAACCTTTCTCCGTCTCGTAAGGGATAACGATCCCCGTATCATTGGGGGATTGATAAAAAAGCTCGAGGAATCGGACTTTTCCCTCAATCCCAGTAAGGATGCCAAAGAGGCTATGGAGACAATGAAGAAGAAATACAAAAAGGAAATCTCCAAACTTCCACAGAGCTAGAGCCTGACACAAAATCAGCGCTCTTTTTTATTTACACCTCCCACACCTTCACAAGAGCAGGGCGGATGGTTTTGCCATTCAATTCGTAGCCTTCTTCCAAGATCTCGGTC
>JAZJXR010000019.1:37150-37463 GCA_040390775.1 Patescibacteria group bacterium | reverse complement strand
TTCGGCTAATTTATGATCGTTAGATTTATCCTCTGTTGGCACAGTAGAAATAGATTGGTGTAGATTTGGATCGAAAGCGTCCCCTATTGCTCCAAACGGCGTCACGCCGTGCTTGGATAGGATTCCTAGAAATTGATTGTAAATATTTTCAACCCCTGTGCGCCATTCACTGGACACAGATTCCCAAGATTCTTTATTCCCCATAGCGAGATCAAAGCTGTCGAGCACAGGCAAAATTTCTTCGATAATATTTTGCTTAGAGAATTTCAGAAATTCCTGCTTGGCCTCCTCATCTCTTCGCCTCGCATTCACA
>JAZJXR010000019.1:28377-37140 GCA_040390775.1 Patescibacteria group bacterium | reverse complement strand
CTCTTTCTCCGCAAGCTTCAGCTTTTCTTTTAGCTTCTTTACAACATCCGCCAAATTATCATCCGTGTACTCAATGTCATCATGCGTCTCATCCGCACCCTTTTCTTCAACGATTTCTTCGTCTTTTTGAATATCTTCATCTTGCATAGTGTCAGTATTGTAGCGATTTTTTTGGATTAAATCAAGATGAAAATTCCTCCTTTGAAGGAGGTGCCTGTACTCAGGCGGAGGATGTAGAATTCACATCCCTCCCGGCGAGTACGCCGTACTCCCCTCAAGGGGAGAATCAATTCACTTTTATCTCTTTGACCACTGTGGTGCCTTTCGAGCTTTCTTCAATCCGAACTTTCGGCGCTCTTTTACGCGAGCATCTCGCTTTAGAAATCCAGCTTTCTTCATTGTACCACGTAGATCATGATTCCATTCGATAAGTGCGCGTGCCAATCCTAAGCGAATAGATTCTGCTTGTGATGCAATGCCTCCGCCGTTTACAACGATGGTGACTTCGAATTTAGAAGTGACAGCCTCGTTCTCAAGAGCCTCTGTAGCAATTTTCTCAAGCTCCTTTACTTTGATCTGCTCGGAAAGAGCCTTGCCGTTTACTACAAATGATGTCTTTGGAGCTTCTGTAATTCGCACGCGAGCGATAGCTGCCTTTCGCCTTCCCACTGCTTCTATGAATTTTCCTGTTTCTTTTGTCATGTTATTTTCTATATTTATTTACTCGGAAATTTCTAGATTAAGCATAAATTTCGTGCGGAGCTTGTTCTTTGGAAGCATCCCAGAAATAGCATGGCGTAGGATTTCTGTGTAGCCTTTTTTGTCCACCGTCATCTGCAGGCTCGGCTTCTTTAATCCTCCTGGGTATCCAGAATATTGTGCGTACGTCTTGTTTACCCTCTTTTTGTCCGTGATCAAAAGCTTTGAAGCGTTTGTGATCGTCACTTTATTTCCCACTACAGCATTTTTCACAAAACTCGTTTTATCCTTGCCGATAAGGAGCGCAGCTGCCTTGCTCGCAATTCGTCCGATCTTTTCGTTTGTAGCATCAATAGTTTGCATGTTGTATATATTATTTCACGAGCTCGATTATGGCCATCGGGCTAGCATCCTTAGCTCGCCTTGGGAGCTTGACGATCCTTGTGTATCCGCCTTCTCGCTTTGCATATCGCTCCGCAAAATCCTTTGTGATTTTCTTGATCTCTTTTATGTCTCCGATCTTAGCGATTATGTTGCGTACTGAAGCAAGCGTGCCTTTCTTGGCTTCTGTAATGATCCGTTCTGCGAAAGGCCTGAGAGCTTTTGCTTTTGCTTGTGTCGTTGTAATTCTTTCTCTTTCAAACAATGCCACAGCCAAAGATTTATAGAGCCCAGCTCGTGCGGATTTAGATCTGTCGAATTTTTTTGTCTTGCTGTGGTGTCTCATGTTAAATATTATTTCAATTCTAGGTCAAATTCTTTTAGCACTTTCTTGATTTCTGAAATTCCCTTTGATCCCATTCCTTCTACCTCTAAGATATCTCGCTCTTTCTTTCGAGCAAGGCCTCCAAGCGTCCGGATATTGGCATTCATAAGGGCGTTGATCGTCCTCTGTGAAATATCAAGAGATTCGATGCGTGTCTTCAAGATATCATCTATTTGATCTTTGTCTACGCTTACTTCTTTCTTTGGCTCATCTACTTTCTTTGATTCGATCACTTCTTCTTCCTTGAATCCAACGATTGCCTTGAGCTGCACGATCATTGTGTGGATCGCCTTTTCAAGAGCTTCGCGCGGTGAAATGCTGCCGTCTGTTTCTACCATGATCGTAAGCTTGTTGAAATCCGTCCTATTGCCCACGCGCATGTTTTCTACTTCGTAATTCACACGACGCACAGGTGAGAAAATTGCGTCCAGTGCTATCGTGCCGATCTCTACTCTGTCTTTCTGGATAGCTTCTTTCGACACGTATCCCATACCTTTTTCTACCGTCATTTCGATCTCGAGATCTGTCTTTGTTGTGATTTCGTTTATGTATTGCTCAGGATTCATGACTTCTACTTGGCTCGGGAGCTTCAAATCAGCTCCCGTCACAATTTTTGGGCCCTTTATAGAAAGCTTGATCGTCTGAGGCTCTTCGCTATGCAGCTTGAGGCGAAGCTTCTTAAGGTTCAAGATCATCATGATCACATCATCCTTCACGCCATCAATAGAAGAAAATTCGTGGCCAACTCCAGCGATCTTGATAGAAGTGAGAGCGGCTCCTTCAATAGAAGAAAGGATCACTCGGCGGAGGCTGTTCCCGAGTGTGTGGCCGTAGCCAGGGTAAAGGCCATCTACTTCGTAGTAGCCTCTGTTTCCCTCTTCTTTTACCACCTTTGGCTTGGATGGAAGTACGATTGTTGTGTCAGCCATAATATTTGTATTAATAATTAATAATATTTTAAATAATTTATCTTCGGTAAAACTCAATGATAGCCGCAAGATCAAACATCAGCTCTCCGGCAATCTTTGGTACGCCAGAAACCGTCACCCCTTTTGATTCCTTGTCGTATACAAGCCAATTTGGAAGAGTCAGATCCTTAAACCTTTCTTCAAATGATGCCAGGACTCCGCGATTTTGGCTGCCTGCGCGCGGCGTGATCACATCTTTGGCTTTGAGCATGAAAGAAGGTACAGATACACGCTTGCCGTTTACATTAAAATGGCCGTGGCTGACGAGCTGGCGAGCTTCTCTATGGCTGCGAGCATATCCAGCGCGGCAAAGAGCGTTGTCTAGGCGGCTTTCAAGGGTCTCGAAGAGCTTTTCACCCGCATTTGTGCCCTTCATAGAAAGAATATGATTCACGTAATTTTTGAACTGCTTTTCAGATACACCGTATACCATGCGAGCCTTCTGCTTCTCGAGGAGCTGTGCACCATAAGCGCTTTTTGCTCTTGCAAATTTCGGCTGCTTCTTTTCTTTAGAAGCATTGAATTTCTGCGTCTGAGTTTTCTCAAACACTGCTGCTCCGAGGCGACGCGCTATTTTGTATTTTGGTCCGATTATCATTTTATTATTTCTATATACTGTCTACTCTATACTCTCCTAGGCTTCTTCGGCTTCGGGCCGTTGTGCGGGATCGGTGTCATGTCTCGGATTGAAGTGATCTCGAAAGCACCCTTAGAAATAAAGCCGCGAATCGCTGATTCTCGGCCTGCTCCAACGCCCTTGACCACAACAGAAAGCTGGCGAAGGCCCATGGCACCAGCCTTTTCGCCCAGCACTTCGCCCACCTTTGCAGCTGCAAACGGTGTGCCTTTCTTTGCTCCCCTGAATCCCATATTGCCTGAAGATCCCCAAGCTAGAGCATTGCCTTTTGCGTCCGTCAGCACTACCTTTGTGTTGTTGAAGGTAGATTGAATGTTCAAAATACCAATATCAGCGCGCTTTTTGGAAATAGCAATTTTGCCGCCCTCGGCGCTTGATTTTGGCTTATCTTCTTTTGTAGCGATTTTTGTTTTTCCCATGACTCAATCTTTAATCGTTATTTATTATTTTTTGTCGGCCTTCTTTCTTCCGCTACCCATGGTCTTCTTCGGGCCTTTTAGGGTGCGAGCATTTGTCTTCGTCCTTTGGCCCCTAGCAGGAAGCTTTCGTGCATGCCTTGTACCTCTGTAGCACTTTATATCCTTTAGGCGCTTGATATTACCCGAGATCTCTCGGCGTAGCTCCCCTTCTAGCTTGTTGTCCTCAACCAATTTCTTTAGCTCGTTTTCTTCATTTATTGAAAGGTCCTTGGCTGTCTTTGCGAAATCTACTTTAGCTGTTGTCAGAATCGTGCGAGCTCTAGGCCTTCCGATACCATATATAGCAGTAAGGGCGATATCCAGCCTTTTGTCGTCTTTGATTGTGATTCCGAGTAGTCGCATGGATATATATTATTTAGCCTTGGCGCTGATTATGCTTTTTGACAGATTTGCAGATCACACGAATCACACCGTCCCTTTTGACGGTCTGGCATTTCGCGCAAATTTTTTTGACAGATGCTTTTACTTTCATGAAATTTTTAACCTCGCTAGTATAATACAAGTACGCCCAAGAGTCAAAGGGTTCCTCGAGCTAATATTTTAGCACTAATTTCTCCTTACAATTCTTGCTTTGCCGCCGTAGGGATCTATTTCCATCTCTACTTTGTCCCCAATGAGGACGCGAATCCTGTTTAGGCGCATCTTTCCAGATAGAAAAGCAAGCACTTCCTCACCATTCTCAAGCTTCACCTTAAACATAGTGTTTGGCAATGCCTCTGTGACAGAGCCTACGACCGTATCTGGCTTTTTCTTAATTTCCATGAGTGAGAGGAGCATTATAAATCATGATGGTACTGCAAGTCAAATTTTGAGGCTGACGTGGATCTTGGAGGGATTCGCGGGCAGCTTTGGGTTCCACAGAGACAGCGGTTTAATGGTGACGGACACTTTATCTATCTCTGGGAACGCTGTAGAAAGAATAGGCATATCGCGCACAGATTTGCCTGCGATAGCATTCTTCCATGCATCCACATCAAGCTTCCAAATTATTCTGGCGTCCCCATCAAGCGTGGCGCTTAGTGTGCCAGCATCCTCGCTTTCAAACGTAGCTTTTACAGAAGAAAAATCAATATCGAAAGAATCTGTGCTCGTGGCATGTGTGCCCGATATGGCCAAAAGTTTTCTGGCAAAAGAATTGATATCAATTGCATATATTTTAGCAACAGCATCAATCTTTATTACAGCACTACCAGGCTGGCTTTCATTTTCTGGCTTTGGATCAGATACCGTGTAAACGATTTTATCAAAGCCATCAAAAGTTTGCTCTGTGTTTGGAAGCTCTGCTGCTGCCTTTTCCTTTAAAGAATTATAAAGCTTTGCCTTTAGATCTTCTGTAGCCCGTGCCAAAGTAGCGTCATCTATTTTGGATATCATTCCCACATTGCCTCCTGACATCGCGCCTTTGCTTCTGCCGTAAAAAGTGCTGTATTTTGGGGTGCCTTTAAATCCTGGGATAGTGAAATCTGTAGGAGGTATGTTGTAATCGCTGCCAGGCTTTTCTGCCGTCACGGATGCTTCCGCGGATCCTGGTACGCTCTTGGCAGAAGCTTTGCTAGCTGCTGGCACAGATACGGCCTTATCTAATTTGAAAATAAGCCCAGAGGGTGTTTCAAGCCGAGTGCCTGCAACAAGCTTTTGTACACTAGATCCGCTGTTATATATTTGTACATTTCCCACAGCGCTCGATGATACCTGCTTTTCTCCAGTAGCAGGCAGGGTGGCCGAAGCGCTATTAGAAACGGTGATCGCAGAATAACCCGCTTCCTCTGCACTAGGATTTAGAGCAAAAGTGCTTGCTCCGGAAAGATGAGAGATAGCAGATTTCTCCGTCACGATCACATCTGCGCTCTTGAAGATGCTCGTAATGCTGAAAAACAAAACCACAACAGCAAGCCCTGTGGCAGACCATAAGAAAATTCTGGAATACCCCACTTTCTTGACGGCCGCTTTCTTTCTTGGAGCTTTTGGGAGCTGCGGCGGCAGATGCACAAGCTCGTTTTTCTCGTGAGCAAGTATCTCTTCCTCGCTCGGCTCTTTTGAGATTTTTTTTATTCGAACGGATTTTGTTTCTTTCAATCCCGAATCTTGCTCGGCGCTTTTTGTAGGCAATGGAATGTTGCGTATCGAGCGCTTGTCAGGAGGAATGATGTCTTGGAACTGATTCTTCATGCTTGTATTATAAAAGATTTTGCCGCAGTTAGCGATATGCTAGAAACAAAGGGCAGATCCTTGCCAGAAAATGATTCCTTATCAAGCAGATCATGCCCCGAAAGAGCGGATAATCTGAAGCAGTTGGCAGTAAGAGTCTGGCCTGCATAATCATCCTTCTTGATCCAATCGCTAATAAAAAATGCCGCAGGGCTTTTGCCTCCCACGAATAAAACGCTCGGACAAAGCACAGAATCGCTCATGGAAAACAGAGCACCATGAAAATCCACTAAAAATTTCTGCTTTGCTGCATCAATAGATCCGGAAATTTTATTTGCAAGCACAGCATCTAGCCTTTTTTCAATAAATTGCATCAGCTTGTGCCTCGCCTCTGTGTCCGTAAGATCCGCAAACAATTCTCTACTGATCGTTCGAGAGCCGAAAGGAAGCGATGCTCCAGCGTGGATAGCGCCGTCTCGTACGATCGCAATTTCGGTGCTGCTTGCTTCTGGTAGCAAAAGAATGAAGTTCTGCTCTCCCATATGCTCTGATATCGCCTCTGCTGATGCAAACATTGTAGTGCTGAAGCTAATACCGCTATGAGGCAAATACTTTTCTATAAGGGTACTAAATGCCTGCAAAGCCTCGATCGGAGCCGCCTCTACGAACACATCTAATTCAAGAGCTGGTGTAGTTTTGCCAATTGGATCCTTGATCTTGTAGCCATTCATGCTGACCGACATTAGGTGCGAGCTGATAATTTGAAGATCAGCATGCCCAGATTTGAATTTCTGATCGATTGATTCCTTTATAAAAGCTTTTGTGAGGCGAAAAGGCTTGTCTTTCTTTATAGATACACTCTCTCTCCACGCAATGCTCCACGATGATCCAAGCAGCATCAACGTTTTGGATTTCGCAATGACATGAAAAAATTTCTGGTGCAAAAGCTCTGCAAAGATTTCTTCTATTTTTGCTATTGTTTTTCTTAGAGCGTCTTTCGGGGCATCTTGCTTCTCTATATTGACAGACTTGCGATTTATAAAAATAATTTTTGCTTCCTTACCGGAAATACGGATAACAGTGAGAGTAACGCTGCCAGATTCAACAGCAAATGTCGCTACGGTTTTTGCTTCTGGCTTTTTAGATTTTAGAAGCGAGAACATAAGAGTATTTTACTACTCTTTTTTGTTTACTCCAATACTGCTTTTATACGGCGCACTCCTTGCGACACAGCTTCCTCTTTTTGAATTCTGAATGTGCCAATGAGCTCTGAAGTGTTCTTCACATGCGGCCCTCCGCAAAATTCTTTGGAATATGCATTATCGATATCGTCACCTACGTAGTAGACAGTGACGGTGTCTGGATACTTTTCCCCAAAAAAATGTATTGCGCCTGTTTTGACGGCCTCATCTTTTGGAAGAGAAATTACTTGCACAGGAATTGCACATTTTATTTTTTCATTCACAATATCTTCTACTTTCTTTTTTTCTTCGTCCGTCATTTTTCGATCAAAAGTGAAATCAAATCGCAATCTCTCTGGGGTGATATTTGAGCCCTTCTGGCCGATTTCAAGGCCAAGCACATCGCGGAGAGCTTGCTGAAGAAGATGCGTGGCGGTGTGATATTGGAGCGATTTATCGCTAGTATCCCCCAGCCCTCCCTTAAATTTCTTTTCGCTCCCAGCTCGGGAGAGATCCTGATGCTCTTTCATTTTTTGCTCAAACTCTTTGAGATCAATGGCGATTCCCTTTTCTTTTGCGAGCTCCAAAGTGAGCTCAAACGGGAATCCGTATGAAGAAAATAGCACAAATGGATCTCGGCCCTTTTCAAATTCTTTGATCCCTTGGATGAGCGTCTTTCGGAACCTCTCTTCTTCCTTTTTTATTTCACTCTGTATAAAATCTTTTTTTGCAAACGTCTCTGGATATGAATCTTTGTAGAATGCCAAAAGCGGCTCTACTAAAGCAAAAATACCTTCGTTTGGAATTCCCAATTTGTCCCAATACCTTATCGCCCTACGAAGCAATCGGCGTACAAAGTATCCCTGCTCCGAATTTGATGGAATCACCCCGTCTCCAATAAGAAAAATTGAGGAGCGAATATGATCCGCCACTATTCTGAAAGCTGCAATATGCTCGCCATCGTATGATTTGCTGGATAATCTTTCTAGGGTCGCTATTATTTCTCCTAGAGTATCTATTTTGAATATATCGTTTTTGTTCTCCGAAGCAGCTACGATACGCTCTAATCCTCCCCCGAAATCTACATTTCTTTGTGGCAATTCCGAAAATGATCCATCTTCATTTTTCTTGTACTGCATGAACACAGAATTTCCTATCTCGATAAATCTACCGCAATCGCAATTTGGATGGCAATTTTTTCCAAATTTTGGATTGTGTTCTATAAAATCAAATTCATAGAATATTTCTGAATCAGGGCCTCCGGGCTCCCCTGCTGGCATCTTGTTTGGCACACCGGATCGGCTCCACCAATTTTTCTTTACATTGTATCCAAATATTCTCTCGCCTGGCATGATGCCTCGCTCGGAAGCCTTCTCTTCGCTTACAAGATCAGTATCTTTGGCTTCTATGTCACATTTTGCAAAAATTTCTTTCCAGATCTCTACCGATTCATTATCAGCTTCGATCATCGTTTCGATATCCCCGCGGAAAACGGTGACATAGAGCTTGCTTGAATCTATGCCAATTTCATTTGTAAGAAATTCAAAAACCCAAGGCAGCTGCTCGGATTTGAAATAATCCCCAAGAGACCAATTGCCAAGCATTTCAAAAAAAGTAGTGTGTCGATTATCTCCCACATCTTCTATGTCCTGCGAGCGAAAAGATTTCTGGCTATTGGTGAGCCGCTTTCCTTCTGGATGTGGAGCACCAAGGAGGTATGGCACAAGAGGCTGCATTCCAGAGCCCGTAAAAAGCGTGGACGGATCATTCTCTGGCACAAGAAGAGCCGAAGGGATTATTTTGTGCCCTCTCTTTTCATAAAATTCCAAAAACTTTTTACGCACCTCTGCTGTAGTCATGCCAGAAAATATAGCATTTATATGAT
>JAZJXR010000019.1:0-28367 GCA_040390775.1 Patescibacteria group bacterium | reverse complement strand
TGATGAAATAAAAACACCCGAACATATGTTGCGCGGGTTAGGTTCGGATTGGCTGCTTCATGGCCCAGGGACCAGTTTGTCTTTCCTTAAAGAACGCAGCTTGGATAGCATCAACGGCTTTCCATTTATCCTCAAAGCGAAGACCGTTTTTACGAACCCACTCGACAGCGAAGTTATATAGCTCAATGCTATACCTAGTATCAAACCAATGAAGGAACTCTTGAGCGTCTAAATTACTCATGGCTACAACAATATTTACACACTACTTCAAAATCTCAAAATCTTTTTTCAGGGTTTCTTTTAAATGTTGATTGTAGATCGCGGCAGCGGGGTGATAGAGAGGCACAATGCGGATCTTACCGTAGCTGGCTTCTGCCTTATAGTTTTTTCCGTGTGCTTTTGATATTGGCTCAAGGCTAGAAACTAATTTAAATTTCTCCATTATGTATTGCATCGAGAATCTGCCGAGCGTCGCGATAATTTCTGGTTTTATGATATCTATCTGCTTATCAAGGAAAGATCCGTACGTTTCTATCTCCTCTGGAGATGGATCCCGATTTTCTGGCGGGCGATCCTTTACGATATTTGTAATATAAATATCTTTTCGCTCCATACCAATTGAAGCAAGAAGCTCGTCCAAGATCTTGCCAGACGCGCCGCAAAACGGCTTGGCTGTCAGCGCTTCGTTCTTCCCCGGAGCTTCGCCCACAAACATTACTTTCGCAAAATGGCTCCCCTCACCTACTACCGGAAAATATTTGTTGTCTATTCTGTATTTATATAAAGGCGAAGATCTAAGATCTATAAGCTCATTTCTTATCTGCTTTAATGCCTCAAATCTTTTATGCTTTTCGTGCTCTTTATTTTCTTTGTTCAACATATCCTTCTTTTCTTAAAACTTCTGCTTTGCTTTTGCCCTGTAGGCCATTATATTCTCCAATTCTCCCATCGCTGCGAATCACTCTGTGGCAAGGCACGTTCTTGTCCGCGTTCTTCGCCATGATGCTCCCGACAGCCCGTGCAGCATTTGGATTCCCAGCTTTCGCTGCCACTTCTTTATATGTAAGCACTTTCCCTTTCGGGATCTTTTTGACGACACTTATTACCTTATTTAAAAAGCTTTTGTCCATTTGTTTTTACATGCCCCTTCATCGTCTCACCGGCGAGCGTGCGGTATTTGCAATAATCACAATCTTCCCCTGCTTCTGGAATATCATCGCTGTCCAAAAGCTTTTTAATATCATCCAAAATTCCCGTTATCCATTTCTGCGAGCCAGTGTATGAAATAAGCTTTACATCGAATTCAAGCTTGCCATCGAAAGCTTCTCGATCCTTCTGGCCGTTTACATACACAAAATATCCCGTGTCAGATACTTTGAATCCGTTTTGGGCAAGGAGCCATTGGTACACCTCCATCTGCCTTCTATATTGATTGTGCCATCTTGTATCTTCCAATTTATCTACTACGCCTTCTTTGCTTGTGGCTTTGTAGTCAACGACAATGAGCTCTCCTTCTGGATTCACCCACACATCATCTACGGCTCCAAATATCAGGAAATTCGCGGGCTTATACATTGCTTGCACTCCCACAAAATTTTCTCTCCACTCATTCATCTTCTCGTGCTGAAATGGCACGGCGTCCACTCCGTATTTTTCAAGCAATGGATGCGTACTTTTAGCTTCTCTGTGAACATCAAATTCCTTTTTCATAAGCGCATCCACCGCTATATTCAAAGTAAAAGCCGGCATCTGAGGCCGCCCCACGCCAAATCTTCGATCCAAAAAAAAGCATCTTTTGCATTCGGTAAACAAATCAATTTTGCTTCTGCTCAACTTAAAAGCATTCGCCTGCCCCGGCGTATAGAAATTTTTGGACTTTTTGTATCCATAAGGATTGTCTGCCATGCAGCTATTTTATCACACCCCCGCCTAGGCAGACATCTTTGTCATATATCACAATAGACTGCCCGCTTGCTGCAATCTGCGGCTTTTCGAAGGTGAGCTTAGTCAGACCGGTTTCAACCTCTATTTTGCATTTTTGATAATCTTGATGATAGCGCACTTGGGCTAGATAAGTTTTGCCTGATTTTGGAATTCCGGAAATCCAGTTTACATTTTCAATTTCGAGTAAATATTTTGTACGATCGTAGGAATCCTTAACTTTTCTATTTCTTGACGCTACAGTGATCGTATTTTTATTAATATCTTTTGATGCCACGTACAGAGGGACGTCTGACGTCCCCTTTTTTGTGATCGTAAATCCATGTCGTTCGCCGAGGGTTAGGAATGTTGCGCCGTCGTGATTCCCGATCACGTCGCCTTCGATATCAAGCACATCTCCTTTCTTTTCTTCAATAAACTTCTTTAGAAAATCTTTGAAATCAACTTTGCCGATAAAGCAAAGGCCTTGGCTGTCTTTCTTTTCGAACGTATGGAGCCCTGCATTCTCTGCAATCCTGCGCACCTTTTCTTTCGGCAAATCCCCTATTGGAAAAAGTGTTTTGGATAATTCATTGCGCGTGAGCGTCCAAAGAAAGTAGCTTTGCTCTTTCGCGGCGTCATGAGCCTTCAACAAATTCTTACCATCGGTTCGCGCATAATGGCCCGTTGCAATCATATCAGCACCCATTTCTAGAGCTTTATTTAGGAAAGCTTTGAACTTGATTTCCTTGTTGCACATCACGTCCGGATTCGGCGTGCGACCTGATTTGTACTCTGAAATCATATAATCCACCACCTCTTTTTTATATTCTTCGGAAAGATCAATAGTGATGAACGGAATATCCAAATGCGCCGCCACGCGCATCGCGCTCCGTCTATCTTCCTTCCATGAACAATCTTGTGGTGACCCGACTTCCACAAAAATTTTGATGAAAGCGCCGACTACATCATAACCTTGCTTTTTGAGGAGGTATGCAGCCACAGAAGAATCTACGCCGCCAGAAAGGCCAACAAAGACTCTTCGTAGCCCTTGCTTATTTGCCAAGATATTTTGCTTTGTTTTGCTTATGTTCTTCAAAGGTCTTGGCATAGTACACTTTACCTGCCTTATCCGTCAAAAAATACAAGTATGATGAGGGCACTGGATTTACCGCGGCAAGAATCGCATTTAGCCCAGGATTCGACACAGGAGAATCTGACAGCCCAGGCCGTTCGTACGTCTCGGGAGAAGAATCCACTTGAAGAGCCATACCGATCTTTATTCTCTTCCAAAGTATGCCCGAAACGATCCTCATGTCTTCTGGGCTTCTTACTTCCTTTTCTAAAATTGAGGCCATTTTGATTATATCCTTTTTGCTTTTGGTGGATGTAGCAAAAATTCCAGCCGTCTTCTGATCAAACACAGAGATCATTTTCTTGTAGATAGATTTGCCACTATCATTAGGAAGAATAAAATATGTGTCTGGAAACAAATACCCCTGGCTTGTAGAAGCTAGATCCATAAAAGCAGCTTTGTCGAAAGAGACCAAATTTGCATCAAGCCTTTCTGCGATCTGCTTTGTAGTAAATCCTTCTGGAAAAGTGAGCTTTACTATTGGCAGGCCAAAATCTCCTTTTGATATTCTGCTTTCTGCTTCCAGTGCTCCCGCAGGCTTTTTGAAAAGATAAAATCCGGGCTTGATTTTCTTGGTATCTCCAGATATTTCTGCGATCAAATTAAATGCCTCGCTTGAAGCAATGATCCCAGCTGATTTTAAATCTTTGCCAATCGTCACAACCCCACTACCGTCCTGCACCTCAAATAGGACTCCTCCAAATTTAGGATTTATAGGAACATTAAAATAAAATGGGCCGATAAAAAAAACATATGCAATAAATGCAAAAAACAAAAGAACGGTTGCAAAGACAGCGGCGCACCAATACTTTGTTTGCTTTGGTACGCCTTGGCCGATCAGCCCTTCTTCTGACTCGTAGATCATCGGTAATAATTTAAATTGGCAAATTTGCAGGAGCTTCAGATTTCTTGGCAGCGACCCTAGCGAGGCTCGGTGTCTTGGCGTTCGAGCCTGGGAAGTGATATATCGTTGCAAGGCTCTCGGTATTCAGCACGAACGCGTGGCTTCTGTGCGGAAAATGAAAAGCTGCGCGCTCTTGGTATGCGTGAAGTATGTGATGCTTTTTCTTATCTAAACGAATATCGTGAAAATCTTCCCAAGGATAATCAAACACCGTGCTATGCTCGTAAGAAATACCGAAGCTGTTCAAATTACCCGTATTGAATTGGCGAAGGAGCGCGATGAGCCCCACTTTGTTGATATCCTGGAATTTATCTTTCGGTGCAATGTACACAGATCGGATCACGCAATCATACGCAAGCTTGGACACGTTTCTTTCTATCGCTTCGATCACATCTTTCTCGCCTCGCGTCAGATTCACACCCGAGATCTTTATCTCGCCTGCTTCTTGAATGTCTTGCGTTTTGAGCTTTTTGATCTCAGCTGCTGCAGCCCCTTTCCAATCTTCCCTTCCTGCCCAATTCCCCGGCTCTCTTCGAGCGCCCTTGTGAGCACGCACGATTATCTGCAGCCAAAGCTGCTGATCCACTCCCACGTTGTTGGACATGTATTCGAGAAGAAGCGTCACTGGATCGATCTTGTATTCTTCTTTTGGATCTTTGTCGAGGCCGAAATCTACGTACGTCTTGATGGGATAGATGCTTGGCTTTGTCAAAGTATATTCTATTCCAAATATATCATTCTTCTTTTTGTCATACGATATTCCTTTAGCATAATCGGGTACTTCCCGAATTTCTATCTCTGGATACTGCGCATACAAATACGATGTGACGATCGGCTTCCAGAAGCTCATCGTCCAGATATAAAACTTCAATTCGCCGGCAAAAGATGCGATCTCGAGCGAATACCATGTGCGGGTCTTACCAAGAAATACAGTATCGATAAACGTGGTTTCTCCTGATGTTTGATATACAGCCGTAAGGAAAAGCTCCATCGCTTGAGGAGATTTCATGATCTCTTTAGGTAAAGTGATCTCGAGTAGCTGCGCTTCGCCGAGCTTTTCTTGGATAAAAGCATTGCGCTTGTATTCCACAAAAGCAGTCATACACATAAAGCCCAAAATAATCGGGCCGACGAATATCAGAATCACATAAAGCGAAGCGAAAGAATTCCCTAGTACACTAAGAAATGGAGACATTGCCCCAATATTATAACAGAGCGAAAAATATTATGCGATAGAGTACTTACCGTCTTTGCTTTTTTTGAAATGCTTGGAATTCTGGAGGTTGACGAGGATCGTGTTCTTCTTTACGTATCTTTCCTTTAGCACTTTATCCACGATCTCTTCTTTGGATAGAGCGCCGTGCTTGTTCAATACTTTCGAAATCACATCTTTTACCACGCCTGATAGATATCCCCACTCAGCAAGAGCATAAAGCCCGCGGCCGACGAGTACGAATCTAGGATCTTTTATAAGCTCATTGTGCGTTGTGGCTACATGAGCCTTCTTGTCAAACATCGTTGCGATCGTCTTCGCCACCTCCTTGAAGTGGATTGGTGAGCCATGCTTTCGAATCGCAAGATATGCATAATCGCGAATGCCTTTGACGTGCACATTCTTGGAATCAGAAATACCCCATTCTCCAAGAGGGTTTTTGCCAATCTTTTTGGAAATAGAGAGCCATCGCTTCAAAACCTCCTCTTTCTTGTATTCATCAGACACGTCCTTTAGGTGCTCGAGGAACTGCTTGATAAGCTCGCTTTCTGGCAATAGCTCATCATCTGCAAGATTTTTGTAAAGCTTCTTTAGAGCTTCTTCTACTTTCTTGGCTAGCTCATCGTTCACGTGCCAGCGATGCTTGAAATCATCATCTTCTTTTAATTTCTTGAACGGAGATCCGGCCACAAGCAAAAAGTGAATATGATTTTGAAGGGATTTGTCTTTCGTGCTGATGTGATTTAGAAAATCTTCTTCGGAAATGACGCCGCCCAAAACTTCGAATAAAGCGCGAAGCTCTTCAAATGATGGAGCCTCTGCCTTGAATACAGGAGATTTGCGAATATTTGTAATGCTCGCGTTTTCGATCTGGCGCACACGCTCACGGGTAATGCCATATTTGTCGCCAATAGCTTCAAGCGTCTGCTTTACAGGGCTCGCACCAAGGCCATAGCGAGACACGATGACATCCCTACCCCTTTGAGGCAGGCCGGAGAGGATTTTTTTGACGATTAGCTTTGGTTTGAAGGAAAGATTTGCCATGTGTAATATATTTCGTACCTAATTAATATCATATGCCACAAAAAAGTCAATAGAGTGTCAATAGCCTAAAGAATCACTATATTTATCAAGCGATTCTTGACCACAATGACCTTTTTTATCTCTTTGCCTTCGGTATGAGACAGTACTTTTGGATCGATCAAAGCCGCCCTTTTGACCTCTTCGTCGCTCGAATCTTGAGGCATTTTGATCTCTGAGCGCACTTTGCCGTTCACCTGTACAGCAATCGTCGCCTCTTCTAATACAAGCAGCTTCTCATCATACGTTGGCCACTCGCTTTGATATATGGATTTCTTTTCCTTAATTACGCTCCATAATTCCTCCGTCATGTGTGGTGCAAATGGCGCAAGAAGCTTCAAGAATTCTGCGAAGGATTTTTTGCTGATTGATTTTGCTTCATACACGCTATTTGCAAATATCATCATTGCAGATACAGCAGTATTGAAGGAGAAGCTCTCAATATCTTCACCAACTTTTTTGATAGCTTTATGCAGAGCAGCCGTAATTTCTTTCGTCTCTTCTTTTTGGATAAAATCCTGCATATTCCACACGCGATCCAGGAATCTTCTGGCTCCCACTATCCCCTTATCATTCCATGCGATTTGCGCGCCATGAGGCCCAAGGAACATCATATAAAGCCGTACAGTATCTGCCCCATAAATTTTTACAATATCGTCGGGATTTACTACATTGCCGCGGCTCTTGGACATTTTCTCTCCGTCAGGCCCCAAAATAATTCCGTGAGGCACTCTTTTTTTGTAGGGCTCCTTCACAACTACAAGCCCGCGATCATAAAGCATCAAATTCCAAAAACGTGAATACAAAAGATGCAGCGTCGTGTGCTCCATACCGCCAAAATACAGATCCACGGGGCTCCAATACTTTTGCAATTCAAGCGATGAAAATTCCTTTTTATTTTTCGGATCCATATATCGAAGCCAGTACCAGCTACTCCCCGCCCACTGCGGCATCGTGTTCGTCTCTCTCTTCGCACCCTTCTTCCCACATGTCGGACATGTGGTGTTTACCCATTTGTCTATTGCAGCAAGCGGCGATTCCCCTGTACCAGTCGGCTCGTAATTTTTCACATTCGGCAATTTCACCGGCAAATCTTTTTCCGGCACAGGCACCACGCCACATTTGTCGCAGTGTACTAGAGGAATCGGCTCTCCCCAATACCTTTGACGAGAGAATACCCAATCCCTTAATTTGTATTTGGTTTTCAGTATTCCGTATTCTGTAGTGATTTTATTTCTGGCATTTTCAGAAGTAAGGCCGGAATATTTTCCAGAATTTACAAGAATCCCTTCTTCTGTAACAGCCTTATCTCCATTCCATAAGCGATCTAGGATCAGATCCATCTCCGCATGATTCATGCTTACGTTCACTTCCTTTTTATCTACCCAGTGCAGCTCATGCTTTTCTGCTTCTTCTGCTGAAATTTGCTCGGGTATCTCATTATTAATTTCAAAAAGCATCGCGAAGGAATGCGCCACTCTATTTAAATTTTTGTGTGGTGCATAAAATTCTCCTTGCATCGGGCCCACAATATGGCGTATGAATTTCAAATTTTTGTACCCAGCCTCTTCGTGCACTTCGCGCCTAGCCGCTTCTTCCGGAGTTTCCTCTCCTTCAATTCCTCCAATCACAAAAGTTGTCCAAGGATGCTTTTTCCATTTGAGCTGCAAATATTTGTCATTCTTTCTGTCATAAAGAATCGCGATTATACCTTTTCGAAAAACTATTTCTTTCCCTGCAACATGCGGATTGCGCACATCCACTCTTCGAGGAGCTATTACAGATTTAATCTCCAAATTATATTTTTTAGCAAATTCAAAATCTCTCTCATCATGAGCAGGCACAGCCATCACAGCCCCCGTGCCATACTGCGCAAGCACATAATCCGCCACATACATCGGGATTTCTTCGCCCGTAGCTGGATTGATAGCTTTAACGCCTTTTATTTCAACTCCTGTTTTTTCTTTGTCCATCGACCCACGCTCTATGTCCGTCTTACCCTTT
Organism: Patescibacteria group bacterium; assembly: GCA_040390775.1. Classification (GTDB taxonomy): domain Bacteria; phylum Patescibacteriota; class Minisyncoccia; order Phycocordibacterales; family CAIRYW01; genus JAQBQZ01. The sequence continues at coordinate 20,111 of JAZJXR010000019.1, read as the reverse complement.
ACACTCTCGACATATTTTTTTACATCAATTTTATTTTCAAGCACATCATGATTATCATCTGTTGCAAGCACCACCCAAGGATGCTCGGGAGCTAGCACAATATATGTGACGCCAAATAAAGTATCAGCACGCGTCGTGAACACGGGGATATGCGCCGCCTTGCCATCAGGCCCCCTATGCTTATTATCTTCAGGATTTTTGAATTTCAAAAAGAAATCTATTTCTGCCCCTTCTGATTTTCCAATCCAATTATCCTGCTGAATCTTTACGGCTTCCGGCCATTCTGGGAGATTTTTTAATCCCTCAAGAAGCTTTTCTGCGTAATCTGTGATTTTCAAATACCACTGTCTCAAAGATTTTTTCTCCACCACAGCTCCGCACCGCTCACACTTTCCGTCGACAACCTCCTCGTTAGCAAGTCCGGTCTTATCCTTTGGGCACCAATTTATTTCTCCAAACTTTTCATAAGCTAATCCCGATTTGTAAAATTCCAGGAAAATTTTCTGCGTCCATCTGTAATAATCCGGATCTGTAGTGTTTATTTCTCGAGACCAATCAAACCCAGTGCCCCAGCCTAAAAGCTGCTTCTTTGCATTCTTTATATTTTGAGCCGTCGAAACACTAGGGTGTACTTTATTTTTGATCGCGTAATTCTCTGCAGGCAGCCCAAAAGCATCCCAACCCATTGGGTACATTACATCGAATCCACGCTGCTTCCAGTATTTGGACACTACATCTCCAGCTATGAAGGGCCGCATGTGCCCCATATGGAGCCCGGCTCCAGATGGATAGGGGAATTCGATCAGCACAAGCTTTTTCTCGCCTTTATCTTTCGCTTGGAAAATCTTTTTAGAAAGCCAATGCTTCTGCCATTTCGGCTCTATCTTTTTGGGATCGTATTTTTTCATTTACTCCTACATCCTATCGCCAAATTTGCGGTAAGCCAAATATATGAGGGCAGCGAGAGCTACGGCTAGAATAAATACTTTGATTAGATCATCTGCCCTGCCCCAATAGCGCATAGAAGCGATCACAAATGAAAGCACGCCACCGAGAGATAAGCCTTGAGAAATAGCAATATTTGCGATCGCCATGCTGATACCAAGAGTAGCAACGCCAAGAATCACGAGAGTGACGAACACGTTCCTATCATAATTCTGCGATGCAGATTCGAAATCTTTATTGCAAGTAAAATTCTGATCGCAATATCCTGCAGGCTGCTGGATATCCATCACAGGCTTCGCTGGATATGCATTTGGATAATTATTGGCATTCCACTGGCCGCCGATTGCGAGGCATGCGTCTTTTGTAGTAATCGCTTCTACTACCTGCGTGGCTTTGCAAAAATTATTGTATTCCGGAGCGCTATACACGACGGACAGAGAATAATTAAAGAAAAGATTAAGCACGATCATGATGCCAATAATAAGAGACCACTTCAAAACCCTCGATTTATTTTGTGTTTCCATAGTAGGGATATTATACACCTAGACGCGGAATTCAATTACATCACCGTCGCGCACAACATAATCTTTGCCTTCCACACGCAGCCAGCCTTTTTCGCGAGCGGCGGCGTATGAGCCAGCATCGAGTAGTTTGTTCCATTCGATCACTTCTGCGCGGATAAATTTTTCTTTGAAATCAGTATGTATTGCCTGCCCTGCTACAGGAGCTGTGGAGCCCTTCTCGATAGTCCAAGCCCTGCTTTCATCTTCCCCTGTCGTGAAATAAGTCTCAAGCCCAAGAAGATCGTAGCCAGCTTTGATCAAATCATCTAGCCCTGTGCCAAAGATCGGATCAATTTTTATATACGCTCCTGGGATTTTGGATTCTATGTCCGCCACATTTTCCGCAGCTTCGGATACGTTTAGCACGTACAGGATCGGCTTTAGCGTAAGTAATCCCAAGCTTTTAATTATCAATTTTTCTTCTGCTGAAAGCCCGATAGTTTGTGCAAGCATTTCCTTTTCAAGAGCTGCTTTTACTTTTTCTAAAATTTCTTTTTCTTTTATCGCCTCTTTCTTTCCGGCTTTTACATCTTTTTCTACCCCTCCAAGTCTTTTCGTCACGGTTTGAAGATCTGCAAGAATTAGCTCTAGATTTATTACGCCAATATCGGCGAGAGGATCCACTTTCCCCGCCACATGCAGCACATCATCGTCTTTAAATGTGCGCACCATTTCGATAATCGCATCCACTTCGCGAATATTAGAGAGAAATTGATTGCCAAGCCCTTCGCCGAGCGATGCGCCTTTCACGAGCCCTGCGATATCCACAAATTCGATCACAGCAGGAATCGTCTTCTTAGATTTACTTAACTCGGCCAATTTGTATAGCCTCTCATCCGGCACAGGTACGATTCCAACAGATGGGTCGATGGTACAGAAGGGATAATTCTCGGCGGGCACGCTTTTTTTGGTGAGCACATTAAAGAGCGTGGATTTTCCCACATTCGGCAGCCCCACAATTCCGATAGATATTTGCATCCTTGCAATATATCAGATTTTCTCTATTTCATCACCTCCTTGAGTTCAGCTTCGTTTTCTTTTATTACTGCTTTTACAGCATCCATTTGGCTCATGCCTTGGCGCATTTTCTCTTGGCTTTTGGTAGCAATCGTCTCAAAAATTTTCGGGTTTTTCTCAAGCAACGAAAATATCTTTTCTTTCTGATCTTCTGGCAATCCCTTCATTTTGCTCTCTAGGAGCTTTCTCATCATAAAATTAAGCATGAATAGGAGTATACAGTATTTAGTAGTCAGTATATAGCCACGAATTTACAGGTCTTGCGCTATTGCATTTTTCTGTAAGTATGCTATAATAGAGACTGAAATGCAGAGTACTTGTCCTCCTAATCCTAGGAGGCATTTATTTTATCTGCTCATTGAAACCGACAAACATGAAAACCAAACTCGCTCTCGGGCTTCTGCTTTTGGCAGTAGCCCTCTACTGCGGTATCCGGATGGGCAGTGCCCCTCCGATGCCGAAGGCAAACGAAGCCTATACCCCGACTCCTGCGTTCAAACAGGAAGTGGACAACACCGCGCCCGTCATTATGGGCAAAGTGCAGTTCATGATCGGCGAAAAAGATGACAATGTCCCGTACAGTGAATCCCCGCTCTGGAAACAGGCGGTCAAGAGCAAGAACTGACAACACGAAGAACACCAACCATGAAAGCAATCCGCGTCATTCTCAGCCTTGCGCTGATCTTCCTTGCTCCGACGATTTCGATCGCCGGGCCGTCCGTGCAGCCAGACGGAGGAGCCTACGAAGGCGAACCTCCGGCCAGCCTGCCCATTGCATCGAAGGCGATGCAGAAAGCATTTAATTGGTCAGAGGCGCATCACGGGTACGCATACATCTGGAGCGAAAGCCTGCTTACATCGTTCGGAGAGATTCGCAACATCAATGTGACAGGCAAAAACGCAGACGATGTGCTGAAAAAGCTTTCGTCTAGCTCGTTCCAAACGCGCACCTACGATAAGAGCAAGCCAGTGTACATCTGGTCTTATCTTTCAAATGACGATGGCGACCAGCTCTTCCAGAGCAACTTCGCTGAAGTCAAACTGATCGAAAAGGCAGGAGTGCTCACTATCCAAAGCACACCGATCGAGCTTCAAATGGCAGGCTACACCCCGATCGAATTCCCAAATGCAGTGTCCGCAAGGATCGAGCATGTGGGAGCCAACGGAGAAAAGTGGGAAGAAGAGCTGCAAGTGTATAACGGCAAGATCTACTATCCTTCGCAATACGGGAGGACAGATGGCACTTTGATCGTCACGAGCTACTATCCACTGGGAGGTCCGGCTATTACCCCAGGCGAAAGCCTGGATACGGCCTACGACCTCAGTACGGGTGACAAATCGCCGACGACATTGATTGCCGGAAACCCTAGCATGGCGATTGAAAATCATTTGTACGCTACAGACGTTGGGTACGCTTCGGCATCCCAGCTCATCGTATCTAAGCGAATGATTCCGCCGGTAGATCCAATCGTGGATCAGTGGACGATTGTAGCGCCACCAACGGCAATGTTCAACGTGAACTCGACGCCTGGCAAAAAGCGGGTGTGCAAAGTGTCGATGACGATCAAATCCTCGGCTACCAAACTCGGTGTGGTCAAGGCGTGGGCATACGATCCTAATCGTACAGCAGCGGATGGTACTGTTCAGGAGCTTGGTGGCACCATCACTACCAGCGTCTCCGGACAAGATGTGCTCATCACTAGCACGTGGAATCTCGACAACGACGTGAACACAGCAGGCGGCTCCGACTGGATCGTCTACTTCGAAATCGACGGGTACGAGGTGCAAGGTCCGCCAACAGCTCCCTATTACGACAGCGATGCCAAAAGCTGAGTTATTTATGAACGAACCGATACGGATACATCTTGCTTGCAGGATGCCCGTATCGGTTATTTTTATTTTAAATCTATACTGTATACTAATTCTATGCGTCACCACTTGAAGCTTATCTTTATTATCATCGTGCTATTTGTGATCGGGGAGAGTATTCATGTGTCTTCATATAATAAAGATATCCGGAAGCTTATCCTCATGTCTATCGACAATCTTTCTCACCCAGAATTCTACCAAGCATTAGCAAATCCCACAGTGTCTTACATAAACATCCCTGAGGGCCTTCGCAAAGAGCAGGTGGCCGAAATAGCGCAAGACAGATTCAATTGGGGAACTTCCAGCACAGAAGATTTCCTCGGCTACGACGAAATGCGAAGCAGCAAATTTGAGGGCAAATATTACCCAGGAATATACCTCGTAGCACGCAATATTTCTGGCCACGATCTGAAAAACACAATGAACTCCAGATTTGAAAACGAATACAGCAGTATCGAGGCAAGCCTCGCCACATCGACTTTGACAACAGATCAGATCCTGACGATCGCATCAATTATAGAAAGAGAAGCAGCTGGCAAAAGCGATATGGCACTCATTTCCGGCATTATTGAAAATCGCCTAAAGCGCGGCATGAATTTGCAAATGGATGCCACCTTACAATATGCAAAAGGCACCACAGACAACGGCTGGTGGCCCATCGTGCTATCAAGAGACAAGAAAATAGAATCTCCGTACAATACATATAAATACAACGGCTTGCCGCCTTCCCCTATTGCGAACCCAGGGGAAGACGCGATCGTTGCAGCGCTCAATCCTGCCAAGACGAATTGTGTTTACTATTTCCATAAAAATGATGTGATCTACTGCTCTGCCACCTACGCCGAGCACAAAAGAAAAATTGATTTATATTTGAAATAAAGTAGAATCAAAAGTCATGAACTACGACATAAAAAACGAATCTCTTGCAAAGGAAGGTAGGAAGAAAATCGAATGGGCGGCTAAAGATATGCCTGTGCTCGAGATCATACGCAAAGATTTCGCAAAAAGAAAGCCTCTAAAGGGCATTACGCTTTCTGCATGCCTACACGTGACGGCCGAAACGGCGAACCTCGCAATCGCTCTTCGCGATGGTGGAGCAGATCTGTATCTCTGTGCATCTAATCCCCTTTCCACTCAAGACGATGTAGCAGCATCTCTGGCAAAAGATTATGGAATCAATGTATTTGCAATCAAAGGCGAAGACAACAAAACATACTTCAAGCACGTGAACGCAGTGCTCGACGCAAATCCAAATATAATTATGGATGATGGCGCTGATCTCGCTTCTGAATTGCACAAAGGAAGGAAGGATCAGGCTCAAAAAATGCTCGGAGGCACAGAAGAAACGACCACAGGAGTTGTGCGCCTCAAAGCCCTCGCAGAATCCGGCAAGCTTATCTTCCCCGTCGTCGCTGTAAACGAATCCAAGACGAAGCACATGTTTGATAATAGATATGGCACAGGCCAATCCACGCTTGATGGAATCATCAGAGCCACAAACAAATTACTTGCAGGCCAAGTGTTCGTCGTCGCTGGATACGGATGGTGTGGCAAAGGCCTCGCAATGCGAGCGCGCGGAATGGGAGCGCATGTGATCGTCACAGAAATAGATCCGATAAAAGCTCTTGAAGCAAATATGGACGGCTTCGGAGTAGAAAAAATGATCGATGCGGTAAAAAAAGCGGATTTTGTGTGCACAGTGACGGGCAACAAGCATGTGCTACGCATTGATCATTTCAAAGCTATGAAAAACGGATGCATTATTGCAAACTCTGGACATTTTGATATCGAGATAGATCTTGTGGCCCTCAAAAAAATGTCTAAAAAGGTTTCAAACGTGCGGCCATTCAACGAAGAATATGAATTAAAAACGGGCAAGAAAATTTATGTGATCGCAGAAGGCCGCTTGGTAAACTTGGGCTCTGCGGAAGGGCACCCATCATCTGTGATGGACATGAGCTTTGCTAATCAGGCTCTCGCAGCAGAATATATTGCAAAAAATCACAAAACTCTTTCCAAAGATGTGCACACTATCCCCCACGATATTGACGAAAGAATTGGCGCACTCAAACTAAAAGCTCTGGGAATAAATATCGATACGCTGACAGCAGAGCAGAAAAAGTATCTCTCTTCTTGGGATGAAGGTACAAAATAAAATGTCAGGGAAAACGGCTCTCATATCGGGCTCTCTAGTGTTCGATACCCTTTTTGATCTTGCAAATCCAATTCGAGATCAGATAATCGTAAAAGATGGAAAAGCAGATAAGCAGAATTTGATGTTTGGCGCCATGGAAAAGCGAGTGTACTTTGGAGGCACAGCAGGAAATATCGCTTATGGAATAAGCCTTTTGGGGAGCAGTGCGATCGTAGCATCTGTCGTCGGCAAAGATTTTGGAGATTATCGGGGGCAGCTAAAGAAAAAAGGATTAGAATCAAGAATCTTTTTAGATAATAGCGGGTATACGGCCACTTTCTACGGCATGAGCGATCCAAATCGCGAGCAAATCGGCATCTTTCAGGGCAATGCGTATCACAAACATGTAGATCGCCTACCCCTTTCAAAATTGCTTAGGGATTCGGATTGGAAAAATATAGGCATAGGAATTTTTGCAGCAGGCACAGCAAAGAGCATTTCAAAAAATATTAAGGAATTCAAAAAACGAGCGCCAAAGGATGCAATAGCGATATTTGATCCTGGGCAAATGCTGATGATTGATTTTACTGAAAGCACAATCGCGGAATCTCTTAAATATGCAGATATGATAATTGTAAACGATGCTGAATTATTCCACCTCAAGAATCATTTCGGGTTTACTCTAGAGAAGATATTTTCGCTTGGGCCGAAATATGTGATAGAAACGAGAGGCGCAGATGGCAGCGTGCTACATGAAGCGCATAAAAAAACAGAAGTGAAATCTCTGAAAGTAAAAAAAGTAGTGGATCCAACGGGGGCCGGCGATGCATATCGCGCTGGGCTTATTTCTGGAATGCTTGCCGGCAAATCAATAGAGGAATCTATGAAGATCGGAGCCAAGCTCGGTGCAGCATGCGTAAAGCACAGCGGCGGTCAAACTTATGCAATATAAATTCTGGGGACATCTGACATCCCCAAAATTGCAGGAATAGTGTTTTTCCCCTATAATCGGAAGGGTGAAAGCACCGGAAACCAGAGCAGAGCTCGTAGCATTTGCGTTTGATGTGGGAGCAGCAATAGCGATTCCGCTTGCGCTGTTTGCATTCGGAGGCAAGAAATTGGACGAAGCATACGGCACAGGGCACACATTCCTTATATCCGGCCTTCTGCTTTCGTTCATATCAACAGGAATAATTATTTGGAAAAAAGTTAAGCATTTTCTTTAGGAAAACATCATGCATTTATCAATCAAAGCAGAGCCAATATTCAATATCGGAAATTTCGTGGTGACGAACACGCTTTTTACTTCTTGGGCAGTAGTGCTATTTATCGTCATTGGCTCGATCATATTTTCGAAAAAAATTAAGAAGATTCCGGGCAGATTCCAAGCTCTAATAGAATTCGTGCTTGAGAAATTCATGGATTTTATGGAAGGATTCGCAGGAGATAGAGCTCTTGTGCGCAAATTCCTGCCGCTTGTGGGCACAATATTCGTATACGTGCTGCTTTCTAACTGGGCCGGCACGCTGCCAGGGGTTGAAACCATTGGATTTCATACACTCGAAGATGGTAAAGACGTGTTTGTGCCACTATTCCGCACTGTGAATTCAGATATCAACATGACGCTAGTGCTCGCCCTCATAATCGTGATCTCGAGCCACATCGTGGGCCTCAAATCCATTGGAGCCAAGCATCATGCAGGGAAATTCATCGTGAATCCTTTGAAACACCCTATTGGATTTTTCGTGGGCTTTCTCGAAATAATTGGCGAATTTTCCCGCGTGATCTCTCTCACGTTCCGATTATTCGGAAATATTTTTGCCGGATCTGTGCTTATGCTCATTATTTCTTTCCTCGCTCCATTTATCGTACCAATTCCCTTCCTCGGCCTCGAGCTATTCGTAGGTTTCATCCAAGCCCTTGTAATCTCCGTCCTTGCTATGATGTTCGTCACTTCTGCTACAAAGTTGCACGAGGAGCATTAGTCTATATTTAATTAACTTGGTCAAGTCTAATCTCCCTTTGATTTTAGGCTGTTTTCTGCTATTCTGTGCACATAAATACCCAAACAGGGTTTATTTGTTTGTAATTATTATTTAATCAACTTAATTTATGGAATTGAAACAAATCGCAGCTGCCATCGCTATCGGCCTTGGCGCCCTTGGCCCTGGAATCGGAATCGGGCTCCTAGCTTCAAAAGCTATGGAATCTATCGGCCGAAATCCTGAAGCAGCAGGCAAAGTACAATCAGCGATGATCCTAGCTATCGCCTTTACAGAAGCTATCGCTGTGTATGCGCTCGTAGTGGCTCTTATTATTCTTTTCGTCTAAGCATTTAGATTGAAATTATGGAATCGCTCTTGCAATCATTCGGCATAGAATGGAAGCTCCTCATCGCTCAGGCGATCAACTTTGCCATTCTTGCGTTCGTGCTTTGGAAGCTTGTATACAAGCCGATCCTAAAAGTGCTTGATGAAAGGGCGGCTGGAGCAAAAGAAGCGGCCGAGAAATCTTCTTCTATCGAATCCAAACTTGAAGAAATCAAAGCTCTTGAAGAGGCGACCCTAGCGGAATCAAGAAAGCGTGGAGCAGAGATAATAAAGCAGACGGAAGCAGCAGCGCTTGTACTCAAAGCCAAGCTCGAAAAGGATGCGGCCGAATCAGCGAGCAAAGTGATCCGCGAAGCAGAGGCTAGAATGAAATCAGAGCAAGACAAAATCCACGCTGAATTAAAAGGCGAAATGAAGGAAATTGTAGCGGCAGCGATAGAAGCAACTGTCGGCAAATATCTGAACGCAGATAGCAAAAGCAAACTTGCAGAAGAAGCTTCTAAAGAGGCACTGAGTGTAGAAAAGTTCGTCCAAAAATAATGAAGCTTTCTACCAAACAATACGCAGAAATCTTGGACAAAGCTCTAGCAGAAGCAGGATCCGAGCATGCAGGCGCGGTGTACAAGGATTTTGCAAAGCTTCTGGTACGCGAAGGTAAGACTTCCCGCCTAAGCGATGTAATTGCATTTTGGAAAAAGCTTTACAACAAACGCCACGGAATTATAGATGTAGAAATAAACGCTGCAGATAAAGAAGATGCAGCGTTTCCACATTCGTTTGCAGGAAAACGCGTAGCCCTCACAGTATCAGAAGATAAATCTTTGCTAGGTGGATCAAGAATAAAAATCGGAGATTATATTATAGACGCGAGCATTAAAAGCAAAATTAACGCCATAAGAATTTAACAATTATGTCCAAGGAATCAATCATCGAATCAATAAAGAGTGAGCTCAAAGCTATCAAAGCAAGTGACGAAGTGGCTCATGTTGGAGTTGTCAGCAAATTTGCGGACAACGTAGCAAGCGTGCAAGGGCTTTCCGAGGTGCGCTACAACGAGATGATTGAATTTGAGGATTCAAATGGCGGCAAGGTGCTTGGCGTGGCGCTAAACCTTGAAGAAGATTCTGTGGGCGCAATTTTGCTTGGAGATGGATCAAATATTACTGAAGGCTGCCGAGTGACGGCTACAGGCAAGATTCTTTCGATCACAGTGGGCGATGATATTCTTGGGCGCGTGGTTGGAGGCTTGGCTGCACCGAAGGACGGCAAGCCAGCGATAAATGCAGCAACAGCAAAAACGTATCCACTGGAGACTATCGCACCGGGTGTGATCACTCGCCAATCTGTAGATCAGCCGATGCATACAGGCATCAAAGCGATCGATGCGATGATCCCGATTGGCCGTGGCCAGCGCCAGCTTATAATTGGAGACAGAACCACAGGAAAAACAGCGATTGCGATTGATGCGATCATCCACCAGAAGCGAGAAAAAAATCCTACGATCTGCGTGTACGTGGCTGTGGGGCAAAAGGAATCTAAAGTCGCTCAGATTGTAGAAAAGCTCAAAAAAGAAGGTGCAATGGATTACACTGTCGTCGTATCTGCTGCTGCATCAGATCCTGCAGCTCTTCAATATCTAGCCCCTTTTACAGGCTGCGCGATCGCAGAATATTTCCGCGACAAGGGCCAGGATGTGCTAATCGTATATGATGATCTTTCCAAGCATGCTTGGGCATATCGCCAAATCTCGCTCCTCTTGAAGCGCCCGCCGGGCCGCGAAGCTTATCCGGGAGACGTGTTCTACCTCCACTCTCGCCTACTCGAGCGCGCAGGAAGGCTGAACAAAGATTTTGGAGGAGGATCTATCACAGCGCTCCCTCTTATCGAAACGCAGCTCGGAGATATTTCTGCATACATTCCAACAAACGTAATTTCTATTACAGACGGCCAGATCTTTCTTGAATCAGAGCTGTTCTTCAAGGGTATTCGCCCTGCGATTAACGTGGGCCTCTCTGTATCACGCGTAGGATCAAGCGCACAGACAAAGCTTATGAAGAAAGTCTCCGGAGGAATGAAGCTTGATCTTGCTCAATTCCGATCTCTCGAAGCCTTCGCGCAATTCGGATCAGATCTTGATGCTGCGACGAAGCGCCAAATCGATCGAGGGCGCCGGCTTACAGAGCTCTTAAAGCAAGGCCAGTACACATCTCAATCATTTGACGAACAGGCCGTTGCAATTTATGCAGCAGGCAAAGGATATCTCGATAATGTATCGGTTGATAAAGTGCGCGAGTACGAGAAAGGCCTGACAGCATTCCTGTCTGAGAGATATACAAAGCTCGTCGAGACTCTCCGCGAAAAAGCCGCGTATGATGACGTGACAGAGCCACAGCTCAAGGATGCTATCGCTGATTTCACTAATAATTATTTCGGAAAATAATTCAGTAAAAATGGCCGGATCTAGAGCAATCAAAAACAGAATAAAATCGACAAAGAACATCCAGCAGATCACAAAGGCGATGGAGGCTGTTTCTGCCGTCAAAATGCGCCGCTCTGAAGGAGCCGCCATCAAAGGCCGACCTTACGCACTATATGCCTTAGATATATTGAGGAAAATCGAAAAAAGCACAGGAGAAGATATCAGATCTCTTTCTCCCCTATTTGAAAAGCGAGCTAATGGCAAAAATGCTATCGTAGTTATTTCTTCTGATAAAGGCCTAGCGGGAGCGTTTAATGCAAATGTGACGCGAAAAAGCGCAGAGCTCCTAGCCACAATGCCCAACTCAGATATCATAGCGGTAGGCAAAAAGGGCCGGGATTTCTTTACACGAAAAGGCGAAAATGTAGTAAAAAGCTTTGAGCAAGCAGGAGATTTTGTGTCTCTATCTGAAGCCAAGCATATTTCAGAGTTTGTGCTTTCACTTTTTATAGACAAAAAATACGATCGAATCGATATCGTGTATACGAATTTTGTATCAGCGCTAAAGCAAGAAGCTGTGCACCGCCCGCTTCTTCCGCTGAATAACGAGACACTAAATTCTGTGGTAAATAATATTATTCCTGCCACAGGAAAATTTGCTGATTTGAAATCTACTGAAAATTTAGATAATAAAGAATACAAATTTGAGCCATCCCCTGCTACGATCGTCAAAAATCTCGTGCCTACTCTTGTAGAGCTCGAAATATTTCACTCTATCCTAGAAGCAAATGCATCTGAGCATGCGGCAAGGATGATGGCGATGAAGAATGCTTCAGAGAGTGCAAAGGATGTGATCGGAGCTTTGACGATCAAGTACAACAAAGAGCGTCAGGCCCAGATCACAAAGGAGCTTATCGAGATCACATCCGGCAAGGAAGCATTGGAAGCACAATTAGCAGCATAATAATTTATAAATAAAAACATGAAAGGAAAAATAATTCAGGTGATCGGTCCAGTAGTAGATATCGAATTCGAAGGCGGCGTTCCTGCGATCTATAGCGCAATTGAAATTATGAACGGCGAAGGAAAAGAGCAGAAGAAGCTCACGCTCGAAGTGGCTTCGCACCTCGGTGGCGGGCGCGTCAAATGCGTGGCTATGGGTCCAACCGACGGCCTGAAGCGAGGAGATGAAGCCGTAGACACCGGAGCTCCGATCTCTGTCCCAGTGGGCAAAGAGATTCTCGGCCGCATGTTCAACCTCCTTGGTGAGCCTATCGATGGTATGCCAGCAGTTGAGACGAAAGAGCGCTGGGCGATCCACCGCAAAGCTCCTGATTTTACAGAACAATCTACAGAGGTAGCAATTTTTGAAACAGGTATCAAAGTGATCGACCTGATCTGCCCTTTCATTAAGGGAGGAAAGATCGGCCTTTTTGGAGGAGCCGGCGTGGGCAAGACAGTGCTTCTTCAAGAGCTGATTCACAATGTAGCCACAGTGCAAAAAGGATATTCTGTATTTGCTGGTGTGGGAGAAAGAACACGTGAAGGAAACGATCTTTATCACGAAATGAAAGATTCCGGCGTGCTTGGGCAGACGGCTCTTGTATTCGGCCAGATGAATGAAGTGCCAGGAGCCCGCCTCCGTGTAGCTCTCGCAGGGCTTACTATGACGGAATATTTCCGCGACACAGAAGGTAAAGATGTGCTTTTCTTTATTGACAACATTTTTAGATTTACTCAGGCGGGATCTGAAGTATCTGCTCTCCTCGGCCGCATGCCATCAGCTGCGGGATACCAGCCGACACTTGCGAACGAGATGGGTGCTCTTCAAGAAAGAATCACTTCTACAAAAAAGGGATCCGTGACATCCGTACAAGCAATCTACGTGCCAGCGGATGACGTGACGGACCCAGCACCAGCCACAGCCTTTGCTCACCTTGATTCCACAATTGTGCTTTCTCGACCTCTCTCCGAGCTTGGAATTTATCCTGCTGTAGATCCTCTTGATTCTATTTCAGGAGCTCTTGACCCGAATATCGTCGGCGAGGAGCACTATGCTGTAGCTCGTGAAGTACAGCGCATTCTCCAGAAGCAAAAGGATCTGCAAGACATTATTTCTATCCTTGGAATTGAAGAGCTTTCAGCAGATGACAGGCTTCTTGTAGAAAGAGCTCGCAAGATTCAAAGATTCCTTTCTCAGCCGTTCTTCGTAGCGGAGCAATTCACAGGACGCCCAGGAAAGTTCCTCACGCGAGCAGAGACGGTGCGAGGATTCAAAGAGATCATCGAAGGCAAGCATGATGATAAACCAGAAGGATCGTTCTATCTCGTTGGAGGCATTGAAGAAGTAAAAGCAGCAGAATAATTCATGAATCTTAAAATTTATTCTTTAGATGGCACAATATTTGAAGGCGAGGCTTCTGAAGTCTCTTTACCTACAACTTCCGGCGTTATCACAGTCCTCAAAGGCCACATTCCGCTCATCACAACTCTTAAAGAAGGCGTTATAAAAATATCTAATCAAGACTTCCCAATCAAAAGCGGCTTCGCGGAAATTGGTGGAGATAAAGTTGTGGTGCTAGTTAATTAAAGTCCCCACAAATTCTTTATCGCTGAGGAATTTCTCGATTTCTTCTATTTTCTGGCCGTTTATGATAGCGACGGATAGCTTGATCTTTTCTGCTTCGCGGCTTGCTACAGGATCGAATGGACTGTTTAGCCCTGGATCCCATTTCTTTGGAATAAGCGCTCGAAAATTTTTCCAAGAAATTTGTTCAATTTTTACAGCATTCTTGTGAGTACGAGGATCGTGATCATACACATAATCAATGTTTGAAAGATTGATAAGCTTTTTTGCTCCAAATCTTTTAGCTAGGAGTACCGCATCATAATCCGTGCTCCACCCTGGCTTCCATCCAGCAGCAATAAGCACAGGCTTTTTGAACACAATATCTGCATGCGGATCGTGCACTACCACTTCTTCTGTATGCGGAAGCAGAATCGTCTTCACAAGCTGAGAATTCAAACGCGTGGAATGAATGCCGAGCCAATCTACGTCCGAGCTACGGAGCTTGGTGATAGCTTTGCCAGCGCTCTGATAATTTCGCGCTGTCTTTCCTCCTCCTGTAATTATTATAAATCTCTCGCCTTTTTTGACCTTGCTATCAATAAGCTTCTTTAATTCAGATAAAAAATATATGTTTATCTCTTCGGGCACGATCAGAGATCCGCCGACAGATATTACGATTGGAGCCTTATTTTGCTTCATATTTTCAGTATACCACAAAGCTTTTTAAATGGCACAGCTCCTTCCCGCACAAGCTCCCAAACATCTTTTTGAAATTTTATTATCGTCGAAGGCTTGCTTGATTTCTTCCCTCCATTTATATACAGATCCACTTTATCGCCAAAATATTTATTTGCTTCGCTGATTGTCGTCGCCGGAGACACCCCTTCTGGATTTGCTGAAGGCGCCACGAGTGGACCTGTCTTTGCAAGGAGCTTTAGCAAGCTTTTATCATTTGGAATCCGGAATGCAATGGAACCAACACCACGATGAATATATTTGAATTTTGCAGATCTGCATGGAAGAATCACAGTGATCTTACCTGGCCATATTTTCGCAAGAGCTTCCCCGAAGTCCTTCTTCGGGGAGATTCCAAATTTTGATAAATCAGCAATTTTGGAAATAAGCACAATCAGTGGCTTTTTTGTGTTCCTGCCTTTAATATCAAAAATTCTCTCTACTGCTTTTTTATCAAAAGCACTTGCAACGATACCATACATGGTATCGGTAGGTATCACAGAAACGCTTCCTCCCTTGAGGGAGGTGCCTGTACTCAGGCGGAGGATGTTCTTATTTCTTTTCACCTGAAGCGCTGGAATCCACTTCATATGAAGTGTTCTGAGATTCAAAGAAATTCACGAGCTCAAACACATCTGTGGCTGTCGACATCCATTTTGCAGGATTCGTCACGCCATAATGCTTTTCGAGACCCAGCTCTTCAAGGCGCCTATCCGCCACGTACTGCACGTACTGGTTTACGTAATCGGCATTGAGGCCCAAAATGCCGTTTGGGAAAAGATCTTTGTTGTAGGCATTTTCAAGCGCTACTCCTTCGATAATGATGTTTCTGATCTCTGTAGCAAAATCTTCTGTCAATAGGTCTGCATTTTCCTCCAAAATATTGTGCACAAGATTTATACCGAATTTTAGGTGAAGGGATTCATCGCGAAGCACCCAGTTGATCATAGAGCCGAAATTACGAAGCTGATTACGCTGCCTGAAAGAAAGTGCCACCATAAATCCAGAATAAAACCACGTGCCTTCCATCACAATATTTGTAGCCACAAGATTTCGGATAAAATCCTTCTTTCCTTCCGTCGTTTCAATATCGAGCTTTGTGTCCGTCATCCTTGATAAATACTTGTTGATGAATGCTTCCTTGGCCTGCATTGATGGCACTTCTAAGTGGGTTTGGTAGATCGTCTCGCGATCAAAAGGAAACGTCTCGAGCACGTATTCAAAAGCCACGCAGTGATTTGCCTCTTCCCACATCTGTTTGGCTAGATATAGATGGCATTCCGGCGATTTCAAATATGGATACACACCGAGAGCAAGCACACGGTTTACAATAAGCTCGCCAGGATTAAAGAATGCCATCACGAATTTCACAGCATGCCTTTCGTCCTCCGTCATCTGCTCCCAATCGGCTAGATCTTCTTTAAGGGCTATTTCGTGCGGGAACCAGGTGTTGCGCACAGCCTGATTATAGAGGTCATACGCCCACTGATACCTGATCGGATGCAAATTTACGTCTTCTGGCGAAGGTTTTCCAATTAATGACATAGTAGAGGTATATTACTGGCAAGAGTCACACTGCGCAAGCTCTGCGGGATCTGATGGGCAAGTCTTACCTCCTGCGAATACCACATTGGGCTTTGAGGAAGCTTTAACGACGTTTGCAAATGCTTTTACCGGCTCTGTCATGTTAGACAGCGCGCTTATATCAAGTGCAGCTTGGATAGGCTCACGGCGCTCCACGTGTTGTAGAACCGCTACAGGCTCTGGAGCAGCCTCTTCTACCGTCATTGTCGCAGGAGCAGAATTTGCCATAAGCTCTGATTCGTCCACTGGCTTTAATGCGGCAGCCTTTCGAAGAGCACCGAATCCAACCTTACCAATTGCTGTGCCTTTGTTTACAGACACAGTGGATTGCTCGGCTGTATGGCGAGGCTTCATGTGGAGGTAGTACGTGGACTTTACGCCCTTTTCCCATGCCGTCATATAAATTTTCATGATGTCGTCGATATCGCGAGTATCTAGATACATGTTTCGCGATATTCCTTGATCCATCCACTTTTGTGCGCGTGCAGCGACTTCGATGAATGCGTATGGTGATGTGGAGAAAGAAGTTTTGTATATATCTTTGATATGATCTGGAATTTCTGCAATCGTTGATATATCACCTTGTAGCTCCACGATTTGATCTTTTACTTTCTCCCAAAGACCAAGATTCTTCAGATCTTTCACTAGATTGTGATTGATATCCAAGTACTTTCCTGAAATTTTGTTGCGAGAGAACACCTGCGCAAATCTTGGATCCATTCCTGGGGTTGTAGCTGCGATGAGGCCGATGTTGGCATTTGGCGCTGTAGCGAGGAGCGTGGCATTTCGCATTCCCTTCTTTACCTTGGCGCGTAGCACATCCCAATTCAAGCCTTTGTGCTTGCTCTCGCGCGTGACAGACACTTTGACACCGCGATCCTTTTCCATGCTATCGAGAGTATCGAAAGGCACCTTGCCCTTGGACCATTCGCTACCTTGAAAATGCATATAGCTTCCCCTCTTTTCTGCAAGATTTGCGCTTTCATCGAATGCCATATAGCTTACGAATTCGAAAATCCTGTCCACGAAATCATAAGCAGGTACACTATCGTATACGAGCCCCATTTTCTCAAGAGCATCAGCCACACCCATGATTCCGAGGCCTACGGCCCTATTTTCTTTATCACTCTTGATAGCTTCTGGCACTGGCAATACGTTAATATCGATTAAGTTGTCCAGCTGGTGTACAGCAAGGCGCACAGATTCTTCAAGCTTACCCCACGCAATTTCTTTATTTATCACATGCGCAGCGAGATTAAGAGATGCCAAGTTGCACACTGCGATATTGTCTTTATCTTGCGGCAGGCAAATTTCGGTACAGAGGTTCGACATATGGATCGTGCCTGTGTTGTTGTTCATCGCACGTAAATTGATCGTATCCTTCCATGTAAGCCATGGATGAGCCGTTGTTTGTAGAGAGATAAGCATCTTGCGGAAAAGCTCTGTGGCCGGCATACGCTTAGACACGCGAAGCTTTCCCTCCTTGGCCATTTCTACGTATTCTTTGTATCGCGCACTAAATGCTGCACCATAAAGCTCACAGAGGTCTGGGGTTTCCGCAGGATCAAACATGTACCAATCTTCGTTTGCTTTTACGCGCTTCATGAATTCGTCTGAAATATATGCAGCCGTGTTGGCTGTACGCATTCGGATGTAATCATCGCCAGCATTGTGCTTCCAATCGATAAAATCAGGGAAATCCACGTGCCAATTCTCCATATAGAAAGCTAGCGCGCCTTTTTTCTTACCTCCACGCTGGATAGCTCGAATAGCAGTATCAATAATCTTTGCAAATGGCGTAGGGCCGGTAGAAACTCCATTGTTGCTCTTTAGCGGCGATCCTGTAGCGCGAAGCTTCGTGACGGATGCGCCTATTCCTCCAGAGCCTTTGGAAAGAAGCATTACATCGGACACAGATTTTGCAATGTGCCCCATATCATCGTGAATTTCTAAGAGGAAGCAATTCGAAAGCGCTGGAATCATCGTGCCCGCGCCCAAATTTGTAGAGCCTCCAGCGATATACTCGAAGCGCGACATTTTGTTGTAAAACTTCTTGGCCCAAAGCGTAGGATTTTCTTCGTTGTACGAAAGCCCCATAGCGACACGCATGAAAAAGTACTGCGGGGTCTCGCGCGGGGTTTGATCCATGTTCTTCAGCGAATATCTGTTGAGAAATGTAGAGAGCCCTGCGTACTGGAAGAGCTCATCGCGCTCAATATTCAGCACTCCTGCTAATTCTTTCAAATCAAACTTGGCCTCCATGCGTGGATCAAGCTTTCCTTCTGCTACGCCAGCTTTTATGAACGCAATGAACTGCTCGCTGTGCTTCAGAGCCAGATCATCCTCATCATCCTTGTCGTATTGGCCAAGCACCTTTCTATATATAGTCTTGAGGAGAAGCCTTGTAGCCACCTTGTCGTACGCGATATCGTCTTTGACGTTCTGCAGAGCTGCATTTATCGTGGCCTGATCCATTTCTTCCGTCGTCATACCATCGTACAAAGTGATTTCCGTCTCTGTTGCGATCTGCGTCACCATCGAGATTGGATCCATCAGCCCTTGGCAAGCTCTTTCAATAGATCTGTTAATCTTATCAGCATTGAATGCTTCTTTTTCACCGTTGGCTTTTGTGATTGATATGGACATAAAATTTACTTCATCATTTTACTCTTTTTTCGCGAAAGAAACAGTGGGGATAAGCCCCAAAATCTCTACTCCGACACGAAAAATTTTGCTTGCAAAGGTATATTTGACATATAACCTGTTTAATGATATAATCCTCGATTAGAAGTGAAATCTCCGCTTGAAAAGAGATTCCATGGCTGCTCATAGACAAACAACAATACCGAAAGCAAACCTGAATGAAAACTATTGCAAAGTTAGTATTCATCTGCATGATGATATCCCCCGTGGCATTCATCGTCGCACACAGCATTGCGCATATCGATGCTGTGAAAAACCATCTCCACAAAATGGAGTTCGAAAGGAACACAAACCGGAAGGCACTTCCCTATACGCGGCCGAAAGATCGTAGATTCCTTTCCGCATTCGCGGATTGGTTCAAAGGAAGCGAATACAAACGCGAATGGCTCGAGCAAATCAAAAAGTTCGAGAACGAGCCTTTGTACTGTGGAAAGACCAGCGAATCTGCCGTCCATCTGGATCGGCTCAAGAAAACCGTACGCGAAGTAGGCTACGGCATCACTGATGCTGAAATCTACGAAGCCAAGCGGCTAGGCTTCCTGCCAAAGGATGCCACGCTTCCGAAAAAACTCAGCAAAGCTGAAGCGGATGAATGGTTTGAGACGATCACTATTCCTACGTATGAAAAGTGCGTAGAAGAAATAGTGACGGTGCCTCTTACATGCGAGCAAAAGTTTGCTTTGATATCGTTCTGCCATAATCTGGGCAGTGGCAATCTTGCCAAGCTCACGATGCAAAGCGGACGGCTGGCAGATAGCAACTACTGCGTCATAAGCGAATGCATGCTGCGATATTGCAATGCAGGAGGCAACAAAAGCGTGGGAGGGCTCATCAGGAGGCGCGAATGGGAAGCTGCGCTGTGGAGAAGCGGCACAAATGATTATTCGTCCGAGGTGGCTTCTAGGTAAATTGTTGCATATGTAGACCCGAGAGAAATCTCGAATGCAGGAAATGGGTCTCCTGTCAGAGTTGCTAATTCACTATTAGTATCTCACGACTTAGCGCTGCGACTCACGCTAAGACGAAAAACGGAATGAGCCGCATACACAACTCTGTGTATGCGGCTATTATCATGCCTCAAAATTCCTCTAGGCTATTTCTTCGCTTTCTTTGGCTTCTTCTTTTCTTTCTTATGAGATTCTCCTTTGGCCATATATTATATTGAAACTAGTAATATATAAATAATATCATACAAAAGAAAATATAGTGGAATGCAAAATGCCGCGCGCCTTTGGCGCGCGGC
>JAZJXR010000018.1:23740-24006 GCA_040390775.1 Patescibacteria group bacterium | reverse complement strand
AAAATCTTATCCACCTGATGTAGCAACATTGCAATTAAAATTATTGCGCTAATAACAAAGATGTTTACAGATATTGTCTTAAGATACACTCGGTTAATTTGTTTATCCACAAAATCATTATAACAAAAGCCTCTTGGCTTTGGCATCATCGGGATCGAGTTCCAGGACTTGCTGGTAAGTTTCGACCATCTTTTCGCGCTCGTGGTTTCGGGCATAGGCTTCGGCCAACAGCGTCAGGCTCTTTTTGGTTCGCTCCTGGGCGATAG
>JAZJXR010000018.1:10813-23730 GCA_040390775.1 Patescibacteria group bacterium | reverse complement strand
GAGAAAACTGCCGCTTAAGAAATACAAAAGCCTCCTAGCTTTGGCATCATTAAATTGAAACATTGTTATCTTTTCCAAAAAATAGTTGAGAAAATACATAACGAGAATTCCAAACAATACCAAAGCCAGAAGGCTTATTACGACACAAAAACTTTTTGCCTGCAAAAACATACAAAAAAGCTTCTGGGAAGATTGCAAATCATATAGGAGGAGTATGCTACGGAAAGGAGAAGCATAGTACCTCGGCGATATGAATCTCTAAGCAATACTTTTCGTGCTAGACAAAAAGTTAGGAATAGCTTTGAGGATAGCTTCAGGAATAATCAAGTACACCAAAGCGTCCTTTAAGATAAGCCAGAAGGCATAAATGCCCCATTGCTTAGAGATTTATCGCGCCGAATCTAGGGATTGGCGAAGGGATACAAAAAACAACTTGTAGAGTAATGATAGCATACTCTGCTTTTAATGTCAAGCTCCTTCTTCTACCCTCCTAAAATGCTAAGATATGGGCTATACATGGCAGACGTCGAAGAAAAAGAAAACGGTGGTGAGGAAAAGGTCTTGGACCAGAAGCTCCGCCCTACCCTATGGGATGAATACATAGGCCAAGAGCCGATCAAGAAAAATCTGAACATTTTGCTCAAGGCAGCGAAAGAAAGAAATCATATTCCTGAGCACGTTCTCTTCTACGGCCCGCCAGGGCTAGGGAAAACCACGCTGGCACATCTAATTGCAAAAGAAACAGGCTCGCAAATGAAAGTCACCTCTGGGCCTGCGATAGAAAAAGTGGGCGATCTAGCAAGCATCATCACAAATCTTTCTTCGGGCGATATTCTTTTTATCGATGAGATTCATAGGCTTTCAAAAGCGATCGAAGAAGTGCTCTATCCTGCCATGGAATCAGGAGTGCTCGATATCATCATCGGCAAAGGCCCATCAGCGCGCACCATCCAGCTAGAGCTGCCGCCTTTCACGCTGATCGCAGCCACTACTCGCATAGCTCTCATTTCTTCCCCTCTTCGCTCGCGATTCTCGGGCGGTGTATTCAGACTTGAATTTTATAATGAAGAAGAAATCGCAAAAATCGTAGCACGCTCTGCGAATATTCTAAATATTTCTATAGATGAGAAAGGTAAAAAAGAAATCGCGAAGCGCAGCCGCATGACCCCACGCACAGCTAATTATCTTTTGAAGCGCGTGCGCGATTA
The DNA here is from genome assembly GCA_040390775.1 of Patescibacteria group bacterium. Classification (GTDB taxonomy): domain Bacteria; phylum Patescibacteriota; class Minisyncoccia; order Phycocordibacterales; family CAIRYW01; genus JAQBQZ01. The sequence continues at coordinate 22,522 of JAZJXR010000018.1, read as the reverse complement.
TGCGCAGGTAGAAAAGCGAGATCCGGTGTCAGACGATGTAGTGGACGAATCCCTGAAGCTTCTTGGAATAGATAAGATGGGATTAAACGAGCAAGACAAGAAAATTCTAGTGACGCTTATCGACAAATTTAAAGGCGGCCCTGTTGGCCTTAACACAATCGCCGCATCCCTATCCGAAGAAGAAGCCACGATTGAAGAATTCAACGAGCCATACCTACTTCAAATCGGATTCCTCGAGCGCACTCCGCGCGGCCGCATCGCAACAGAAAAAGCCTACGCTCATCTAAATATAGAATATCCGAAAGATAAGCAGGAAAAATTGATATAAAAAATCCCCGTTCCAACAAGTCGGAACGGGGCACCTATCATTTTAGGTTTGAAGAACTTGGGACAATGAATGCAAACCCGCCACCGTTGGGCAGCCCGTCCATAACGTCAAGAATGGAGCTGAACCGCTGTTTAGCATCAGTGGTATGTGATGCAAAAAGATGCAACTCTTCGCGACGAATCACCCCATTGATGGGAGCATGCATAGTGGCGATGAACTTGATGCCCATCTGCTTGATCTGTTCAGTCGAGTACCGTTCACTAATGAGACAAGCCACATCCCAGGCAGGGATTCCCCAACCCTTTAGTGCAGCACGTTCTCTAAGCTTCCAAGCGAGACGATCACGCTGACTAAGCTTGCCTCCCGGAACAACAACGACATTAAACACCACTCCCGTAAGAGAAGGATCCCCTCCCCTCAGAAGCAGATTGCACACCTCGTCAGGAACATCGATGCCAAGCTGTCTAAGATAAGGACCCCACTTTGCAGGATGCATCCCATTCGAGGTGACGGCGAAGTGAGTATTGCCCTCTTCATCGACGGTCCATGGAAGTGGTTCACTAGGTGCAACAGGATCCGATACCTTCGGCACGACACAAACCTCGCCGCGAAGAAAGCGTGCAACGCCTTCTTCTCCACCAAGCCTATTAACAACCGCTTCCATCGTTCCCCAATCCATGTTCGGATATTTCATAGTCTTGTCTCCAACTGATAGTTGAGATTTATCCGCCCCTGATAGAGACGAATACTAGACCAGTATTGGTCATAGCTAGCAGGGGCTTACTTTCGTACGCCGCTTATAGCTATGACCACTTTGTTTTTCCCTAAGTTTTAATGAACCATATCTTGGTATAATACTATATAATGTATAATATGTCAATAATCCGTAATGTATCATAACCTTGCGCTTGGTAGATAAACAGGAAAAGCTGATATAAAAATACCGCGAACTATATCGCGGTGTTACAACTCATCTTCATACATAACTTCCCATAATTCAAAAGGAAGGGATAGCATCTCTGGTTCCGTGTAGAAGCGACTACCTTCTTTTAGAAAAACTCCTTGGGTATCTGCATGGAAGCATTCGAGCATCCCTCGCTCTTCATCATCTGTAGAAGTAATGCTTCTGTCACAGCCGCTCCGCCAAATTTCTGGATTTGTTTCGTTCGCCATAGGAATCCTTTTGTTCGTTTTTCTATCCCCAAAATACTCTCTATGGTATAAATGTCAATATGAGAATTCTAGGAATTGATCCGGGGTATGAGAGATTGGGTATTGCCGTGCTCGAAAAGGAAAAAAATGGAAAAGAAAAGTATATTTTTTCGGAGTGCTTCAAGACGAGCAAGGATCTCCCTCATGCGGAGAGGCTCGCAAAAATAAGCGGGGAAATAAATATCGTAATAAATAAATGGCAGCCGGAAGCTCTTGCAATTGAAAAGCTTTTTCTTGCGACAAATCACAAAACGGCCATGATGGTGTCAGAAGCGCGTGGTGCGATACTTTCATGCGCAGCAGGAGCAGGCCTCAAAGCTTTTGAATATTCCCCGCCGCAAATAAAGCTGGCTGTATGCGGCGATGGCAGGGCCGATAAAAAGGCGATTATAAAAATGGTGCCGCTCCTCCTTTCGATTCCCAAAACTGTAAAAATAGATGATGAATTTGATGCTATCGCAATCGCACTGACGTATTTTGCAATAGAAAAGTTTTCCACAGAAAAGTAAAGTTGCAAAGAAAAATGGATTTGGTACAAATACAGCATTCCGGCAAAAGAAATGATTGCCGAGATAGTTTAAAAGCAAAATATACACATATATACAAATGAGCGAAGATGAATTCAAAGATCCTTTCCTAGCAGACGATGATGACAAAAAAGATGATGATCTGGTAGAAGATGCAGACGCGGATACTACCAAAGACGATGAAGTGGATGATGACGCTGATTTACTTTGGGATACGGACGAAGACGAATAATTATTTTATTTTGAGGAATCTATGCTTGCCTATTCTATAAGTGGCTGGGCTGGCAGAGATTCGTATATCAGATGGCTTTTCTCCTGTATCAAGATTTGTAATAGCTCCTTGTTTTATGAGAGTAGCAAATTCTGTTTTAGATTGAATCACCTCCGCTTCTACGAAAATTTCTGAGAGCATCTTTCCCCCTCCAATTATTTCTTGAATATCAGTTGGCACTTCCTTTTTGCTAAAAGTATCAATGAAATTCTTTTCGGCTTTTTCTGCCACAGATTTTCCGTGATACATAGATACAATTTCTTTTGCGAGAGCAATCTTCTGGTCTCTGGGATTTTTTGCCGAGATTTCTTCTATTTCTGAAGTTTCCTTATTTGTACAAAGGTTGAAATATTTTATGATTAGACTATCTGGTACTGACATTATTTTACCGAACATATCATTTGGCTTATCTCGTAGGCCAATATAATTATCGAGACTTTTGCTCATTTTTGCAATTCCGTCTGTACCTTCAAGCAACGATACAGTAAGTACATCTTGTGGTGTTAAATCTAGCTTCTCCATCAAGGTGCGGCCCACAAGATTGTTGAAAAGCTGATCGTTGCCTCCAAGCTCTACATCTGCTTTTATCTCGACGCTATCATATGCCTGCATCAGCGGATAAAAAAATTCATGAATTTTTATAGAAGAACCAGATTGTAAACGGTTTTTGAAATCGCTTCGTTCAAGAATTTGCGTTACATTTATAAACGCGGCCAAACGATACACTTCTGAAAACGGTAGCTTGGCAAGCCAGTCGCTATTATGATGTATTTCTGCTTTTTTAGTATCAATAATAAGTCCAGCTTGAGAAATGTACTCCTTCATATTTTTCTCAACTGTTTCAGTAGAAAGAGCAGGTCTTGTAGCAGATTTACCTGTAGGATCCCCGACAACAGCCGTAAAATCACCAATGATCAAAACGGCAGTATGTCCTAAATCTTGAAAAGCGCGAAGTTTACGCAAAACAACAGAATGACCCAAATGAAGATCTGGTGAAGTTGGATCAATACCTAGCTTTATTCGAAGCTTCTTGCCAGAAGAAAGCTTGGTCCTTATGCTTTCGAGCACAATTGCATCCTCTACGCCCCGTGTGAGGATATCTTCTATCTTATCAGGATCAGTATCTATTTGGCTTTTGTTCCAAAACATATCCGTAACTCTACCACAAAATAATAGTTTTTCTATGGTATAATGCAGGAATAACGTGCTAAAAGGCATTTTCCTAAAATTTAAAAGATTCGTTACATTCATCGACAGCGAGGTTGAAAAGGCTATTCGCTATGTCATCCGCGCATGCAAAAGCCTGTGGCGAAGCAAGAAGCTCCATACTCGGGACATTGTATTCATTGCAATCGCAGGACTTTTCGTAGCCATCGGCGGCGGCCTTCTTTGGTTCTCTTCTCTCCAAATTCCCGACATAGCATCATTCGAGCAGCGCATCCTCGGCCAATCCACAAAGATCTACGATAGGACGGGCACGATCCTGCTTTATGATCTAAGCCAGAACATGCGTCGCACAGCGATACCCTTCGATCAAATTTCGCCATACCTAAAAGAGGCTTCAATTTCAATTGAAGATGAAGATTTCTATCAGCACAGCGGTATAAAAATAAGCTCTATAATTCGTTCATTTCTAGTGGATGTGTTTTCTATGAAATTCTCGCAAGGAGGATCCACGATCACGCAGCAAGTAGTGAAAAACGCTCTGCTGACACGGCAAAAAACGATCCAGCGCAAGATCCAAGAAATATTTCTTGCCATAAAGCTTGATCGTACCCTAACCAAAGATCAGATCCTGAATCTATACTTGAACGACAGCTCTTACGGCGGCACGATCTATGGGGTGGAAGAAGCCTCTCAAGCTTATTTCGGCAAAGACGCCAACGATCTGACCCCAGCAGAAGCGGCCTACCTAGCTGCTTTACCCCAATCGCCCACATACTATTCACCTTATGGTTCTCACCGCGACGAGCTTGATCAACGAAAAGATCTAGTGCTTCAAAAAATGCACACGCTGAAATACCTGACGGATAAGCAATATACTGATGCCAAAGCCGAAAAGATAGTGTTCCAGCCGAATGTTTCTGGCGGCATCAAGGCTCCGCACTTTGTAATGTATATCAAGCAATATTTGGAAGAGCATTACGGCGATCAGATGCTCACCGATGGTGGCCTCAAAGTGATCACTACGCTTAATTACGATCTGGAAAAGCACGCCGAAGAGATCGTGAATAAATACGCTCTGACGGACGCCAAGCTATACCACGCTACGAACGCAGCGCTCGTCACGATCGATGCGCCTACCGGCCAAATCCTCACGATGGTGGGCTCAAGAGATTACTTCGACAAAGAGATCGACGGCAATTACAACGTAGCCACAGCCAAGCGCCAGCCGGGATCATCCTTCAAGCCTTTCGTATACGCGGCCGCTTTCAATATGGGATATAGGCCAGAGACGACCCTGTACGACCTTCCTATCCAATTCGGCACAGAGTGCGCAGCCGATGATCTTTCAGACACTCCGCCTTGCTACGCTCCCCAAGATTACGACGGCAAATGGCGCGGCCCAATCTCGATCAGGAATGCCTTGGCTGGATCTATCAACCTCCCCGCTGTCGAAACTTTGTACCTAGTCGGCATGAACAACGCCATAGACCTTGCCGAGAAAATGGGCATCTCCACTCTCGCAGACAGATCTCGCTTCGGCCTATCCCTCGTGCTCGGAGGTGGAGAAGTGACGCTGACGGATATGACGGGCGCCTACAGCGTGTTTGCAAATTCTGGCGTCAAGCATCCAACGACGGGAATTCTAAAGATCCAAGATAAGGCCGGAAATGTGCTCGAAGAATATTCAGAACAAAGTGAAGAAGTGCTTCCGAAAGATACAGCACTTTTAATTTCTGACGTGCTTTCAGACAACACCGCTCGTACGCCCGTATTTGGCGCGCATTCGAGCCTTTACTTTGGAGATCGTGATGTAGCAGCCAAAACGGGAACGACGAACGATTATCGCGACACATGGGTTGTGGGATACACACCGCAGGTGACGGTCGGCGCATGGATGGGAAACAACGACAACACCCCAATTGCTCGCCAAGTAGCCGGCTACATCGTGGCCCCTATGTGGCATGAATATATGAACTATCTTCTCACCACTCTCCCTGATCAGAAATTTGAAGCTCCGGAGCAAAAAGATCTCTCTGGATTGAAGCCTGTGATAAATGGCACATCAAACGGCGCTCCACATTCGATCTTGTATTATGTAAGCAAAGAAGATCCAAATGGCGCAGCTCCAACGAATCCCGCAAACGATCCGCAATTCTCACATTGGGAATATGCTGTGGGCAAATGGTCTGCCGAAAATGGCTACGCGGGTGGTATGCAGACTTCTCCGTCAAACATCCTTGGGGGCACAAATTCTCTTTCGATCTCTATCAGCAATCCTCAAAACGGCGCGACGCTTTCTTCAGGATCCAGAGTAGATGTAAGTGTAAACACGTCATCAATAAACACTATCTCAAAAGTAGACTATTTCCTCCAAGGCGCGTATCTTGGATCATCTCAATATGCACCTTATGGCTTCTCATTCGTACTCGACGATACCAAAGGTACAGCAGGCCAAAACACCCTCCGCGCAATCGCCACCGATTCTACAGGATTCCAATCAGCCGCTACTGTCACTTTCACGAAGCAGTAGTCATAATAAAAAACATCCTGTTTTAGGATGTTTGGGCCAACGTCTTTTTCTCTACCTTAACGAATCCAAAGATTACTCCTTCTTTGATGGCGTCTTGGAGCACGGCGGAGCAATAAGTATCAAGCGACATACACGAAGCTCGAGCCAGCTTTTTTAGCTCATCCTTACTTTCCTCAGGAATGCGCATGTAGAGATTTCTTTGCTCTTTTTTACCAGGTACTTTTACCATATGATTGTGGTGTTGCTGACCCCAGATTAACCAAAAAACATATTTTTGCAACCCAAAGACTTAGCCTTCGGGTATTAATCTTTCTCTCCCTTTAAGATAATCTTTTTGTCGAATCCGCCACGCTCTATGAATTTTTGCTTTCTGATTTCTTCCACATATTTGTAATCTGGTAATTCTTTGAGAGAATTAATTACCTCGAGCACATCCGCAAGCTCTTCCGGAGATCCGGCCTCCATGAATTCTTTTACCTCTTCATCAAGTTTTTTAATTAGCTCAATTTTGAATTCTGCATCATCAGCAATTCTCTTTTCATATTTGATTCCTTTCTGATCCAAAATATCCGGAATTTTATCTCGCACGAGTTTGTTGTAAGTTTGCATTATCTTATCTCTGTTATAAAAAATTTGTTTTGGTTTAGCGCTTCAAGAATTTTATCTTTGCGCATAAATATTTCTGTTTTGAGATAGCTATCTGCTTTTATTGATAGTGTATCTTTTTTTATTTCTACAAGCTCCTCCCCTATTTCAATTCCAAGCACATCTGAAATTATTATTGCGATCCTAATCTTGTCGTCTTTAGGATTCTTTAGATGCTTATATTTTTCGAAAAAAGAGTTTATGGAAAAGTTCATGTTAGTAAAGGGTAGGTACAATCTGTACATACCCTTTGTTTGGCTCTACCTGTTCATTGGCATGATGAGGTAGGTGAATGAAGAATTAGACGCAGGAGAGATCACCAGCGGCTTCTGAGCGCCTGCTATTTTCATAACGAGGCTCTCGCTATCTATCGATTGCAAGCAATCAAACACATAGCGATGATTAAATGGCATCGTCACGCTTTCTCCTTCTGTCGCCGCTTTGATTTCTTGGCGGCTTTCTCCCACAGTATTATTTTTTGTAGAAATATTCATAAGCTTCTTCGATGGCATGATCGAAATGATTATTTGATTGAAGGTATCAGCAAAAAAGCTTGAGAGCTTGAGCACCTGTAGGAGATCCTGCTTTAGCATTGTAGCTTTCGTTTCAAATTCTTTGGGCATAATCTGCCTATAGTCGGGAAAATTGCCATCCACAAGCCTTGAAGAAAGATGGGTTGTAGGGGTCGTGATTGAGAGCTGATTTTTAGATATCACAATATCCAATTCTCCAGAATAGCTTTCGAAAATTCGCACGATTTCAAGAGCGTTTTTAAACGGAATCAAAATCGGATCAAAGCCGCGCGCTGTTTTGCTTTTGATTTTCTTTTCCGCAAGCCTGAACGAATCCGTAGCCACAAACACCAAATCATCTGCCTCTTCCTTCACAAACACGCTCGAAAGCTCTGGCTTGATCGTAGAAACAGACGCCGCCCAAAGCACGGAATTAAGCCCGCTGACAAAATCCCTGCTTCCGATTTTCCAAGATTTCTCGCCCTCGATCTTTGGGATCATTGGAAATTCTTCTGCTGAAGAAGTGTTGATAGACACCTCCCCTTCATCAGTTTTAATCTTCAAAATATTTTCCTCCGTCTCGCATACCACGTTCTTACTTTTGATATTCGCAAGGAATGATTTCAAGATCGATCCAGAAAGCGCCAAAGTGCCTTCTTCGGATATTTTTGCCGGTAAGGTTACTTCCACCCCTACGTCCAAATTAGTGGCCTTGAGAGCCAAGGTATCACCCTTCGCTTCAAGCATGATGAGCGAAAGTATTGGAAGCGCTACATGCTTGCCAGAAACTTTCTCAGCTGATGAGACCGCTTCTAAAAGCTTCTCTCTTATTATCTCTATTTTCATATATATAAATTAATAATAAGAATAATGCTCTGTGTATAAGTGGATAAAGTGATTTTGTTCTTTGTATTTGGCATATTTTTGTTGTTTTTATTATTCATTTTCTGTGGACTACTCTGTGGCTAATTGTTGGTAAGTTTTCTTTTTTGTTTTGACTGGGGATAACTTGATATTTTTCCACAGCTTATCTACAGCATAGCGCGGATTTTGGTAAGCTCTTGGATTAGCTGATTATTCGTCTTGATATCGTTTTTCACTTTGTCGTAAGAGTGGATCACTGTGGTGTGATCGCGCCCACCAAGCTTGGCACCTATTGCAGGATAAGAAATATTGTAATCCTCTCTTAGGATGTACATAGCGATTTGGCGCGGCTTTACCACCTCCTTCTTTCGGGTCTTATCTGTAATACTGGATTCTTCTATATCATAAAATTGTGAGATGGCTTTAAGTACGTCTTTGACGGATACGGATTTGGCAGGCTTCGAGGTGTCCTTCACTAGGTGCTTTATCTCTCCTAGATCAAGCATGCGGCCCTTGAGCTCCATTTGGACGCTGATGTTGTTCACGATGCCTTCAAGCTCGCGGATATTCCCTTCCACCACGCTTCCAAGGTAATCGATCACGTCTTCAGGCAGATCCACGCTCCTTGATCTCGCTTTATTCCTAACGATTGCAATCCTAGATTCATAATCAGGAGCTGGAATATCCACGATCATTCCTGATACGAATCTGCTCTTTAGCCTATCTTCCAGATCATTTATGTAATTTGGATGCTGATCAGAAGAAAATATAATCTGCTTGTTGTTGTCTGAAAGATAATTGAATAGGTGGAAGAGCTCTTCTTGTGTTCTTTCTTTTTTAGATAAGAACTGAATATCGTCCATGATGAACACGTCATATTTCTTATATTTCTCTTTAAATAGATTCACCTTGCCATCTAGAATCATCGAAGTAAATTCTTGATTGAATTTGTCGCTCGTTATGTAGTACACCTTTTTGTTCAGATCAGCTCGCTTCAAGTAATTCCCCGTCGCTTGAATCAGGTGCGTCTTGCCTCTTCCTGTCGAGCCATAAAAAAATAGCGGGTTGTATGACACTGGGTTTTTTATGATTGCCTGCGCAGCTGTGTGAGCAAGCTCGTTAAATGAGCCTACTACGAAATTGTCGAAAGTGTAGCGGGGGTTCAGGTTGTCGTCTTTGTTTATATAAAGGTCTGCGAGAGGCAGCTCAAAGCTCGAAAAGCGCTTTTTCTTGCTGTCATCTTCCACAATCTTCTTCGCATCGCTTTTGACTATTACATATTCGATAGCGCGCACATGCTCGGATGCTTCACGCAGCGATTTGAAGATCATCTTGTGATACTTTGAGGCAAACCATTCCTTTACGAAGGCAGAGGGCACGCCGACGGACACCGTGCCCTCCTCGATCTTTACTATAAAGGTATCTTTAAACCACATAGCAAAATTTGCCTTGGAAAGAGTAAGACCCATGTCAGATAGGACCTTATTCCAAAGTGATTCTTTTTCTTCCATAGAGTGCTGACTATTATATCCCCCAAAAAAGTTTGCATAACTTGAAAAATGTTTATAAGTATGTTGATAACGTGTGGATAACATTTATTCTGGAGCAGCCCTTGATACTTTCTGCTTTCTACTTTATACTCCTCCCTATGTCATTCACATACAAACCTAAAAAGAGGCGCAGAGCTAAGAGCCACGGCTTTTTGACTCGCAGCAAGACGGCCTATGGAAAGAGGGTGCTTCAGCGCCGCAGGCAGAAAGGCCGAAAGAAGCTTTCGACGGTCTAACCTATGTTTGCACGGCCTAGCCGCCTGTCTAAAGATGAGATTTTGAGCCTCTCAAGGGCTGGAAAATCCTTATCTACCAACATATTTTCTCTAAAAGTAGCTCCTGCAAAGGTGAGCAAATTTGCCTTTATAGCCTCCAAAAAGGAGTGCGGAGGCTCTGTGGATAGGAGCCGAGCTAAAAGAAGGGCCAGAGCGGCCATGATGAAAGTGGCTCCAAGTCTCAAATCCCCCATTTTCTGCATTATGTATATAAAAAAGGGCCTAATAGAGGCAGATTTTAAGGATATTCACACGAAGCTTCAGAATTTGCTACAATAGCCAGATGTTCAACACAATATTCTACAGGCCTCTTTATAATTCGCTCGTATGGCTGATTGATGTGCTCCCAGGCCATGATGCAGGGCTTGCAGTAGTGGTGCTGACCCTTTTCGTTAGCGTGCTTCTGTACTCAATCTCCAAAAAGGCGATCAAGACCCAGCTTGCTCTCAAAGAAATAGAGCCCGAGCTCGCCCGCATCAAGGAGGCTGTGCAAAATAAAGAAGAGCAGGCCAAGCAAACGCTCGCTCTATACAAGAGATACAAAGTTAATCCCTTCTCAATGATTCTTCTTGTGATCATTCAATTCCCTATTCTTATTGCTCTATATTATGTATTCAAAAGCCTTCCTACCATCCATCCTGAAGCCCTATACTCTTTTGTGAGGGTTCCAGATGCCGTAAATATGATGTTCCTCGGGGTGCTTGATATCAGCAGCAAAAACATCTTTATGGCAATTCTTGCGGGTGTCACACAGTTCATCCAAGCTCATATCGTCACTTCTGTTGGCAAGAAGCCGGAAGTAAATACAGACAAAAACATGCAACAGCAGTTTGCACAATCAATGCAGATGCAAATGAAATATTTTTTACCCGTATTGATTGGTTTTATTGCATTAAGTTTGCCGTCAGCTCTTCCTCTGTATTGGTCTGTACGTAATATTTTTACCTCATTTCAGGAGCTTGTGGTCAGAAGGAAAGGGATTTGACTTCCGCGTAAGGCCGGCTAATATGAGAGCCTATGGAGAGAATAAAGCAAATCACGGAAGAGCTCCTCTCGAAGCTTGGCGTCGCATCCCCCGCAATTCTAGTGTCTGAAGAAAGGGGTGTGTGGAAAATTTCTATAGAATCAGATGATGAAGCGGCGCTTGTTGGCCGTGAGGGCGAAAAATTCGAGGCCATTTCGCATATTCTTAAAAGAATGCTTGCAAAGGAGCTGGGCGAAGATGCCAAGATCGCACTTGATGTAAACGGTATGCGTGCCAAAAAAGAGGAAGAAATAAAAGCTAAAGCCGGCGTGCTCGCAGATAGAGCTAGGGCCTTTAAAATAGACGTAGAAATGGATCCGATGAGCTCTTATGAAAGAATGGTGGTGCACTCGCATCTAGAAGGCTCGCCTAATATAAAAACAGAATCTTTAGGAGAGGCCAAAAACCGTCACATAATTATCAAATACGTAGAATAGCTAATTTTTTATAACGAGGTTTAGGCCCCACAGTGTCAGATCTGTTTTGTTTATGAAAGTAATGTAGCTATCATCATCAGAGAGCTTTAGATTCATTGCATCGATCTGCTGGCTAGATTCCCTCGGCAGGCTCGAGATTATATTCGTCTCCCCCGTCGCGACGTTTATTTTCCAGATATTATCACTGAATGATACGCGGCCTTGATACCAAGCGTCTGGATAAACCCCGTTTGGAATGTTTGTTGGCACAGCGCAGTAGGTCACTTCTTTTTGTGTATTAGCCCAGATGCATTTTTCTGGCAGAGTCGATAGCGGCAATATAGTTTGCTGGCCATCTTTACTTTCATATGAGAAAAGCTTTATGGAT
>JAZJXR010000018.1:0-10803 GCA_040390775.1 Patescibacteria group bacterium | reverse complement strand
CTGCCGTCTTTGTTTGGCAGCACCGTAAGCCCAGCGATATCTCCCATCACTTTAGTTAAGCCTCCAGAAGCCAGATCAAGCGAATATGCAAAGCCGTTCACATTGCCCGATGGCTTGGTAGTCAGTATCACCTTGCTTTCACCTGCGAAATTCAGTAGCCATTCTCGAAGGGGATGTGTGAACACTGTTTTCTCGCTGCTGCCTGATGGCGCAGATACCGCAAGCTTGCCACCGTCTGCTGTGTCGTAGAGCGAGAGGATCTTGGAGCCAGATGGCGAGAGGGCGATCTCTTTTATATCAGGCGCCAGATAGGTGCCGCTTGTTTCCTTAAGGCCTGTCTTGCTCAAGGTGCCTATATCTCCTACTGTTTTGTTTTCGTTAGTAGAAGATGCTATCCCCGTCTTTTTGTCCTTCATTGATACGAAATACGTCAAAATCTGATCAGGATTCGCTTCTGATAGCAGGCGCGTGATGATGGAATTGCCGTCCGGAGTAAAAATAGCATCGTATACTTTTGGAATTGTGGTGTTGGAAATCTCAAGCGCTGCAGGAGAATCGGTGCGGATATCAAACACGTGCCCCGAAGCGCGATCCATATATCTTACGAAATACTGCGTCTCTTTTGTTTTGACTCTTTCTTTTATTACATCTACCTGCCTCGTCAGAATTATGTCGCCAGAGGTAGGTACTGTGGCGAGCTGTCTTAGGCGAGGGATTTTTAGCACGCCGGTGTCAGTAGCGGTGCCGATCGTAGTGTCTGCACCAACCACTGCTTTTTTAGAAGGCACTGCATCGTAGCTCGAAGATGAGCCTCCTCCTGTGTTGCCCCCATCTCCCACACTTATCGGGCTTACGAATTTTTGGCCCGTCAGCGCGAAGTATATCGCCACAGCGATTGCGATCACGAGTACTATAGAAAGTATGAGTATGATTCTTCTGCGGTTCATTGTTTAATTATAGCTTATTTAAAATCCTCCACCCATATTTACTGGCTTACCATCTATCGTCACACCTCCGCCTGGGTTGCTTGTCACCGTCGACCCATCGTTTAGCTTAGTGGTATTAGTTTGCCCTTGTGCCTGATTTTTCATATCTATATTTGCGTCTCCTAGTGTAAACTTCAAACTAAGCAAATCAGGATTAATGGTATTCAAAATGATGTAAGAGCCCAAAGCCAGGAGCAGTCCCAGTATTGCAGAAGTAATTCTTTCTTTCCCTCCACTCTTCCCTTCTCCAGCAACAGCTGTGATGTACTCTATCCCTCCCCATATCACCATGATTACAGCTAATCCTGCTGCGGCTGCTACACCAAATTTGTAGAGAGAGCCAAGGTAGGTGGAGAGGTCGGTTTTATTTGTGTCTACTGGCCCAGGCTGAATTCCAGGAACAGGTGTTAGCGGCTGATATCCAGGGAAAAGTGTTGCGGCGGAGGATATTTGAAATAAAGAAAATATTAAAATAAATGACAACAAATATTTATCTATATTTAGATTCTTCATGTATCTATTATACAGAATTCATAAATTATTGCGTGTGATAAATATATGTGTAATTGTGATTCTGCATACTATTTCCTTTTCCTGTCCAGCCGCCAGTGTCTCTTGCAGCTGCAAATGACATCTCTGTGTATGGAGTAGTGGCCACAGCAGCAGCTCCTTGATGGTCCCCTACAATACCTTCTACGCTTTTTCCTGTCGTGTTGTTTATGATCGTTACAGGTGTTCTGAGTGGAATGGTGTTGTTCGGTACTGCCACGTAGTAATCACTGTTTGCATCTAGGCCAGGGACGGAGGTGCCGTTTTGATAGCCGTGCTTTAAATTACCGTTGCCGTCATACCAATTTGGATCGCTAAAAGGCGGAGGATTTATACCATCTGTATCTAAGCCAGGATTGTTTGTCGTAAAGCTGTAAGTGCCATCATCATTTTGTACTGCAGATGCAGTGGCGGGCTTCGAGCCAATTGGCGTATCTGTCACGCTTCCGGTTGGTTCGCCTGCGTATGTAATAGTGCCGTCTTCGTTTACTGTATATCCCGCTTGATAATTTTTGAGATCGATCGGATCCATTTTTATCACAGCATTTGGCAGTGTAAACTTCAAACTAAGCAAATCAGGATTAATGGTATTCAAAATGATGTAAGAGCCCAAAGCCAGGAGCAGTCCCAGTATTGCAGAAGTAATTCTTTCTTTCCCTCCACTCTTCCCTTCTCCAGCAACAGCTGTGATGTACTCTATCCCTCCCCATATCACCATGATTACAGCTAATCCTGCTGCGGCTGCTACACCAAATTTGTAGAGAGAGCCAAGGTAGGTGGAGAGGTCGGTTTTATTTGTGTCTACAGTGCCTGATTGTAGGCCGGGGACGGACGTGAGCACTGTGTATTTATCAAATACTGTAGCAGCAGCTTTTGCAAAAGCAGCCGACGACAAAATAATCAAAAAGTTTAAGATTTTAAAGGCTTTCTTCATTAAAGCGGAAATACCTTAGATGGCTTTGCAAAATTTACTACACTTTCCGTTTTTGCTCCCTCCAAAATATTTGCATTATTGGTAATAGAAGCATCAAGTATAGATTGGCCCGTTTCTCCGTTTGAATTTCGGAGAGTCATTTCGTTTTGTGCCTCGGGGACATTGATCGTTGATCCATTGATTGCCCATGAGTATGATAGATCCGGATCTGATTTAGAGGTTATTCCAAAATAATATGGATATGCTGATATCGTCCTTTCTTCTTTGTCGCCAAAATCAAAACCTCCTGATAGTTCCCTACCAAACAATATTCCATAGATAGGGCTGTTTTCATAAACACCGATCATATTGCCAAAAGGAGATAAAGAAATATAGTTTTCAGCTTGGAGCCCATTCCCATCAGATGCGGCTACGTCTATGATCACAGGAGAGGCTAAAATTTTACCTTTATACAAAAATGCGTTTACTCCATACCCGGATCTGTCTCCGACCACTCGAGTATCCTGCCTCCAGATATAAGTGACTTTGTTTGGCGGCGTAGTAACTCCATTTTTGCTTGTAAGATTTGGCATAGCTACAAACACAGCTTCTGCTTGCGGAGAAAATAAAGATTTACCGCGATAAAAAGGGGGCGAATATGTGCGCGCTTCCCACACAATGTCGACAGTCTCTGGATTTATGCTAAATATCTTCCTGATCGTGCTACCATTTTCAGGCTTTATATTTGCAATTACTGAAGTTGCACTACCTGATTTGCCAGCTGTGATCTGGAGTATTCTATTTCCTTTGCCGCTTTTGACTATGCTGCCGTTTACTGACCAAGAAATATTTGCAGTATTTAAATCTGTGCCGAATGCTGAGAGAGTGATTGTTACAGTGTCCCCAGGTTTGGGAGAGGATGGGGACACATCTGTGCTTATCTGCTCTTCCAGTTCAGGTATTTCGGTTGGTACAGGTAGATTTGCGCTGTCTGCAAAAGATTTGTTTGCAATCATTAAGAGCAGAAGGAGTATAACGAAAGCTCCTACGCTAAGCTGCCATTTTTTGTTCATCGATATTTTCATTTTGCCTATTTTGCTTGGATTTTTTTTGCACGCTTATTTTGTTTGCCCTCTCAATTGCTCCGCGGAGTTTTGGTTGGCTATCAATCGTTTTGTTTACACCTCTCATTATACCTCGTTTTAGAATCTGTCGTGTGGCTGGATTTTTGATCAGAGCTTCTCCGGTTTGCCCAAGCTTGTCTTCTGCCATTACTAAAAATATTACAGCGATGATGTCGATCGTCCAAAGTGGGAATACATCTACTCCAGGGATAAGCTCAATTAATGCAAGCCCAAAAAATATCAGTGCTCTGGTTTTGGTGAAATTTACCCCTTTTAATTTAAAGGCAATCCAAAATAATATAAGTACGACGATGTCTATAATCCGATTTACCACTGCTCCGATGACGACAACATCAAGCAAGATCTGTAAGAGGTCCACGGCCAATGCAAATGTCACAAAGACGATTGCAGCTGCAGATCCTATTCTTTGCTTGCCATTCATTTTGTATTAAATTCGTCTTCCCTCTCCCTCTTGGCGGCCTTTATGGCAAGCACCTGCGAGGGATCTGATGTGATGATCTGATCTTCGGTGTAGCTGGCGATGATCTTGATGGCCACGTGCTTGAGGCCGGCAAAGAATATTCCCTCCCCTACGTCTGATTCCAGAAGCAGATACTTTTCTTCATCCGTTAGGTTGAATGTTTTCTGGATCATATCAATAGAAGATGGAGATTGCTTGAGGAGAATTTGAATCGAAGAGTTCGTAATGATGGGCGTGCCATAAGGGCTCTTCAAAAAATCTTCCACATCTTGCGTGATTGTAGCGAGCCCTAAGAAATATTTTCTTCCTCGTTTTGCAAGCGAAAGCAAAAATGATGCCGTATCTTCGCTCTTCATCATCCACCATGCCTCATCAATCACTAAGAGCCTCTTTTTGAGCTTCTCTCTGATCGCATTCCAAATGTGGTGCATCACGATGTACATTGCGACGGGCTTCAATTCATCTTCCATATCTCTGAGGGAAAACACCACGAATTTCTTGTCGATATCTACGTTTGACGGCTTGTTGATGAATCCCGCCCATGTGCCTTTTGTATATTTCTCGAGGCGCTGCACGAGCGATTCTCCTCCTTCCATTCCGGCAAGCACAAGCTCAAAGTCTGATAGAAGCGGCGGCTCGGCGTTTGTGAAATCAGCATCTGCCGTTATGTCTTTGAGCGCATACGTCTCTGATATCGCGCGATCTACGATCGCATCTTCTTCTGGCGTAAGCCCGCCAAGCATCAGGCGGAAAAGCCCCACGAGATTAATGATATTAGAGCGGAGCACATCGGCTGCGGATTCATCTTCACGAGGCTTAGGGAGGTCAAACGGATTGATATGGTGCTCGCTTGTAAGCGAAATATTGAAATACCTGCCGCCGGTGGCTTCTGCCAAATATTCGTATTCCCTCTCAGGGTCGATCACGAGCACATCTGTATCAAACATAAGGCTACGCAAAATCTCAAGCTTCGAGCAGTAGCTTTTGCCTGCTCCGGCTTTGGCAAAGGTCACGGAGTTGTAGTTCTCCAAGGAGAATCTATCAAAAAGAATTAGAGAAGAATTGTGCCTGTTTATCCCATACAAAATTCCCTTATCGCTCGTTAGGTCAAAAGAAATAAATGGAAAGATACTTGAAAGTGGCGCTGAATTAAGTTTTGAGTGCACCTCAAGCTCATCTGTGCCAATAGGAAGCACGCTTCTAAATCCCTGCTCCTGCTGGAATAGAGCGGGCTTTATATACACGAGTCTTGATTCTAAAATAGATTTTATTTCGGATTCGATTTTGTCCAGCTCTTCTACCGTCGTGCCATATATAGTCATATAAAGGCCTACGTCAAAAATTCTTTCTTGCGCTTGCTGGAGATTGTCGCGCAGCTGCTCAAGATCTTGATATGCTGTGTCTAATACTGGATCGCGCACGAGCCCTTTCTCTTCTCGCATAGATATTTGGCTTTGCACCTCGGCCACTTTCTTTTGGAATTGCCTTAATATTTGCGCTGTGTCAATCGGGTGGATAAAAATAGAAATATCAAATATCCTGTCAAGATTGATAATAGGCGCAAACCAGCTCTCCGTTAGGAATCGCGGATATGAGATCACAAAGAATGTGCGCGCGATCTTGTCGCCTAGATTAAGCTCTCTCGGAGAAATTTTCAGCGCTGATGGTGCGATTACATCTTTCAATTCCAAAACCCCCGTCTGATAGATTTCTTCAGGTAAAATCGCCGTCACTGTTTGCGGTTTGTCTGCCTTTTTATTTCTTCCTAATATTGTGTCAATAATTCCCATGATATTTATATTTTACTGCGTCGCTTGGGTGATGTTGATAGGCTTTTCCGTATCCCCTGGATTAAAGAGCTTGTAGTAAAGCTCCACGATTTCTTCCGTGCCAAGTGGCACGGCGCGCACACCAATGCGTGTCAGGCCTCCCATCACCACTTCCATTCGCTGCAATAGCTGCGTGCGATTCTCCTCAAAGCTTTCTTTGCGCTGCTCTCTTGCCTCATCTTTTTTGCCGAGGAATGATGAGAGTACGCTTTTTTTCGTCTGAATAATCGCGGGCGAATACGGCACGACGATAAAGAAGCTTTTTGTCATGATGTTTACACTTTCTGTAAAGCTCTTTATGAATTCTATGTATTCTTTGGTTTGGATGTGCAAGAGCTCGTTCTGCTGATCTTTTTCCACTTTCTCAAGAAGCGCGATGTATGGCCGAATGTCGAGCCGGCGAGATTCTGTAAATATTTGAATTGAGAAATTAATAGCATTCAAGAAATTTTGAAATTGGTATATGATCGCGTTCTGCTCATCTGCGCTCTTTAGGGCGAAGTTGATAGACGATGTCATCACGATTCCGCGCAGGCTTTCGTCTTTGAGCACCACGACACCGTCCCGAATCTCTTTGATCGGTACGAAATCTTGCGAGCTTTTTCCTGTGCTTTGTGTAGCCATATATTACTGGTTATTCCTTTGCTCCCTCTCATAAATATTCTGCCTTTCCGTCAAATTTTGCGGCAGGCCTTCAAATGGCCGAAGCGCATCCACTTCCTGCCTAGATTGCAGCCCCTTCTGATTCTTGGAATATATCGTTTCGTTGATATCGAGCGACCATGTGAGATCCTTGAGTTTTGAATCTGAAAGCTTTGGCACATATATCGCGCCCAATGGCAGCTCGGCCGTCTCTTCTGCGGTAGGGGCCCTTTCTTTTTTCTTCCATAGATAGAGTTTGTAGCCAAGGGAATATCGCACTGCGGATTCCACCACGCTGATGAATGGCCGATTATTTACTTTGTAAAAAGCTAGCGCCAATCCAAATGCGCCGAGCGGCAGCACGATGAGGAATGATATGGGAGATGGGATAAATCTGTACGCCAAATAGCACATGCCTCCCGCTCCAGCCACGTACACAAATTGCTTGAAGGTTAGCGGGCCAAAAATCTTGTCTTCTATTTCAATAAATTGAGGAACTTGATACTGCATAAGAGAGTGTGAAAATTATATCACAATAGAATCATAACTCCCCTAGCCCCTCTTATCTTAAGAGGGGAAGAATTAATTCAAAGGTTCTCGATACGGATCTGCTGCGTATGTTTTGGGTGCGGGCTCTATGTAAGGCGTAGCGTCTGGCTTTGCTGCGGCAGAGACGAAAGGTTTTGGATTCAAATCAGGCTCTCCCTTCGGCATCACAAATGTTTGATTGAGCTTCATTGAAGCCAGCTTTTCGAGCATAGAGATTGCGGGAGTTTCAGGATTCACACCCCTCCCAGCTACCGCCGGCTCTCCCCTCGAGGGGAGATCTGGATGCGGGCCCTCCCTTGAGGGAGGTGCCGTTACTACGGCGGTGGGTGTGAATTTTACTTCCATCTCTTTCTGCTCTTTGACCTCCTCCATCGTCTCAAGCGCGGTTGATGTCGTCACCACTATCTCCACCTTTGGCTTTACTGCTGTTGGATTTTCGATTTCCCTTAGCAGCGTGTCTTTGTCCAGTTCTTTATGCTCATCGTCTTCTTCGTAGAATTGCACAAGGGAAGAAGATGGTTTATAGGGTGCGCCATCCGCATAAATCTTGATCATTGTAGTCTTGATTGGCTTGAAGACATTTTCATCTATATCTCGAGCTAGTACGGAAGCATCTAGTGCAGGAATTTCTAGGATTTCTTGCAGATCTTTGACGAAAGTTTTGCCTGCGGACATTCCCATCATTACATCCAGTGTTAGATTGACCATTTTACCAATCATATCTATATGAAGATTATGCTTTTGCCCGATCAAATATAGATGATCCACTGTATCAGCAGAATTCACCACATCTCGCACTTCCTGAGGGAGCTTTCTGTTTACGTCGTTGTATTGTTGTGCTGTATATTTCATTTAGGTTTTGAGTTTCACAAATTCTACGAGGTCTGTCCAGTTTCTTGTAGAAGGATCATCATCAAGAATTTGCTCTGGTTTCTCGTTATTTCTTTGGCCACCTTCCTTTCCAATGAATCTGATCTTGGCATCATCTTTGCTGTATAGTTTGGACATTTTACCGATTGCTGCCAATTCATTCTGATTCATTGTAGCTAGTCGCTGATCAAATTGCTGCGGGGTTAAATTAGGATCATATTTTTGTCTGATATCGTCAATATCTTCAAGGTGGTATAGCATTTTTCTTAGAAGCTGTAATGCTCTAGGATCCATAGCATTAGCAGTTGCTGCTTTGCTAATCAACTCCGCTCTTACTCCCGATTGATACAAAGATTTCGCTACTACTTCGCGAGTAAATTCTCCTGCTGTCGCATCTCTTTGCAATTGCTCAGCATAATTAAAGTTGGATCTGTTGTCGGTAAATTTCTCAAATGCTTTATGCAGTTCAGATTTGACCATTACTGGTGGACCAACGTGTGGCGCTGCTACAGCTGAGTCGGGGACATCTCTTTTAAGGAGATTTTCATGATCTGCTGTAAGTCCACCAAATACCGACGATGCTTGCCTATCATTAAGAGAGCCGGCAAACTTAAAGAATTCATCAGCATCAGTCCTGCTTCCAGATGCAGCTGCTTGTTCGATAAGCTTTTCGGCTTCCACTCTATGAAACGGCAGAGCTTTATTTTTCATCAAATTTCTAATATCTGCAGCTTTCTCTTTTCCTGTGTAATCAATCATATGGTCTGAACTTTCTTTATATGTGGTATCGTTTTCCCTCTTTCCTTTTGCTTCCATAAATAGCGCCATGTTAGCGAGCTCGTCTGGCTTCATTTTTTCAGCTACATATTTAGCTATCTTTAAATTGTACGGGTATACAGTGCCCCCCATGCTCGGATGCCCTTTCATAGCTTCTGCCCACAACTCTGCTTGCTTTTCAGGATTATCTCGAAGCTCGTGTAGGCTGTCTGTAAAGGCTGCCATATCTTTTTCGATATCTCCATGATGCGCAGATCCTGCTTTCTGTAGTCCGCCTGTAAGAGCATTTCCTGTTGCTCTCACGGCCCCTCTAAATACCCATGGCACCTGTTTACCTCTTATCATGCCTTGACGCATTTGCTTTATGTCTACTGTACCGAGCCCAGTTTTTTCAATTACATTGTATGCAATCGCACTACCGGTATTTCTCCATGCTGCGCCTCCTGCCCAGCTTACTGCTCCAATTGCTCCCCCCGTAATACCTTTGAACACATTCATGGCGCCGGATGCGCCTTTGACACCCATTTTTTCTGCGATTGTGAGAGATGCTACAAGCATAACTATGACGACGCTATAGCTAAAGATATTTAGAACACCCAGATTTATGCTATTCAAAAATCCCCAGCCTGCGACAACAGGCTGAGTCGCCGTTTGCACCCCATATCCTGTGACGAGTGTGATATACACACACATCATAAACACGGGCGCATAGAATGCTTCTTTAATGAGCCCCATCCAGAATTCTTCCTTCGTCATGGATTGGAGCGAATGGATCGGGATGGCCATGCCCGCAAAAGCAAGCGGCGAAAATATCATATAGAACACAAGCATCACGAATCTTTTGATAAATATAATTATCACCGCAGCAAACACAGCGATAGCGATCACCATCAGAATTATCCCCATGGCAAATGTTGTGATAGGGTTCTCTGTGTTGTAAATTGCCGCTGCAGCATTAACTACGCTGCTCACTGGCCCTACCCCAGTTGCTAATCCAGCGGTATTTAGGATTGTTGATTGAACTCCAGTAAGAAATGCTTGCTGGGGAGCAATCATGTAAAAAAAAGCATCTCCAAGCCCAGGATTCCCGCCGTTAGTGTTTGCTACGCCTGTCTTTTGAACGTTCACTATCGCCTTGTTGTAAATTTCAATTGCAAGAATATTCGGCACATCTATCACTACCTTTACAAACAAAAGGCTAAAGTTGATAAGTATTGCTGCGATGATTAAGCGCGATAGGCTATGCTTTACTCCGTGCTCATCCAGCTGGAGGATCGTAGCGATTGCTAGGTAAAGCAGAATAAATATAAAGCAAATGTTGGCAATATCTCGCACAGCTGACCAAGCGGTAGTGACTACGTTTATATGATCTATATTATCTTTGATGTGCACAACCGTGTATTCAAACACCCAGTTAAAAAGCCCACCAACTGCAGCGAGTATGTATGAGCATATAGATAAAACAATATACAGAACTGCCGAAATTATAACGCTAAACAGCTTTAGCATGGGGCCTATAGTGAGCGAGGTGCCCCCAGTCGACAATGCCAAAGATATTGTTGCTAGTCCTTCTTTTATCGAATCCATTTTCTTTCTTTAAAGAAATTTATCATCCCCCATATTATATATCCTTTTTTGCAAAATAAGGAGAGCTCTACCTGCCGATTTGGCCGAGGCCTGTGCTGTAGCTTGTGTTAGTGATTGTATTGTTGAATTTGGCGACAGCGATTTGCACCAGCTTGTTCACAAGAGCTGTGATGACGCTGTCGAAATCTTTAGTGACGGCGATGCGCGTGTATGTCATCAGATCTCTGTTTTGGAGAGTGTCTCCTATCTGCTTCGATGATGCGGTATCCATGATCCCAAGATTAGAGCAGGTGTTATCGGCGCGCACGTAGCCATTTGCGCAAGTAGTCGGCGCGATGATGCCTCTTCCAGCATCAAATCTCATTTGGGCATTTTGCTGTGCTGCTGCTGTGAGCCTTGATTGCTCGGCTTGTGCCATTGCGCTTTGGTAGTATTCAGAATAATACGGCGCTTCCATCAGCATCAGCATTTGGCTAGGCTGATTAGCGTATGGCTT
>JAZJXR010000017.1:15120-33963 GCA_040390775.1 Patescibacteria group bacterium | reverse complement strand
CATGGCGGTGGAAATTCGCCTGCACCCTTCATCCCTCATCCTCCCTCTTTTCGTGTGCGAAGGACGTGGGATTCGCCGGGAGGTTTCTTCGATGCCGGGCGTTTTCCAGCTTTCTCCGGATGAAGTCGTCAAGGATTTGAAAAAGGCGGATTACCACTCTTCTTATGGCGAGCTATTTTTCAGGTATATTTTGGCTCCTATCCTCGGCCTCTACGGGGCTATTTATAAAGAGCATAAGGACGGCAAAGTCATAAATTATTTCAGGTATGTTTCATCGCTTGAAAAGGTGTATGATGATGCTTTCGTGCTTATGCCATCTTCAGAGAAATAAATTATGAAAAACATTTTTGCTAAAATTCGTGAGAAAATCGCAAGCCCGATGCTTAGGCGCAGCCTTGTGCAAAGGCTCAGGCTTGATGCGATACATTCTAATCGTCCGTTAAATATATCTAGAGCGGAACTTCGCTTGCTACTTATGGCTCCGGCGTTCCTTCGTGATGATGAAATCATTGCTCTCGGCAAATATGCCGGCTTTGCAAATTCAGCGATCGTGGAAATTGGCGCCGCTTTCGGTGCTTCGTCGCTCGTTTTTATGCTTAATAAAAATTCTGAGGCATCGCTTTATTCTATAGATCCTTTTGTGAAAGACTCCATGGCGTCATTTCAGGCTTCTGAAGAATTATGTAGAAGAGGCGTATCCAAAGCTCTTGCAGATTTGCATGCCGAGAATCCACTTTCAAAATGGCAAATTATTCCTGATTACAGCTACAATGTCTCTCCTAGTTGGCAAACTCAGATCGATGTGATTTTTATTGACGGCGATCATCTTTATGATGCTGTGAAAAAGGATTTAGAAGATTGGCTGCCTTTTGTAAAATATAATGGATACATTCTTATACATGATTCTGCCAAAAAGAAAGGTACGCCAGAAGAAACATATAATAGTGGCTGGCCAGGGCCCACAAAGCTTGCGGAAGAATTAAAGCAAGATAGACGGCTCCGCTATATCGACACTATCAATTCTCTTACCATTTGGCAGAAAATCTAATGCAGCGAATTCATTTCGTATACAAAGCTCCAAGGCATGGCAGCCTAATCGGTAGGATCTTTGATAAGATTGGGTTTACTTTTTCTTTTATTCCACCGATATGGAGAAATGGAAATTATATTCCCTGGAAGACGCCCAAGCGCCATCCGGCATCAGCTTCTTTCAATATAATCAAAGCTTTTAAGGAAAAGGGGAATGATCTAAAATTCTATGATCTTTGGGAGAAGGCGCCAGCTAAAATGAAATCTGGCGACAAATTTATCGGGCTGCCTATACAAGTATACGATGGCAGGCTTTGGAATGATCCAAGCATTGATTGCGTGACGAGGCAGACTTTGGAAAAGTTTCGCAGTAATGATTGCACTATTATCCTGCCATATTGCCATGATGCCAGATACAATGCTTCCACCAACGGCCTCATAGAAAAATATGGCAAGAATCTTGTAATCCTTTCTGGCAAGATTTGGACAGACACGTGGGATCAAAGCCCGATAAAGCCTTATGTGAAAAATCTTCTTCGAGTAAATATGGGAATAGACGCTGGTGAGTATCCTGCTCTGAAGAAGAAATTTAACCCGAAGGGCAAGAGAAAGTTTTTGTATATAGGCCAAACGGCTTGGTACAAAAATACTGAGGAATTAGAAAATATTGCGGCAAGCATGCCGGGCTTCGAGGGCGGATATATTTCAACAGGCGAGATCAAAGGCTGGAAGAAGATCGCTTCATGGGCTGATCTGACATCGGAATTTATGGTGACGCTTGCAGAGGAATATGATATTTTTGTAAACGTTTCAAGTGCAGATCCTTCGCCTGCTACGATTCTGGAGCAGATGTGCTTTGGATTCGCTATTGCCGCTACACCAGAATCTTCTTATGAATACGATTCTATCACCAAGCTTCGCACTCAGGATACCGCTTTCAATATTGCGCGGCTTGAGGAGCTCCAGAATATGGATGAAGAAATTTTGCTTGAAAGGGCTAGGCAAAACAGGAGAATTGCCGAAAGGGATCATGACTGGGAAGCTATAACCAAAAAGATAGTTGATTTTGTAAATATGGATAAGAGCGGAGAAGGGCTATTCCTTGTAGATTAACTCTGGATCAATTTTTTTATTGTCAGCATTAGATTTTCTCCAAGTATTTTTGGCGTTAGAGATTCTAGGTACAGCTTGTGGCCGCTTGTTGCTATTTTTTCGAGAAGCATGGGATCGTTTTTAAGGCAGAGTATTTTTTCGGCCAGATCTTTCGCATTTCCTCCTTCGGCGCAGAGGCACGTCTCATTTTCTTTGAGAAGCGAAAGTACACCTTTCGATCTTGCTGTAAGATAGGGAAGCTTCATCGCAAGAGCTTCAAATGCTTTGTGCGGGATGGTGCGCTCTAGGCGGGGATGATCTGAAATTTGGCCAATCGAAACGTGGCACTCTGCAATGTTTTTCTGTAGCTCTGCTGTCGATAAAAATGAAACAATAATTTCTGTATTTTGAAGCGAGAGATGTTCAGAAAGGGCTCTGATTTCTTTTTCCAGCATGCCGTGGCCTAGAATCCTGATCCGGAGATCTTGCCCCTCTAAAAGCTTGGCAGCATGAAGCAGTACTTCTACGCCTGCTTCAGGAAGAAATTTGCCTCTAAAAACTGCAGTAAAAGTGGGGAGCTTCTCAATTTTCGGGTCAAAATAAAAATCATCGTCATCTGCTCCCGTAAAATGCACTGATATTTTTGATTTTCTGACACCAAATTTTTTTGCAATAAAATTTTTCTGAGGCTCGCTTTCTACCAATGTGTGATGAGCAATATGGAATGCCAAAAAATCTATTAGATAATATTTTGCTTTCAAAAATAGCGAAGACTTTCCTCGAGAGATCACCATGCCTTCGTAAAGCGAAGCCAGTGCGTTGTAGATGATTTTCTTATTCGATATCAGGCGCATAAAAGGCACAAAGATGCCGCCAGTGTAGCCCACTATGATAGCGTCGTAGCTACCTTTGTGCTCTAGATGCTTTTTTCTCAAAGCGAAAAATTTCCTATATCCCTTCGAATTTTCAGCTAGCTCTGCAATTTCGGCGCCATTTTCTGAGAGGCCGCGGATTGTCACCTTGTCTCTCGCATTCCCAGAATCTATATTTACGTACAGGATTCTCATTTATTTTTTTGCTTGTACCATTCGTAAGTGGACCCGATGCCTTTTTCCAAAGACACTGTAGGCTTCCATCCTAATTTTTTTATTTTTTCGATATTCAGGAGCTTGCGCGGGGTGCCGTCGGGCTTTGAGCTATCCCACAGGATCTTGCCTTTGAAGCCAGCTATCTTTTTTATCATTTCTGCTAGTGCTTTGATCGAGAGATCTTTGCCTGTGCCGACATTGATTGGCTCATTACCTTTATAGCTTTGCATTAAAAACAAGCATGC
Source organism: Patescibacteria group bacterium (assembly GCA_040390775.1). Lineage (GTDB taxonomy): Bacteria > Patescibacteriota > Minisyncoccia > Phycocordibacterales > CAIRYW01 > JAQBQZ01. The sequence continues at coordinate 30,509 of JAZJXR010000017.1, read as the reverse complement.
TTCTGCTAGATCATCTACGTGTAGGAATTCTCGCTTGGGCTTCCCTGATCCCCAAAGAGTGATTTCCTTTGCGCCAGAATTTTTAGCTGCATCAAATTTGTGGATCAGAGCAGGCAGCACGTGGCTCGTTTCTAGATCAAAGTTGTCTCCTTCGCCATAAAGATTCGTTGGCATTGCTGATATAAAATTCGTACCATATTGCTTATTGTACGATTCACACATCACGCTACCTGCAATTTTGGCCAAAGCGTAGGGTTTGTTCGTCTCTTCTAGGGGGCCTGTTAGCAGGTATTCTTCTTTGAGCGGCTGAGGAGCAAGGCGTGGATATATGCACGAGCTGCCGAGGAAGAGAAGCTTTTTTACTCCATTTATATATGAGCTGTGAATAATGTTGCTTTGGATCATAAGATTCTGATATATAAAATCGCCGCGTAATGTATCGTTTGCCATAATGCCGCCCACTTTGGCTGCTGCGAGGAACACATATTCAGGCTTTTCTTTTTTAAAAAATGTTGCTACTTTACTTTGATTCAAGAGATCCAGCTCCTTATGGCTTCGAACTATGATATTTTTGAAGCCATGCCTATGGAGAGCTCTGACGATCGCGCTTCCTACGAGGCCTCTGTGGCCCGCCACGTATATCTTACTTTTCTTTTCCATTTTGCCTGTGCTTTATGAGAGCTTCCTCTTCTTGTGCTTTCTTCAGATCTGATTCCGTCATCATTTTTACAAGCTCTTTGAATTTTATCTTCGGTTTCCATCCTAGGATCTGTCTGGCTTTGCTGGCATCTCCGAGGAGGATCTCTACTTCTGCTGGCCTGAAATATTTTGCATCTACCTCGATTATTGCTCGGCCTGTTTTTTTGTCGATACCTTTTTCTTTGGCGCCTCTGCCTTTCCAGATTATTTCCATGCCAAGAATTCGCGCAGATTCCTCCACGAATTCGCGCACAGAATGTGTCTCGCCTGTGGCTAGCACGAAATCATCAGGGCTTTTCGCTTGAAGCATCAGCCATGCACCTTCCATATAATCGCGGGCATGCCCCCAATCCCTTTTCGCATCCAAATTACCAAGCTTTAGCGCCTTATCAAGGCCAAGAGAAATTCGAGAAAGCGCCCGTGTGATCTTGCGCGTTACGAAGGTCTCACCTCTTCGAGGGGATTCGTGATTAAAGAGTATGCCATTTACAGCAAACAAATTGTAGCTTTCTCTGTAATTTTTGGTGATCCAATAGGAATATACTTTGGCTACGCCATAAGGCGAGCGGGGATAGAAGGGAGTGGTCTCGCGCTGTGGCGTCTCTGCTACTTTCCCAAACATCTCAGAAGAAGATGCTTGGTAGAATTTGGTTTTTATTTTTGAATCTCTGATCGCATCTAATATGCGGAGCGTGCCAAGGGCATCTATGTCGCCGGTGTATTCTGGCATTTCGAAAGATACTTTCACGTGGCTTTGCGCGCCCAGATTATATATTTCGTCCGGCGCAATTTTTTCTATGAGGCGCGATAGATTGCTTGCGTCCGATAGATCGCCGTAGTGCAGGTGCAGGTTTTCGTACAGGTGATTCACTCTGCCTGTATTGAAGCTCGAAGATCGCCTTATTATACCGTGCACTTCATAGCCCTTTTCGAGCAGGATCTCTGCCAAATATGATCCGTCTTGGCCTGTAATCCCTGTGATCAGCGCTTTCTTATGGGCCTTTTTCATGTTCTGCTATATTACACTAGCTTTTGCTTTTTGTCGTATGCTATAGTTTACGCCATGAATAAAACTGTAAAAAGCATTATAAAAGCGATTATTTGGGCGCTTCCTGCTGTGGCGCTCGTGGTGCCGTCGGATATGTTCTTTCCATTTATTACAGGCAAAGGATTTCTTTTTCGCGTGGCAGTAGAGCTGGCTTTCTGTATGTATGTTGGCCTTGCGGTAGTAGACGCGTCATATCGGCCAAAGTGGAACGCTCTCTCTATAGCTTTTGCAGTGTTTGCTGGCGTGATGCTGATCGCTGACATATTTGCAATGAATCCAAGCAAGGCATTTTGGAGCAATTTCGAAAGAATGGACGGATACGTGACGCTTGCCCACATGTTTTTGTATTTTATCCTGCTTTCTTCCTTCCTCAAGACAAAGAAAGATTGGAGAAATGCAATGCTGGCAGGAATTTCGATATCTATATATATGCTTTTCTTTTGCTTCTTGCAGATCGTGGGGGAAGCGACAATCAACCAAGGCGGCGTGCGCGTGGATGGATCGCTGGGGAACGCTGCATATCTTGGCGCATATATGCTCTTTCAGTTTTTCTTCCTTCTATATATATGGCTTTCAGAAGAAGTGGAGTTTAAGGGTATTGGGAGCGCTCTTATAGTAGGCAGCTTTGGCTATGCTTTGTATTATCTTGCTCGTATTGGGCAAGCCGGCGTATCGCACACCACTCCCGGTGTGATTATATTTATAGTATCGCTTTTGATCGGTGTGGCGGCGCTTTGGGTCCGCCTTTCAGACAGGCTTCTTTCAAAGTACGGCAAGCGTGTGGCAAATATCGCATACGGCATTACTGCGGCCGGATATCTGGTGGTGCTTTATTTTACGGCTACCAGAGGTGCGATTCTTGGGCTTATCGGCGGAATTATCGTGGGTGCGGCGTTTTTGATCTACAAAGAAAGGCACAACAAGCTAATTTTCCGCGCCAGCCTTGGAGTGCTTGCAGGCATAATTATCCTAATGGCTGGATTTTATTTTATAAAGGACACTTCGTTTGTAAAAAATAGCCCTGTACTATCGCGCTTCGCTTCTCTTTCTCTGGACACCCAAGGCCAAGCTAGAAACTATATTTGGCCGATGGCTCTCGAGGGTGCGAAAGAGCACCCGATCCTTGGCTGGGGCCAAGAAGGATTCAATTACGTATTTGAAAAGTATTACGTGCCAGAGATGATCACTCAGGAACCATTCTTTGATCGCGCTCACAATTCGTTCCTAGATTGGCTAGTGGCGGGAGGGGTGCTTGGATTCTTGGCATACCTTTCTCTGTACATACTCTCACTTTGGTTTATTTGGCGAAGCGCCGTATTTGGAAATAAAGAAAAAGCTGTGCTTATTGCTCTCCTCGCAGGATATGCATTCCAAAATCTCTTTATCTTCGATAATCTTACAAGCTATATATTCTTTGCGATCTTTTTGGCTCTTGTGTCAGCTAGGTCAAATGCAGAGTCTGCTACCGTTGGGAAGCCGGAAGATTTCAATTTCTCTTTGCTCTCAACATGCGCGATCGGATTCGTGGTCATCGCGCTCATGATAAACGCTAGGGGATATTTGCAAAACACAACTCTCATAAAAGGCTTGTCGCAGCAGGCTGATATTTCTACGAATCTAACGTATCTGAAAAAATCCATCGGCTACAATTCTTTTGGCACATCAGAAGCTCGCGAGCAGCTGATCAGGATCGCATTCCAAGCCATCGCTTCTTCAAAGGTCTCTGATGATATCAAGATGCAGTTTGCAAACGCTACGGTAGATGAGATGGATAAGCAAATAAAATCTACACCGTATGATGTGCGTATTTATCTAGAATTCGGAGATTTCTTGTCGCAGATCGGCGCTTATGATCACGCGATATCAATTCTTGAAGAGGGCTTGGCTCTCTCTCCGAAGAAGCAGCAGGTATCTTTTGCGATAGCTCAGGCATATTTGGGCAAAGCGCAAACCAGCAAGGATCCTAAAGATACAGACACTGCTATCAAGATCGCGAAGAGCGCTTATGATCTGTCGCCTGATCATGATGCTGTGCGCCTTCCTTATATTTCTACTCTGCTTATTGCCGGCAAAATTTCTGATGCGGTAAATATAATAAAGAATGTAGATGACGCATCGCCTCTAGTGAACGAGCAGGTGGTAAAGATCATGCTTGGCTCCGGATATTCTACAGAGGCAGAAGCGATGCTACATAAGGCTATAGCTACAAACAGCCAAAATTCTGACGCATACGTGCTTCTGTCGGATGTGTATGTATCCGTCAAAGATGGCCCAAATGCTCTGAAGGCCCTAGAGGATCTGGAGGCGGCTATTCCATCCCAAAAGGATGAAGCGGAGAAGGATATTGCCGCTTTGAAGCAGCATTTCAGGTAAGCTTGCAAATACGGCGGGTTGTGCTATAATATACCCCGTGAGTTGCATTTATTAATGCGATTCCAAAAAGCAAACATCGCATAAAGCCCGCCGCAAGGTGGGTTTTGTGTTTCCTCCACTTTAGATAAAGGGGAGGTGCCAAAGGCGGAGGGGTTCTGATATAATGATTCTGTTGTTTCTGGTGATGGCCGACAGTTGCACTCACAATGATGTTTGCATTTGGAGCCCGCATACTGTCGGCCATCACCCTACGCAATGGAAATAAAAGAGCACATATCCCTAAGCAATCACTCCACTATGAAAGTGGGCGGTAATGCGCGCTATTTGGCAGAGGCAAAAAGCAAAGCTGACATCAAAGAAGCGGTTAGCTTTGCTAAAGCGCATGATCTGCCGATCGTATTTATTGGCGCTGGATCTAATATGCTTTTTAGCGATGTGGGGTTTCATGGGCTTGTGATTAAAATCGCGAGCAAGGGAATAAAAATAGAAGATGATAGCGTGACGGCGGAAGCAGGAGAGGTGTGGGATGATTTCGTGGCATATACTCTTTTCCATGGACTTTATGGCCTAGAAAATCTTTCTGGCATTCCAGGAAGCGTGGGCGCTGCTCCGATACAAAATATCGGAGCATATGGCATAGAAGCAGGAGAATCTATTCAAAGTGTAGAGGTGTTTGATATAGGCGCCATGGAGTTTAGAAATTTATCCAAAGAAGAATGCGGATTCGGATATAGGGATAGCATCTTCAAAAAGCCAGAAGGCAAGAATTTGATCGTGGCTAGCGTGGCTTTTAAATTAAGCAAAACACCGTTCGTACGTATATCATACAAAGATCTGGCTAATCATTTCGGTGCGAATTTAGATCCAAGCCCGATCGATGTGCGCAGCGCCGTTATAGACATACGCAAAAAAAAGTTTCCGGATCTAGAAATCTATGGCACGGCAGGATCATTCTTTAAGAACGTGATTTGTGATTCTGCTATTGCGTATAATCTAAAGCTAGATTATCCGGAATTGCCTGTCTTTGATGCTGCTGGCGGCATGAAGAAAATTTCTACGGCTTTTATATTAGACAAGATTTGCGGCCTGCGAGGATTTCGCGAAGGAAATGTTGGCCTATTTGAGAATCAGTCTCTGGTGGTAGTAAATTTTGGGGGAGCAAATAGCGATGAAATAAAAAAATTTATTTCTAAAATAAAAAAAATCGTAAAAGAAAAAGCAAAAATAGATTTAGAAGAAGAGGTTGTGGTTTTATAAATTTTTTTTGATTTTTATTTTTGAAAAGTTATCCACATCATTTTTGTAAAAAGCATTGTGAATATTTTCTATTGATAGATAATTATGTTAATCCTATTTTGTTTGTGGTCGCGGGCAAAATCAGGTAGCGACTTATAAAGTAATTTTTAGTTTCGTTCTTTCAACACTTTATCTCACTAATAATTTTTGAATAAACGAAGCAACCAATAATATGGCAAAAAAAGCAAAGAAGAAGGCGGCTCCAAAGAAGAAGAAAGCTGCAAAGAAGAGAATGTAATTTAAAAAGCCCCGATACGCGAAAGCGTATCGGGGCTTTTTGTTTACCCTATTTATGCTAAAATGTCCCTTATGTCTTTATTTAAAGGTATATTTGGGGATTCAAGCACAAGAGCTGTCGGAGGCACCGAAAAAACGGTGGCCAAGATCAATGCTTTTGAGCCTGCTATATCAGCGCTGGATGATAATGCTCTAAAGAGCAAAACTCTGGAGTTCAAATCGCGATTAGTAGCCGGCGAAACGCTTGCTGATATTTTACCTGAAGCCTTTGCTGTGGTCAGGGAAGCTGCAAAGCGCACTCTCAATATTCGGCATTTCGATGTGCAGCTTGTGGGCGGCATTATGCTTCACGAGGGCAAGATCACAGAAATGCGTACGGGAGAAGGCAAGACGCTGGTGGCGACGCTTCCTTTATATTTGAATGCGCTAGAGGGCAAGGGTGTGCACCTTGTGACGGTAAACGATTATCTTTCTCGTCGCGATGCTGTATGGATGGGGCAAATATTTTCTTTCCTTGGCCTCTCTGTTGGCGTTATCAATCATGATTCTTCTTTTTTATACGATCCGGCGCACAAGGAGCTTGACGCCGAGCGCGATGAGGTAGCCGCTTTCAAAGTGGTGCACGAATTTTTGCGCCCCGTTTCAAGGCCTGAAGCATATGCAGCAGATATCACATATGGCACAAACAACGAATTTGGATTTGATTATCTGCGCGACAACATTTCCCAAAAAAAAGAAGAGCTGCGCCAAAGGGAATACAATTTCGCTATCGTGGACGAGGTGGATTCCATCCTTATAGATGAAGCCCGTACGCCGCTTATCATTTCTGCTCCTTCAGAGAGGCTTGAAAATCTATACGTTACTTTTGCAAATATTGCAGGGAAGCTCTTGCCTGAAGAAGATTACGCGGTGGATGAAAAGCATCGCTCGATCGCTCTAACGGATGCTGGCATAGAAAAAGCCGAGAAAATCCTTGGCGTAGAAAATATTTATACAGATAAGGGCATCAAATACGTGCACCATTTGGAGACGGCTACGCGCGCCAAAGCTCTTTTCCACAAGGATAAAGAATACGTGGTCAAGGATGGCGAGATCATCATTGTGGATGAATTCACCGGCCGCATGCAGCCAGGGCGAAGATGGAGCGAGGGCCTTCATCAGGCTATTGAAGCCAAAGAAGGTGTGCGAATCAAGGAAGAATCTCGCACGTATGCCTCAATTACATTTCAAAATTATTTCAGGCTTTATAAAAAGCTCTCCGGTATGACGGGTACGGCTTCTACATCTGCGGAAGAATTCCTCAAGGTGTATAGGCTTGATACTGTGGTGATCCCAACGCATAGGGAAATAAATAGGATAGATAAGAACGATCTTATATTCCAGACCGAAGCAGGCAAGTACAAGGCGATTGCAAAGAAGGTCAAGGAGCTTTTTGATAAAGGGCAGCCTGTGCTGATCGGCACAGTGTCTATCGAGAAGAACGAAATGCTTTCGATGTATCTAAAGCGCGAAGGTGTGCCGCACGAGCTTCTTAATGCCAAAAATCATGAGAAGGAGGGCGAGATCATCGCCGGAGCGGGCAAGAAACAATCTGTGACGATTGCTACCAACATGGCTGGCCGTGGTGTGGATATCAAGCTTGGTGGCGTGCCTTATGATAAGGAAAAGGAAGAAGAAGTGAAAGCGCTTGGTGGCCTTTTTGTGCTGGGCACAGAGAGGCATGAAGCAAGGCGTATAGACAATCAGCTGCGAGGCCGTGCTGGCCGCCAAGGCGATCCGGGTGAGACCCAATTTTTCGTGTGCCTAGAAGACAGCTTAATGCGTATCTTTGCATCGGACATGCTGAAAGGCATGATGCAGAGGCTCAAAATCGCCGAAGATGAAGCAATTGAAAATAGGCTGATCACGAGATCTCTTGAGACGGCACAGACGAGGATAGAAGGATTCCATTTTGATTCCAGAAAGCATACGCTGGAATTCGACGATGTGATGAATTATCAGCGCAAGATCATTTACGAAAAGCGCCGCAAAATTCTACTTGGAAATACAGCAGAAATCATTGCTATTTTAGACGAAATGATCCTAGGCGATGAAAAGGCTGTAGCGGCGGCTGCCGAAAAGAGAATTGAGCTAGGGGATGATACTTTTGCCAATGCTGTGCGCTCATTGATGCTTCAAACGATAGATATGTATTGGATGGATCATTTGGAAATGATGGATTATCTGCGTGGCAGCGTGAATCTGCGCGCTTATGGCCAGAGGGATCCACTCGTGGAATACAAGAAAGACGGCCTCCGGCTATTCAAAGAAATGGAAGGCGCTATTGAAGACACTATCGCAAGCTCTGTGGGCCAAGTGCGCGGTGTAATGCATGCTGATGTGCCTATGCAGGTGATCGAATTCCATGAGAGCACACTAGCGCCTGTACAGACCACGCCCAAGCTTTCCGTCAGCTCTCCGCAGAAAATTTCTGACGACAAAATCGGCCGCAACGATCTATGTCCCTGCGGCTCCGGCAAAAAATTCAAGAAGTGTGGTGAGCTCAATACGGAGGAGCATCAGAGGCTCATGGCGAGTAAATAAATTCTCAATATAAATGTCAACTCCAGAAAGAATTGATACAGAGCAATATCTACGGAAAGTACAAAATACTAATTTGGATATTGATCCAGAGGTTTTGAATGCTTCGTTGGAAAGACTTAATAAACCATTTGAAAATATTATTAGGGATGAGAATGATAATGTGGAAATAAAAATTGGAAATTCAGAGATCAAAATAGCATATTCGCCCTATGTTTTTGGCGCAAACGAAACGGGTACTCAAAATCCTATAGTAAGTAATTCAAAAAAGATTATTTCTGTGCTTCGTGTAAGAACTGATAAAATTGACACAGATCTCGTATCTTTAATTCCCAAAGAATCCAAAATTATTGAGGTTGATATGAATGAATTTACTGGCCATACTCTCAGCTTAAACCAATCTGATGTAAAAGATATTGCTATATATAATCGCTTGGAATCTTTACACGCACTCGTGATACTTCTCCATGAAATGGGGCACATAGTTGATGAAGAAAAATTAAAGAAAATGGGAATCTGTGATTCGATAGATGAACATCCTAATTCTGATCTAGCTTTGCTCATAAGAAAAGAAAGAGTGGCCAGTGCATTTGCGATTAGAACGATTCGATCTATTGTTAAGGACAAAACTCAAATTAGTGATGTTGTTAATCTTCTAAAGCATGGTGCTCTTCGCTCATACTACGTATCGGTAGCAGAGAAAATAAAACATAGATCAAATGGTGTATCTCCTGCAGATCTCGATATGAATGCTCAGGATATTACAGGCTACATTGATTCGATTAATGAATCAGAGTGGTAAATATATGATCAAATTAGGCAAATATAAGCATTACAAAGGCAAAGAATATCGTGTGATCGGGATGGCAAAGCACAGCGAGACGTTAGAAGAGCTTGTGGTATATGAGGCTTTGTATGAAAACGAAACCTCCAAATTATGGGTTCGGCCGTTAGAGATGTTTGCTGGCACAATCGAAATTGACGGCAAACAAATTCGGAGGTTTGAATATATTGGTGAATAAAAATATGGAAAATATCACAAAAGTCGGCATCGGGGTCATGGTCATGAAAGATAGCCAAGCACTTTTAGGTAAAAGGAAAAGCTCTCATGGTGCTGGTGGTTTTGCTACCCCCGGAGGGCATTTAGAATATATGGAATCTTTTGAAGATTGTGCGCGTAGGGAAGTGAGGGAAGAGTGTGGAATTGAAATAAAAAATATCAAATTTTTGTATGTATCAAACGTAAAGCAATATGCACCAAAGCATTATGTACATATCAGCTTGATCGCAGAGCTTGCAAGCGGAGAAGTGCAGAATATGGAGCCGGAGAAATGCGAAGGTTGGGATTGGTACGATCTCGATAATCTGCCAGATAATATGTTTATCCAATCCAAAGTAGGAATCGAAGCCTTCAAAACCGGCCGAAATTATTGGGACGCATAAATCCGTCAACGTGGCAGGTTGACGGATTACACTCCCGCTAATTTTATTGCGGTGTAGAGCACGGCTACACCTAATACCGTTGCGAACGTGGTCCAAGCTGTCGGGTGCGTGTGATGGCTTTCGGGGAGAAGGTCGGAAGCGCCGATGTAGAGAAAAAATCCGGAGAAGATCGCGAGCACGATGCCAAGTGCGCTTTCGGGAAGAGTGAAAAATAATGTGGAGAGGACGCCGACTACGGGTGCAAGCGCATCTGTAAGGAGCCACTTCATCGCTTGCTTTTTCTCACCATTATTTTTCAGTACCATGTTCACTGTATTTATGCCATCAGAAAAATCGTGCACAAGCACTGCAATAGCGACGATCGCGCCAACAGCGGCAGACACTTGGAATGCCAGCCCGATAGCGACGCCATCAAGAAAGCTGTGGAATGAAAGGCTGCCGGCTCCAAGGAATCCTCTTTTTTCCATGCCGTGCTCATGCTCGTCGCAATTGTGATGGCTATGGAGCACGAAGAATCTATCTAGGATCATAAACACCACAAACCCAAACGCTACGATCGATGTCATTGTGGCGATGCTATAGACGCTGCTCCCTATATCTATCGCTTCTGGCATTAGATCAAAGAATGCCACGCCGATCACGGCTCCTGCAGAAAATCCAAGCACCAGATGCAGCTTGTCTCTAAATCTAAGGGCGAATAATCCTCCGAAGAGAGTAGAAGCGAATGCGGCGATTGCGATGATGGCTAACATATTTTTTATTTAACTTATAACTCACTCATTATACACACCCCATTTCTAATTGCAAATGATTCGCAATTGGGATATACTAGCACCATGGATCAGATATACAAAATCTTTCAAGGTAAGAGCATAAAACTAACAACTCAACGCAAAGCTATAGCCCGGATATTTTTAGGCAAGCATTGTCCACCGCAGGATGCGGAGAGCGTGTTCAAGGGTTTGCAGGGAAAAGCTGATAAGGCTACTGTGTTCAGGAATTTGGAAATATTCGAAAGCGCCGGCATATTAAGAAAGGTTGATTTGCAGAAGGATTCAGTCCACTATGAGCTCAATGCCAATCACCATCATCATGCTGTTTGCACGAGTTGCGGCCTCATCGAGGCAGTAAAATGTACTTTCCGAAAGCTGGATCTTAGCAAGTTTAGAGAGATAAAAGATCATTCCATGGAATTCTTTGGCATATGCAAATCTTGCGCAAAAGGTTAGGATAAAGCCATGAAAAGATTTTTTGCCGGAATTTTCCTGATAATATTTTTGCTTGTATTTTGCGGCAAGGCTTTTGGAGCAACTCTCTTGACGGATAAAGTAGAAATCGTAAAAGCCAAGGTAGAAAATATTTTAAATGAGGAAAAAGAAATCTTGCCAGGGACTAGCGTCACCGGCCTAAAGCAAACTCTCCAAATACAAATTCTTGAAGGCAGCCAAACGGGCAAGACAATTACGATCGAAAATGATTATATCAAGCTTTCGGAAGGCGAAATATTTTATCTCAACCACACCACTCGAGCCGAAGACGGTGTTGATACGTATATTGTCTCCGATGCGTATCGTTTGCCGGCTCTTTATTTCTTTGCTCTGCTTTTTATATTGCTGGTGCTTCTTATTGGCGGAATGCAGGGGTTGCGGGGCCTTCTAAGTCTCGCAGGGAGTATGTTGCTAATCGTTTTTGTGCTTTTGCCTGCGGTGCTTGCCGGATACTCTCCAATTTTCGTTGCGATCGGCGTCTCTTCTCTCATTATCATTTTAGGCTCTTACATAACGCACGGCTTTAACAAAACTACGACGAGTGCAGTCCTTGGTATGATCTTCACTGTCATTATTACGGGTATTTTGGCGAATTTTGCTGTGCATTTTGCAAAATTCACTGGTATGGGATCTGAAGAGGCTGTATATCTGAATTTCAATTTGGAGGGGCATATAGATATTCTTGGTGTGCTTTTAGGCGGGATCATGATCGGAGTCTTGGGTGTGCTTTACGATGTCTCGATAGGGCAGGCGATCTCTGTAGAAGAGCTCCATAAGATCGCTCCAGATATAGAACGAAAGAAGATCTTTGCCCGAGCTATTCGTATCGGGCGAGAGCATATAGGGGCTCTCGTTAATACCCTCGCCATTGCGTACGTGGGAGCTGCGTTGCCGCTTCTTCTGTTATTCTTTTCTTCCTCGAGTTCTGTGGCAGAGATACTCAATCGAGAAATATTCTCGACAGAAATTATTCGCATACTTATCGGATCTATTGGGCTCGTGCTTGCAGTGCCGATTACCACGTTTATCTCTGTGTTAATGCTTGTTTAAGTGATAAAATTATCCTAATGGATCTCACGAAAAAAGAAAGATCACTGCTTCTACGTGTAGTGCAGCCTGGGCTCGCTGGGCTCATGGATGGATCCGTCTCGACCCTCGCGCCGCTTTTTGCTGCGGCATATGCTACGGGCAGCTCGCATACCACGTTCCTCATCGGCGCATCTGCAGCAACGGGTGCAGGGATTAGCATGGCATTTGCAGAGGCTCTATCTGATTCGGGCGAGATCACAGGTCGCGGCCATCCAATCAGGCGAGGATTTATTATCGGTAGCATGACATTCCTTGGCGGTATTCTTCACACGTTGCCGTTTCTGATTTCTAATCTTTCTACAGCGCTTTTATTTGCGTATACTATTGCTGGATTTGAGCTTATCGCCATTGCCTATATCAGGAGGCATTTTTTCAAGATGAACTTTTTCTATTCTGTGGTGCAGGTCATTTTGGGAGGAGGGCTTGTGCTAGCTGCGGGTCTCCTTATAGGCAGCGCATAGTTTCGTTGTAAGCATTCGTTCTTTCACGCGTCTCATTCAGGGTAAGGTCGCTTATAATTATTTAATCAAATTCTATGCTCACTACTATCGCATTTGTATTGCTTCTCCTATGGTTTCTCGGTGTTGTCGGGGTTTATAGTATTGGCTGGTTTATCCATGTGCTGCTCGTAATTGCTGTGATAATGTTCCTGATTCGTATTATCCAAGGCGAAAACCCTCTGAAATAAGGTATACTCTCTGCCATGACAGTGGCAGAACGAATCATAAAGACCCTAGAAAATCATGGAGTGTGTTATGTATTTGGTGTGCCAGGGGAAGAAGTAGAGGATCTATTGTTCGCGCTTTCCAAATCAAAGAAAATCAAATTCATTGCCACGCGCCACGAGCAGGGTGCGGCTTTCATGGCAGACGTGTGGGGCAGGCTCACGGGCCGCGCAGGGGTGTGCCTTGCTACCCTTGGCCCTGGGGCTACTAATTTGCTTTCTGGAATTGCAGATAGCTTTTTAGACAAAGCTCCGCTCCTTGCCATCACAGGCCAAGCTGATTCTATGCGGCATCACAAAGATAGCCATCAGTACATTGATGTGGCAGGGATATTTAAGCCCGTCACAAAATGGAACACTGTAATTTTAAATCCTAAAGACGCCGCCTTTTCCGTATCGAAAGCTATCCAAATAGCCGAAGCAGAAAAGCCGGGAGCGACGCATATAGATCTGCCGGAAGATATCGCAGAGATGACCTGCCCGCCATTGGTTTCGCCAGCAGGCGTTGGCAGGCGGGAAGTAAAAAAACCTAAAGCTAGGGAGATTTTAAAGGCCGTATCTCTGATAAAAAAATCCAAACGCCCGATCATATTTTCTGGAAATGGCGTAGTGCGTAAAAATAATTCATCAATTCTACAGAAAATAGCAGAAACATTTAACATTCCTGTGTTTACCACATTTATGGGTAAAGGTGCTATATCGGACAGATCGCCGCTTTCTCTTAAATCTGTTGGCCTTAAAGCAAATGATTTTCAAAAGATCGCTCTTGCAGAATCGGATCTGGTGATTTGCGTCGGGGTAGATCATGGCGAATGGAGCCCGAACAATTGGGCAGCTGGAAAAAATATCATTCATATTGATCATGAATTGGATTTTTTTTACAAAAGCTACAGCCCCGAAGTGGAACTTTTGGGCGGCATAAAATCATCTCTAGAAATGCTTTTTTCGGAAATAAAGAAAGCTAAAGTTTCTAAATTTGATTCTTGGTACACAGAATTTCGGATCAAGATCTTGGAAGATCATAAATATTGGGAGAAATATGGTAAAAATATCACGGCGCCATTTGTGCTTGGCGAGCTTCGCAAGGCCATGAATGATGAAGATATAATTCTCTCTGATGTAGGCGCACACAAAATGTGGATAGCGAGAAATTTCGATGCATATAAGCCAAATACTTGCATTATTCCAAACGGCCTAGCTGCTATGGGTATTGCGCTTCCCGGGGGATTAGCTGCCAAATTGGCTTTTCCAAAATTGCGCGTGGTATCCGTCATGGGCGATGGAGGATTTATGATGAATTCGCAAGAAATAGAGACGGCAAAGCGCATCGGCGTGCCGTTTACAATTGTGGTGCTGAATGACAATGATTATGGCCTGATTTCTTGGAAGCAGGCTACGAGCCGCGGCAAATCATTTGGTACAAAGCTCTCGAATCCGGATTTTGTAAAATATGCAGAGAGTTTTGGGATAAAAGCCTATCATCCAAAATCGCGTAAGGATGTTGGTGCAATTCTTCAAAAAGCCATAAATAGCAATGAATTATGCCTTGTTGCAATTGATATAGATCCAAGTGTAAACTTGGAGCTGACGAAGAGATTAAAAGATCTAAAATAGCCTATGCCTATACAAACCCAAAATCCATATACAGAGAAAATTGAAAAGATATACAAGTCTATGTCTGATGGTGCGATTGCAAAAAAAATCGAATCAGCGCATAAGGCGCATTTGAAATGGAAGGAAATTTCGATAAAAAAAAGAGGGGTGATCTTGAAAAAGGTGGCAAAGAATTTGCTCGCGAATAAAGAAAAATACGCAAAAGTAATTGTACGAGAAATGGGCAAGCCTATAACGCAATCAATTTCTGAGATCGAGAAATGCGCTCTCAACTGCGAATTCTATGCAGATAATGCTGAGAAGTTTTTGACAGAAGAAATCCACGATACGGAATATAAGCACGCTCGAGTGGCATTCGAGCCGATCGGGATCGTGTTTGCAGTGATGCCTTGGAATTTCCCCTTTTGGCAGGTGTTCAGGTTTGCGGCTCCGGCTCTTATGGCAGGCAATAGTGTGGTGTTAAAGCACGCATCTAACGTGCCCGAATGCACTCTTCTTATGGAGAAAATATTTATAGAAGCGGGCGCGTTTTATCACTCGGAATTGGGGACATGGCTACCAAAAGATCTTTTCACATCTCTCCTTGCACAGTCGAAACAGGTGGAAAAAATAATTGTAAACAAATATGTGCGCGCAATTACACTGACGGGGAGCGAAGGGGCAGGCAGTGCAGTGGCTAGCATAGCAGGAAGGGAAATAAAGAAGGCTGTGCTTGAGCTCGGAGGAGCAGATCCTTTTGTGATTCTTTCTAATGTGGATTTGGAAAAAGCAGTGGCCGCTGCTGTGCAATCTAGGATTCCGAATGCTGGGCAGGTGTGCGTATCTGGCAAAAGATTTATTATAGAAAAAAGCCTTGTAGAAAAAGCTATCATGCTTATAAAAGAAAAGACGGAGAAAATAATTGTAGGGGATCCAATGGATCCCAAAACGGAAATGGGCCCGCTTGCTAAAGCCGACATTCGGGATGAGGTGGCGAAGCAGGTGGCTGATTCGATCAAAAAAGGGGCCAAGTGCGTGA
>JAZJXR010000017.1:0-15110 GCA_040390775.1 Patescibacteria group bacterium | reverse complement strand
GGGCAGATCCCAAATCGCAAGGGCTTCTTCTATGAGCCGACGGTGCTTATAAATGTCAAAAAGGGAATGCCTGCTTTCGATCACGAGATTTTCGGCCCTGTGATGAGTGTGATTTCTGCAAAGGATGATAATGATGCAATAAGGATAGCGAACGATCATGCTTATGGGCTTGGGGCTGCGGTGTGGTGCCGTGACGAGAAGCGTGCATTCAAGGTAGCGCGCGCTATAGAGGCGGGAATTGTGGCCATAAATGGCATTGCTAGATCAGATCCTAGATTCCCGTTTGGAGGCACCAAGCGCTCTGGATTTGGGCGGGAATTGGGCGCGTATGGCATAAGAGAATTCGTAAACATCAAAACCATCCTTGCAAAATAAGGCTGATTTGACTGTGGATAACTTGTGCATGAAAAGTGCACAACTTTCTTTACAGGCAGCTTCTCGCTTTCTATAATCTATGCTTAGTAATATATACTTTTCATTCTTGTCAAAATCACGCGACTTGCGCGTCAACCCCAATGGAAGAGACAAAGAACAATTTCGTTAAAGCTTACGAGGAGCATGTAGATGCGCTCTACCGCTACACTATGTTCAACGTGCGTGATAAGGAAAGTGCAAAGGATATCGTGCAGAACACGTTTACGAAAACTTGGAATTACATAGCAATGGGGGGAGAAATAGACAACATAAAGGCATTCCTTTATAAGACTCTAAAAAATCTCATTATTGATTACTATCGCTCCAAGAAATCCGCGTCTCTTGATACTTTGATGGAAGACGAGTATTTCGATCCGCCCGCACCTGTGGAAGTGTCTATCGAAGAGCATGCAGAGAGCCTTTTGGCTTTTAAGCTTCTTGATAAGATTCCGGCGGAATACAAGGAAGTGATTATGCTCCGGTGTGTTGAGGGGCTTTCGTTTAAAGAGATAGCACACGTGCTCTCTGAAGCGGAGAACACCGTAGCTGTAAGGTTCCACAGAGCGCTCAAGAAAGTGAAAGAGCTCTTCCACCGCAAAAACGCATATAATATAAATGATTGATAACAATTTTAAAAAGATAATCAAACGAGCTAAGGGGCTGGTACTTTCTATTCAGGAAAAAGAGCAGATAAAATCCTCCATCTTGATGCATATGGAAGCGAATCCGGCACAAATTGGAGTGCTGTGGCAGGACGCGTCCACCGCGTCCTCGTTTTTTAAATGGAAAGATTTTGCAAATGTTAGATATGCCATACCGGCGCTGATTTTAGTATTTTTTGTATTTGCTGGAGCATCTACTTTTGCAGCTTCACGTGCACTCCCAGGGGATCTCCTCTATCCTCTCAAAATTCTTGGCGAGAAAGTGGCATCGAATTTGGCAATAGGGCCGGCAGACAAAGAAAAAGTAGCAACGGTTCAAGCTGAGACGAGGCTCGAAGAGGCCGAGACACTTCAAGCTCAAGGTAGGCTTGATGAAGAGAAGAAGGCTACGCTAGCTCGATCATTCCACCAGAATGTGCGCGATACTGGCAGCGATGAAGGATCATTTATCAAAAAGCTTTCCACTTCTTCTAGGGCAATGGCGGTGGATATTACCGCTTCTAGTAGCATTCAAATATTCGATGATACTGAGGGAAGCAAGCATGAAGAAAAAAGTAAAGAAGATTCACACAGAGATAAGCAGTTTGAATCTGAAGTAAAGCCTGAAATGCAGGTGATCCCAAAGATAGATGAAGTGAAAAATGCTGTCATAAAGAAGCTTTAGAGCCGTCTTCGTGAGTATGAAATACTTACATATAAAAAGGCCTCTTGGTGTGCTTATGCTTCTTGCAGTGCTGCTTGCATTTGCGCCTGCGCCTACAAGTGCGGCCGTAGATTGCACAGCCCTTACTCGTAATTTGTATTTTGGATCTAGAGATTATTTTACTGGAGGAGAAGTTACGAAGCTTCAAGTGTTTTTGTCAGAAGAGGGGTATTTCAATCCTAGCCCCACGGGGTATTTTGGAGGCGTCACTTTTGCATCGGTCAAAAGATTCCAGAGAGATCACAATATCATCACTACTGGATTCGTTGGTCCGCTTACGCGCGCAGAGATACAAAGGGTCTCTTGTGGTGGTGGCATTACCTCTAATTTGAATCTAAATTATCTTACTCCTACTTCTGGATCTGCAGGCACGAGCGTTACGATCTATGGCAGCGGATTTACGGATAACAATTTAGTTACTTTTGGCAATGGCGCAGCGGGTAGGTATGCTTCAAGTAATGGCGGCACTGTGATCGCTTTCTCAGTGCCAAACGCTTTGAATCCTAGATGCTATTATTCCAATCCTCCATGCCTTACGTTTGCTGCTGCGCAGAGAACAGTACCTGGCAATTATGATGTTACTGTCATAAATAGCAACGGAGAAAGCAACAAGCTTGTGTTTACTGTTACGTCAAATACAAATAATTCTGTAAGTATTTCGGGGATTGATGCTCCTTCGCAGCTGCGCGTAGGCCAGAGCGGCACGTGGGCACTGCATGCTACGGATTCTAGCACCGGATCCTCTCTCAGCTATTCTGTGCTCTGGGGAGATGAATCTTATTATCCTTATGCCATGAATGCATCGCAGGCAAATGTAAGCCAGAGCGCCACTTTCACCCATACGTATAATTACGCTGGTACGTTTACGCCGAAGTTTACCGTGACAAATAATGCAGGGGCAAGCGCAAATGTAAGCTCTTCTGTGTCCATTACAAGCTACTAGCTGCCGCGCTTCCGGCTACGAATCCCGTAGTCCAGCAGAGCTGGAGGCTATATCCGCCGGATGGGCGATCGATGTTTAGAATATCTCCGACGAGATATAGATTTGGAAATAATTTGGATTCCATCGTTTTAAAATCAACTTCCTTTAGATCCACTCCGCCGGAAGTCACTATCGCTTTATCTGTGCCTAGTAGCCCGCTGACGCTGAGTGGAATATTTTTTAGCGCTTCTACGAGCCTTAATCTCTCTTCGCGGGTGACGCTGTGTGCGAATTTATCCGGATCTATATTCGCAAGCTCTATAGCTTTCGGCACGATTCCAGAAGGAATAAAAGTGCCAAAGCAATTTTTTATTTTTTTATTAGAATCAGATTTGAAAATTTCCTGAAGCTTGAGGTTTAGCTGCCCAGGATCAAAAGAGGGAAGTATATCGAGCGATATTTCTACGTCACCATATTTTAGCAGCTCCCCAATGTCATGGCTCATGTTTAGGATAGTAGGGCCGCTTATTCCAAAATGTGTGAAGAGTATCCTGCCCTTTTTAGAATCTTGCTTCACATTGTTTTGAAGCAGGGTGATTTTCACGGCTTTTAAGGTGAGCCCTGAAAGCTTTTTGACCCAGGCATCTTTGATTGTGATTGGCACGAGAGATGCTGATGGCTCTATTACATTGTGCCCAAGCTCCTTTAGCCAAATGAATCCATCTCCCGTTGAGCCCGTCTCCGGCCTTGATTTGCCTCCGGTGCCTAGGATAAAGCTTTTTGCTTTTATTTCTGATTTGTTTTTTAGAATCACGCTTACAATTTTGCTCCCATCTTTTTTGAATCCTTTCACTTCTGCATTAGATAAAATCGTGACTTTATTTGCTTTCAGATATTCGGCCAGTGTGTCGCGCACATCGATAGCTTTTTCGCTCACAGGAAATGCGCGCTTTTCGGCTTCTACTTTTGTCTCAAGCTTTTTTATATGAAAAAAATCCAAAGCCTCTTCTACAGCGAATTGCGAGAATGCAGAAAATAAGAATTTATCGTTCCCTTTGAATTTCGATAGAAGCTTCCTCGTATCCATCTCTGCATTCGTGATATTGCATCTACCGCCGCCCGTAATTAGGAGCTTCTTGCCGAGCACGTCGTTTTTCTCAAGTAGAAGCACCTTGGCGCCCATTTCCGCAGCCCTCCCCGCAGCCATCATCCCGCTCGGCCCCGCGCCAATCACGATCACGTCCCATATTTGATCTGCTTTCGTATCCATGTTGGGATTATTGCACTTTTTAAGGATATTGACAAATTTCTAATTTAGGTATATACTTCTACTAATTGAATCTCACTCCATCTGGTATGGCTTTTGGGAATCGATAGGATCCCGCCAAATTAATAAATAGAAGAGGATCTGCCCAGAAGCTTCGAGCTTTGCGTGTAAGTCAAAAGCCCATTAGGGCCTAATAGTAAGTATGTATAGAAATAATAATGCTCCACGAAGTGGTGCTGCAGGAGGAAGGAGCTTTAGCAGGCCAGCACGATCTGGTAGTTTTAGCGGTGGAAGCCGTGGAGGCTTCAAGGGTAGTAGAGGAGGTGGAGGTGGCCGTGGCGGATTCCGCTCAAAAGGCTCTCGCATCGATGTAAATAAATTTATAAACAAAGCCGTCATTACAGAAGTGGTGGAAAAGTTCGTGCCCGAGCATGCTTTCACTGATTTCAAAATCGATGATCGTTTGAAAGCGAATGTGCTCAAAAAAGGCTACACGACGCCGACGCCAATTCAAGACAAAGCGATTCCTCATGTGCTCCGCGGAGAAGACGTGGTCGGAATTGCCAACACCGGTACGGGCAAGACGGCTGCATTTCTAATTCCTCTTATCAACAAAGTGGTCTTGGATCCAAAGCAGAATATCCTAATCATGGTGCCTACGCGCGAGCTTGCAATCCAGATCGATCAGGAGCTAAAAGCTCTTACGCCTCTTATGAAAATATTTTCTGTGTGCTGCGTGGGCGGAGCTTCGATCAGCAATCAAATGCGAGATTTGCGCTACCACAACAACTTCATCATCGGTACTCCAGGGCGCCTCAAGGATCTTGAAAGGCGAAAGAGTATTGATTTTACAAAATTCAAGACGGTGGTGCTTGACGAGGCGGACAGAATGCTAGACATGGGATTCATCAATGATATGAAATACATCATGGCTCTCATGACGACGGATCGCCATACGCTTTTCTTCTCGGCTACGATGTCTCGCGATATCGAGGTGCTCATCAAAGATTTTCTCAAGGAGCCTGTGATGATCTCTGTGAAAACGGGGGACACGTCGAAGAGTGTGGATCAAGATATTGTGCGCGTGGCTGTAGGCTCCAACAAATTGGATATCCTTCACGATCTTTTGATCCAGAAAGATCTATCCAAGGTGTTGATCTTTGGCCGCACTAAGCATGGCGTAGAAAAGCTTTCTCGTACTCTTATCGAAAAGGGCTTCAAAGCAGAATCTATCCATGGCGACAAGAATCATTCCAAGCGCCAGAAGGCTCTCACGATGTTTAAAGACAATCATATCCAGATTCTCGTGGCTACCGATGTGGCAGCTCGCGGATTGGATATTCCAAATGTGACCCATGTGATCAATTACGACATCCCAGAAACATACGAAGATTATGTCCACCGCATCGGCCGAACAGGCCGCGGAGGTAAAAAAGGAAAGGCGTTGACGTTTGTAGAATAGATAACAAATAGATGTAAACTAGCCGAGCGGGCCCCGTACCCGCTCGGCTTTTGCTATGAACGGTAATAAAAATCCACCTTTAGAGATGATCAAAAGGTGGTATTACTGCGTCGGCTTGCACATCCTTTGCGCGAAGAGTTTTGAGCAAGGCTGCATCATTTTCAAGCAACGCTTGGATTATTGCTTCACGCGAAGCTGATCCGCCGAGGTATTCCGCAAGGGTGACGCGAAGCTCTTCTTCTGCGTACTTTGTGAGAGCTTGCGACGCTATGATGATTTCTTTTTCTGTTGGAGGAGCAATTTTACACATAATTCTATAGCTAGAATATCATAGCGAATTTTGTATACAAATGTGGTTTTGGGAAATAAAAAACTGCGGGCGATTGCTCGCACGCAGTGTAAAAAAGAGGGATCAGGTTATCGCCATGTGGAAGTGCATTTGCTCTCCCTCAGACTCAACTTTTTTCTTATCCGAAAGAAGCTCAAATCCTTCCTCGCCCATCACTTTCCAGAAGGCTTCAAATTCAGCTTCTGCGGCCAATCGCTCTGACGCAATACCGTGCATGCCGCAGTGATCCACAATTTTCATGTGGAGCCCTGCTGCAGTTTTGCGCACCGCTTCGCTGAGCTGATCGATATTGTCGTAGTAATGCAGACGGTATTTCCTGAAGAGCGTCATCGCTTTCCAATACTTTATGATTTCTGCTCCGCACGCGAGGATCCAGACAATGTCTTGGACCAAAACTGTGAGGATGATGAAAATCAGTGTCTGGATCAGCGCATGCTCCTTGGGATCTCCCCAGTATCGCACGAGCAGTATAGGAAACAGTGAGAACATGAGATGAATCAGTCCGAAGTATGCGAGGAACACGTCTGGCCTGATGCCGTTTTTGCTCCAGCGCTTCGCTAGATCTTTTTCCAGTTTCTTGTCTTTCATAGCAGGATATTTGGTTGTATTTAGAACAGAAGTGTGCCTGCTTCCGATATTACACGGCTATAGCCAGAGCGTCAATTCTTCTTCTTTATGTACTTCTTGATATCGTCGAAGGTGCCGCCGACTTTTTTGCCGGGGTTCAAAATGTTGAGGGGATCAAAAATATTTTTTGTTTCCTCGAAAAGCTTTACTATTTTCTCGCCGTACATTTCCTTGAGGAACGGTGTGCGGATTATGCCGTCATTGTGCTCGGCTGTGATCGAGCCTTTGTATTCGTGCACTAGTGTGTAGATCTTCTTGGATAATTCCAAAATTGTATCTGCTGAAATAGGGGAATCCAGATCCATAAGAGGAATGATATGGAAATTGCCATTGCCTGCGTGCCCTGCAATGGTGTACACCAATTTGTATGCATCTATTTCTTTTTGGATCTTTGGCAAGAATTCTGGCAAAAGCTCTGGCTTTACGATGATATCGTCTATAAAGGGCGCTGTGCGCTGGCCGTGCACGTGCTTACGCAGCATGTTGAAGCTCTCTCTACGGATGCGCCAATATTTGTCTGCCTCGCCTTGATCCTTGGCTACGCGCATTTTGTATCCGAAATGCCGGATCTTCTCTTCTATTTTTAGGAGCTTTTCTTTTACCTCTTTTTGGTTTTGGCCGGATATCTCTACGAGCAGGATCATCTTGGGTACGCCGCCCGTCACAAGCATCCATGCTTCCGGTACGAATTTGAATCCAAGCTTTATGGCGCCCCAGAATCCAAGCGATTTAAAGAAATCAAAAAAGAATTTGACGGCAAGCTTCATGGAATAATCGTCGTAGGTCTCGAGGCTGTCGGGCTTTTCGGGGATTATTTCTGCTACGATCTTGCCGAGGTTTGTGATATCTGGCATAAATACGGCGAGAAGATTTGCATATGCATCTGTAGGCACGAGTTTCCACGTGATTTCCGTCACGATCCCGAGCGTACCTTGAGAGCCGCAGATCAGCCGGCAGAGATCGAAATCTCCTGTAGCGTCATTCCATATGTTCCACAGATAATATCCAGCAGAATTTTTGGACACATTAGGCTTTGCTGCTTTTATTTCTGCTAGATTATTTTGGATGAGATCATATACTTTTTTGTATACACTTCCTTCAAAAGTGTTTGTTGCCATCTTTGCTTCGAGCTCGGATTTGGAAAGAGGGCGGATTTCGTATTCATTGCCATCGGATAGCACTACCTTTAATTTTTCGATGAAGTTTTCACATTTGCCGTATTTGATAGCTTTCTCGCCGCCGCTATTGTTGGCGATCATTCCGCCCACAGCGCAAATCTCCTTGGATGCTGTGTATGCCGGCATGATGCGATTTATTTTCTTTGTAGCCTTTTCCATATCGCGATAAAAGCAGCCAGGCTGGGTAATCGCGTGCGATTCGTTCACTTCCTTGATGGCATTCATGTGCTTTGTGAAATCCATAATTATGGAGCTGCCTATAGATCCGCCAGACATATCCGTGCCGGCAGAGCGCGCTGTGATAGATAAAGTAGGATCTGCTGATTTGTGATCGCCGACGAATTTCACAGCAGCTTTTACGTCTTCTGCGTCCTTTGGGAATATCACTACTCTCGGCCGTATTTCAAAAAGGCTGGCATCGTGCGAATATGTGTCGAGTGTTGCCGGCAGCTCGTCCACCTCTCCCTTGAATATTTTTTTGAGCTCTTCCGCTAGATTCATATATTTAGTATACCTCAATTATATCTTTAAGCTTTCTTTATAACGATAAGCTCGCGTTCTGGAAGAATGGATATGTTTATTGGAATCGATATAGGGGCGAATTTGCCGTCGATCTCTGATGCGCCGCCTGATTTTTTCTGCGCGATAAGAACGCCGCCCGATTTAAGTAGAGGGAAAGCATAATCCCAAAGTACTGGCAACATTGCTACGGCTCGAGCTAGCACGGCATCGTATTTGCCGCGGTACAGCTTCTCTCTGCCGGCTTCTTCGGCGCGCTTCTGGGCAGCCCGCACATTCTTGAGTCCAAGCTCGCGGATCACTTCAAGAAGGAAATTCACTTTCTTTCCTGTGGATTCAAGAAGCGTGATATCAAGATCAGAGCGTATGATCGCGATAGGGAGCCCTGGGAATCCTGCTCCGCTACCGATATCTGCTATTTTCTTCGCGCCCTCAGGCAGAGCTTCTAGCACCGTCAAAGAATCCAAGAAATGCTTGATCCAGATGTCGCTCCGCTCTGTGATTCCCGTCAGATTGAATTTCTGATTCCATTCGAGCAGCATAGAGAGATACTTCTCAAAATGCGCTTTTTGGCTTTCGCTTATATGGATGCCGAGCGCCTTTGCTTCCGTTAAAAATTCTTGCATTCTCGCATTGTATCAATTTATATAGGAATGGTATAATTTAGCTATGGAACAGGCTCCTAAAAAATTATGGTTCAAGGCAAAGAGATATGGCTATGGCTGGACGCCGTGCTCTATGGAGGGTGCCTTGGTGCTGCTTCTCTATATCTGGTCTGGCATCAACATTTTTATACTCATAGATTCTAGATCGCATTCTGGAAGCGATACCTTGATATCTTTTGCTCCTGTGTTCCTTGCGCTGACGCTTATGCTATACACGATCTGCGTGTGGAAGGGCGAAAAGCCTAGGTGGAGGTGGGGAGGGAAATAATATTCTAAAATATATCGCCAAATGTCTCTTGCTGATTTTTACAACAAAGTGAATTCTTCGGGAGCGAATCTGTATTCAGAAAAGCGCGGGCAGATCATTCGTGAAGCCGCTTCTCATTCTTCGTTTGAAGAAAAGCGCACAGCTGATAAGGAGGCGCAAGAAGTGGCGCATCTTCGCTTGCACAAAGAAAATATCACGGGCCAAATTCAGCAGGTAAAGAAAGATATTGCAATGGGGCGCGGTGCTGGATATACGCCCTCTCTAATTGCCGAGAAAGAAAAGATGCTACACAAGCTCGAGAATGATCATTTGCATTTAAAGAGCGAGATACTAAAGGCAGGAGGCATGAATAGCGCAGCATCACGCATTAGGTTCAATAATCCGCATTATTTTTAAAATTAGAATATCGTGAAAATAAACATAAGGAGCGTTTTGTCGAAGTGGTACGTCACTATCGTGCTTCTTGTGGCGGTGTTAGTGGCGGCTTATGTATCTTTTTATCTGTATTATTCTTCCAGGGATTCTATAGGCAAGCAGCTTGTGGCTCGCGCGGAGACGATGGCTGCGTCGCTCGATCTATACAGCGGGATCGCGAATTTGGATTATACAGATACTGATATTTCAAAGCCGGAGTATGCAGCCCTAAAGAAATCTATGAAGGATCTGCGCGCGATAAACAATGACGCAAGCTTTGTATATCTCCTCGGAATGAAGGACGGCAACGTGGTGTTTGTAGTAGATTCTGAAAATCCTGATTCGCCCGATTATTCGCCGCCAGGGCAGGTGTACTATGAAGCTTCTCCAGAGCTGCGAAATATTTGGCAGACAGACAAGACGATAATAGAAGGGCCTTCGAAGGATCGCTGGGGCACGTGGGTGTCTGCCCTAGCTCCTGTAACTGATAAAAATGGCCGTGTGGTGGCGGTAGCTGGGCTTGACCTTGCGGCAAATAATTATATTCGCACTCCGATCTTGTATGCTACGTTTCCAGCGGTGGCGATGCTTGTGCTCCTATTTCTTATCGCGATGGGTGTGTATTTCCGCAGAAGCGAGATGTCGATTCTTTCTCTAAAGGCACAATTCGTAGCAATTGCGTCTCACGAGCTACGCAATCCTTTGACGGGGATCAGGTGGTCTACAGAGACGCTGCTAAAGGATCCGGGCCTTTCTGATTCTGCCAAAGAAATAGTAGGAAAAGCGCGAAATGTGTGCCTCAATTTAATAGAGATCGTAAATCAGCTCTTGGATCTGACGGTCATCGAATCTGGCCTCAAGCAGAAAGATGATGTGGAAGTATTCAAAATAAAAGATTCGATCGAGGGTGCATGGGCGGATCAAAAGCTCGGCGCTGAAGAAAAGAGTATCAAAATTCTCTACGATGGCATAGACGGGGACGCCAAGCTAAGAGGGAGCGCGCTTCGAATGAGGACGCTCTTCAGCAATCTGATAGCAAATTGCATCAAGTATTCTAAAGCTGGTTCTACCTTTGAAATAAAGATGGAAATAAGATCAGGGAGGGCTCTCATAGATGTGATCGATGAAGGCATCGGCGTGCCTAAAGACGAATTGCCAAATATCACCAAGGGATTTTTCCGCGCGACGAACGCTAAAGCGGAAAGCGTGAATGGCACGGGGCTCGGGCTTCACCTTTGTGTTCGTATCGTAGAATCTTTTAATGGTAAGATACGTGTGCGATCGGAGGAGGGGATAGGGACGGTGGTATCCATTGAATTACCACTCTTAAAATAGCAATTAATATTTTGACCATATGAAAAAAATTCTGATAGTAGATGATGACAAGCTTCTTCTCGAAAATCTTTCGGGTATTTTTGCTAAGGATGGGTTTGAGGTGGAGACGGCAGAGAACGGCGCGTTGGCATCGCAAATATTGAGCAAAGAAAAGCCTGATTTTATGCTGATCGATCTTTTGATGCCGGTGAAGAGCGGCATTGATCTCATAAAGGAGATCGCATCGCTTTATCCTGATTTGATATCGAAAATAATCGTGATGACGAATTCCGAAAACGTGGATGATATGGCAGAGGTGGTGAATAGCGGCGTGAATATTTATATCAACAAAAGCAATATGGATCTGGACGGTGTGCTCAAAATGGTGAAAGAAAAGATGGGTAAATAATATTTCTGCGATGAAATTATCCGTCTGGCAGCATTATAGAAAAGCTATTGGAAGCAAGCTTGCGCTTAGCTTCGCTGGCTATTCTTTTCTATATCTTATTGGCGTTGTAGCGGGAGGTGTAATTGCTCCGATTTATTACAAAGGGATTATTGATGCTCTTGCTTCCAAGGATGTAGCTTTGATCTACAAGTTTTTCTGGCTACTTCTTGGGGCGAATTTAGTGCAGCTTGTATTGAATAGGCTCCATGAGAATCGCCGTGTTTACGAGCTAGGAGATTCTTTATCAAAAGTAGCTTCGTATGCGCTTTCTAATCTTACGAATCATTCCTATCAGTTTTTCATTGATAATTTTTCTGGCTCTCTTGTAAACAAAGTACGCAAATTTACTGGCGCATATGATCAGATGACGGAAATTATTGTCGCAGATTTTCTTTACGCGGCTGTGAGCATAGCTGGAATAGTGATCGTTTTATGTAAAACATCATTCATACTTGCATCTGCAGCTATTGCTTGGTTTGTGCTCTACACCTCAATTCTTTTCTACTGTACGAGGCAAAGATTGCCACTCGAACGAAAGAGAGGGGAAATAGAATCAACCGTGACGGGTGTACTTTCGGATATTGTCTCAAACGTACTCAATCTCAAATTGTTTTCTTCTAAAGGCAGGGAAGAGAAATATTTTGGCAAGTGGCTCGATAAAGAAAGTGTGCTCAGGCTCAAGGCTTGGATATATGCTACCAATATGTACAGTGCGCTTGCCGTCGTAGCTCTCTTGGCTCAAAGCTCACTTATATTTCTTAGTATCCTTTTGTGGAGCTATGGCGATGTGACTGCCGGTACGATCGTGCTTGTGATCTCCTACAGCGGCACTCTTTTCCAGCGGCTTTCCGGGATCAGCAGCGCCATTAGGAGATTCTTTGAGGCCTATACAAACGCATCAGAATTTGCAGAAATCTTGAATAAAGATTTAGAAATCATGGATTCAAAAGATACAGAAGATTTAAAGATAAAAGATGGGGAAGTGTATTTCGATAAAGTATCCTTCTATTACAAGCAGAGCAGCAAAATTTTCGATAAATTTAATCTCAAAATAAAAGCCGGAGAAAAAATTGGAATCGTGGGCACGAGCGGGGCGGGGAAGACTACGATCACAAAGCTCTTGCTAAGGTTTGCGGATGTGACGAGTGGAGCCATAAAGATAGACGGGCAGGATATCAGGAATCTAAAGCAAGATGATCTGCGATCTGTGATTTCTTATGTGCCGCAGGATCCGATTCTTTTCCATCGTTCGCTTTCCGAAAATATCGCTTATGGAAAGCCAGATGCCAAAAAATCAGAAATTATAGAAGCTGCAAAGCAAGCTCATGCACATGAATTCATTTCGGGGCTCCATCAAGGCTATGATACGCTGGTGGGCGAGCGGGGTGTGAAGCTTTCGGGCGGCGAGCGCCAACGTGTGGCAATCGCTCGCGCAATTCTTAAAGACGCGCCAATTCTGATTTTGGATGAAGCTACAAGCTCGCTTGATTCCGTATCGGAAACTCATATCAAAGCCGCGCTCGATGTGCTCATGAAGGGGCGCACTACGATCGTGATCGCGCATAGGCTTTCTACTATAGAAAAGATGGATCGCATCATCGTGCTTGAGCAGGGTAAAATCGCAGAAGAAGGTACCCACAAAGATCTTATCGCACAAAAAGGCGTCTATCACAATTTCTGGAGCCACCAGCAAAGAGGCTTTATAAAATAGCGTTTTGTGCTAGGATGGTCAAATAAAAGGTATGAAAACATTAGTTATAATCAATGGTGTAACTGGAGCGATCGGTACGGCTTGTCTCGCACGCTTTAGCCGAGAAATCGATACAACGATAATTGGCCTATCAAGAAAGGCGAAACCATATTATGAATTTGTAAGAGATGGGCATCTGCCGGACAAAACTATAATTTGCAATGTAGGAGACCCAATAACGGAGTCAGGGTGTAAATCTTTTGTTGGTGCCATAGACCACGTTTTGTATGAAAAAATAATCTACGTACATGCTCTTGGTGTATACCCATTCGAAATCGACATTGATGGCAATGTTAAGGTCTCAAACGATGCGGACGGAGATGGTATTGATGATAAGGTAGTGGAGCTTTCTTACAATGCATTTTTCGCAATGGTTACTGCCATAAGAAGCGCAAATAAGCCTCTTGACGCACTTATTTTTGGAGGTGTGGCAGATAAACACAAGCCTGCTGTACACAAATCGTGGTGGACCGTGATGCAAATAGTTAAGGAAAATATGAAAAAGATTGTTCAAGAAGGCACTGACACTAATTTTTTTGTATTGAATATAAGCTCTGTTATTTGTCCTCATGAAATACTGACCCGACCTTTTGTCTTTGAGGACACAAATGCCGATCCTCGTTTTTGGCTGATGCCTCACGAAGTTGCCGAAGAAGTTGCTAATCTTACACTTTCAGATACAAATCAGGGATTCATTGAACAAGATTTGTTTCATAAAGCAGATTATTACCAAGATGATTATTTTACTGAGGAGAAATTTACTGACAGGAAAAAGGCAGAATTAGGAATTAAATAGGCATTTGCCATGATATAGAAAACAGGTGGTGAAAATTGCCAAAAAGGCGTAAGATAGAATCGTGAATATCAAGGTTATTAAAGACACAATAGGTCTTCCAGAGGTGCAAGAAATTGCGCAGGAATTTTATTTCCCAATGATTAAGGGTGTGGTTGATATAGAAAAGGGTATTATTGCACTTGGTGGCGAGTATCACAATGATGCAAATATGCTTTTACAAAAGGAGGAAGGTTGCAAGCAAAGTGATATCTGGGGCTTTAATATCTATACTGATAAGCCAAAAGAAGAGTGGCTGGAATACACTTCACTTATAAACATCAGGCCGGCTGTTGGTAATAGATCTATGATTGTAGGAGATCAGATCATCAGAGATAAAATGAAAGCTATCATAAACTCAAAAATCATATGAATAATGCTCGCACCCCTCTATTTTTAATGGCAAATCTGGGAGCAGAAGTGTCTCGCGTCTATTCTTTGTTTGAAAGAAATGACAGAGTAAATGCAATTTCAGCTAGCGAAAGAGCTTACAAAATAATTTCAGAAATCATGCTTTTCCCTGAAATGATTCCTCGAGCTGAAGAGATAGAGAAGGTAGCGGATATTTTAGATTCCAAGGTGCACCATGGCACAATTAATGTAAGCGCTGCAGATATAAATGATTATTTCAACGTCTTTGCGCTAAGGGCAATCGGCCAATGACCCAAGCGGAAGCTTTAAATATTTTGAAGACGGGGGCGAATGTGTTCCTTACGGGTGAGCCGGGGAGCGGTAAGACGCATACGGTAAATTCTTTTGTGGCATACCTCCGCGAGCATGGCATCGAGCCTGCGATTACGGCTTCTACAGGAATTGCTGCGACGCATATCGGAGGATCTACGCTCCATTCTTGGAGCGGAATCGGCATAAAGAAATTTCTATCGGAGTATGATCTGGATGCTATTGCATCGAGCGAATATGTGGCGCCGAGGCTTTTCAAAGCAAAAATTTTGATCATTGATGAAGTATCAATGCTCGGCAAAAATACTTTGGACATGGTGGATGCTGTATGCAGAGAAGTGCGCCATGATCCTCGGCCGTTTGGCGGCTTGCAGGTGGTGTGCGTGGGGGATTTTTTCCAACTGCCGCCTGTTGTAAAGGGCGAGGAAGCTTCTGGCTTTGCTTTTGAATCAGACGCATGGCAAAGGCTTGGAGGCATTGTGTGCTATCTATCAGAGCAGCATAGGCAGGATGATGCCGCATTCCTTTCCGTGCTTTCTGCTATTCGGAAAAGAAATATAGAGAAGCCTCACCTCGAGCTGCTTCAAAATAGGACGGATGATCACCATGATCTGCCAAAAGAGATCACTCAGCTT
>JAZJXR010000016.1:11143-22002 GCA_040390775.1 Patescibacteria group bacterium | reverse complement strand
AACTTGTGCTTGCCCTCTCGTCGTTCAATGGATAGGACGTAACCTTGCGGAGGTTATGATAGAGGTTCGATTCCTCTCGAGAGGATATGAGCGTAGCGAATAGACCGAGAGAAAGCCTGGGAGGCTTTCATGGAGGAAGCGAAGCTCGATTGAGCAAATTTTCGAGTTTACTAAACGAAGAAAATTTCCAATCGGGGTACTGATCCTGTAAGGATCGAATTTCCTACTGGGGGCAAATTAAAATCCTAAGAGTTCCATGAATTTCATGGAGAGAGATTCGTCTATTTTTTCTTCGGGAATATAATCAAGCAAGAAATCGCGCACTTTTTCTGCATCTATATAATCTGTCTCTATTGGAATGATCAGTACAGGCACCGTCCATTTATTCGTGCGCAGTAATAATTTTGGCGGAGCGTATTTGCTTTGGGAAACAAAGAAAGCTTTGAATTCGAGGTGATCGTGAAGCACGTTGTTTATGATGATGCCTTTGTCCGTCACTTCATAATCCAATAGCCGTGGCTCTTTGCGCGCGGTGGATAGCATCATGGCTCCGGCGATAAGAATGAACACTCCAAATAGGGCATTGTCATAAATAATAGCAACGGCCGCAAAAGATACAGCAATGATACCAACGGCCCAAAACCAATCGGCCGTCTTTTCTCTGTATTCGAATTCATACCCGCTCCATCTGATGCGATCTGACATACGGATATTTTATCACCTAAAGAGAAAATAAAAAATCGCCTTTGTGGGGCGACTAGATTTTGAATCCGGCGTCGGACAGCTCTTCGAGAGCGTTGTTGTCCAGATTCGATCCCGAAGGGCGAGCAGGTGCTGATACGTAGACCACTTCTGGTTTGCGTTTCCTCCGAAGAATGATGCGGATAAGGAGCTTGAGTAGTTTCTTCATAACCTTACCTAAGCTACCATTCTTTTACTTGCTGTCAACAGCTTTTTTGGCGAAGTTTTTCCGGATCGTTTCTACGATATCTTCTTTCTCTTCCTCATTAAATTTTGCCAAATGCTCATTCGCTGATTGCCAGAACGCTTCCGTATCTTCAACGGTCTGCTTTTTAGCAGCTACTTCTTTGAAAATTCCTAGGATATTTTTTGCCAAATATTGCCTTTTGCGAAGGTCTTTCGCTCGGGCTATTTCTGCTTCCCATTCTTCTTTATTATCGCTAAAAGCTTTGGATAATTTTGGAAATAATTTATTTTGGATGGATTTCCAATCTGCACTTTGGAGCGCTTCTTTGTGCTTCGCCGCTATTTTTTCGCCTTCGCTTTTTGTGCTTGGAAGGGTGTATTGCTCGCTTTGCTCTGATAGATTCCGCAGCACTGCCATGTTCTCGAACGTTTCGTACAAAACAGCTTGATCAAAATCCGCAATTATCATCATTTTGTCTGATTGTTCTGAATCTTTTGGGCGATAGATAGCATATTCATTTTTTTCTTCGATTCCATCTTTCTTTATTTCCGTATCACCTTCTTTGCCGAGCATAAATCTTTTACCATCGCGTTTCACTACCACACTTGGATGATCCGGAGTGATGGCCATCTCGATCTCATCGCCTTGGCTTTTGGCATATGCACCAAGGAGGATTGCAACGCCTAGGCAATTTGGCCGAAGCTCATCCACATTTCTTGCGAGCTTTGGTGTAAAGCCCCAGCCATAATATTGCCCACCTATAGTGTGTTCCCAAATAAGATGATAGAAGATGTCTGGTGAAGTCTGTTTTGCGGGCTCTGAATTCAGAGCGGGCTTGTTTTCTTGCCCATCTATTTTACCTAGCATCTTTTCCCTATATGCAATTCCTTCAGTTACAATTTTATGCATTCGATCCTGATCATCTTTAAATAGTTGTAGATATTCCTCTTGAATTTGCTCGGATGCTTCTTTGGCCGAAGCGGGGGATAGCTCGGGTACAGATTCGCTATTGTAGATGAGCTCGCTTCCGAGCTTTTGCCAAGCTTCCTTTTCGGCTTCGGAGAGCTCCTCAGGTTTTTCTATATTATCTGGTGTTTCTTGCATGAAGCCAATTGTATCAAATTCCTCTTAGAATTCATGCTAATATTATTTTTATGAGAGGCTATCATCATTTTTCGCTCAATCGCTCGCGCAGGCACTTGGCCGTGGGATTTGCTGTAATATTGCTGCCGCTTGTGTCACTAATAATTTTTTCTGCTATCACCAAGCTTTCCTTTACGCTCTCGATAGCAAACCTCATAGTTTCCACCTTGCGCCTTGGCATTGCATTCGTTATTGCTACTCTGCTCGCGTGGCTGCTTGTGGTGTTCTTCATTCGAGGCCGTACAGAGCATTCGGCCCTTGCGATATTTGACGTGATGCAAAGCTTGCCTACGTTTACGATTCTGCCGATCGCTGTGCACTATCTCGGCAATTCGGAAGTGACCATCATTCTATTTCTTATAATCACAATCATCTGGCCGATTATATTTTCTATCGTGAGCTCTCTAAAGCAGGTGGATAGGAGCTGGCATGAGGCCGTGGCCATTAGCCGGATCAAGGGATTAAATTATGTGCGATATTTCCTCTTGCCTGTGACGGCGCCGGGGATTGTGACGGGTGCGATCATCGGGCTCGGTGATGGATGGGAGGCTCTCATTGCTACAGAGCTTTTGCTCCAAAGCAGCTCCGGGCTTGGGCCTTTTTTCGCCACTTTTTCGGACAATTCTACCGCCACGCTTTTTGGCGTGCTGATATTCCTCTCATTTATTTTCGCGATCAACAAATTCGTCTGGCTGCCCTTGCTTGAAAAAAGCCATCGCTTGATCGAGCAATAAATTACTATAAACATATATGGCCCAATCAATTATTTCCATAAAAAATCTGTACAAAACATTTCCTCGCGAAGAGGGAAGGCGCGGCACGGAGGCCCTGTCTGATATAAATCTAAATATCCATCATGGCGAATTTCTTGTGCTGCTTGGCCCTTCTGGCTGCGGCAAATCCACACTGCTGCGGATCCTCGCAGGGCTAGATAAAAAGACCTCCGGCGAAATAATCTATAGCCCGCATTTTGATCCAAGCAAAACAGCTTTTGTGTTCCAGAATTTCGGCATCTTGCCTTG
Organism: Patescibacteria group bacterium; assembly: GCA_040390775.1. Taxonomy (GTDB): domain Bacteria; phylum Patescibacteriota; class Minisyncoccia; order Phycocordibacterales; family CAIRYW01; genus JAQBQZ01. The sequence continues at coordinate 18,909 of JAZJXR010000016.1, read as the reverse complement.
GCTCACCGTATTTGAAAATGTGGAGCTGAATTTGATAGCGAAAAATATCACTAAAGAAGAGAGGCATAAAGATGTGCGCGCTATTCTTGAGCCGTTCGGCCTATCTGCTTTTGGTGGGAGCTTTCCGCACGAGCTCTCGGGCGGTATGCGGCAGAGGGTGGGGCTGGCGCGGGCATTCGTATCAAAGCCAGATGTGATATTCCTCGACGAGCCGTTTTCGGAGCTCGATTTTTTTACGGCAGAAAATCTCCGCAAAATACTCCTCGATTTGTGGCGAGAAAGGAGCGCTACTGTGGTGATGGTGAGCCATTATATAGACGAAGCAATTGCACTCGCAGATCGCATCGCGGTGTTTTCCGATAGGCCCGGCACGGTGACGGAGATAATCACAAATGATCTAGCGCGCCCGCGCGATCCTCGCTCGCATGAATTTTTTGCAAAGGAAGACGAGGTGAAAGCTTATTTTTTGCGGTGAGTGCAGCCTGCCCAGCAGCAGGGGCGGCGCATTCCGCTTTTCAATTTTGAAATTGCTTTTTCGATGCGGATATTCCTCGTCTCGGCTTTTTTGCCTGATATAACCCAGCAGATCCATTCGCTCCGGGCGAGCGGCGTGATGCTCTCCCATAGGGCAGACACTTTCTTGTCAGACATTATTGCCTTTTTCAGATCATCAGGAATTTTGTGCACCGAGCCGCCGGAGATTATCTTTTTCGCCATGTGGCTACTGTGATCCATGCAAGAATAAATAGAATTAATGCCATTGCGGCCGTGACGAGCAAATTTGGGCCGGAGTCTACCGAAGCATGCTCTGCCATAGCCGAAATATAAATCCATCCAAAGAGCGCTAGCACAGCAAGCGTGATAACTATCATTAGGTATCCTATTTGAGTGTGTTTGTACTTGGGCATAATGTGTAGGGCTATTTTAGCATTTTTATTGAATATAGTCAGCGAGAATTTCGAAGCTTACAGCTTCAGTACCCCGATTGGAAATTTTGTTTCGGGAGCTCACAAAATTTGCTCAATCGGGCTTCTCATCTCGCACGCAGTGCTCCCGGCACTGCTCTCCTCCGCCAATACAAAACAAGAGCGCCTTATTGGGCGCCTTTTTTGTTGGCGGAGGAGGCGAGATTCGAACTCGCGGTACCTTGCGGCACTCCTGTTTTCAAGACAGGTGCACTAAACCACTATGCGACTCCTCCAACAGGACGCATCCTAGCAAAAAACCTCGCCTTACACAATTAATTCAATATCCAGATGCTGTAATTCAAATACGTAGCAAAGCTGACCCATAATATATAGGGAATGAGGAGGGAAGCTGCGCGAGTGGAGACTTTGGCAAAAGAGACGATGGTGCCAAGAATCGCGAACCACATGAATACGATCGTGATGAGCGCGAGGGATGGGCTGTGCAAGCCAAAAAATATCGGGCTCCAAATAATATTAAGAAAAAGCTGGATGCAAAATATTTCGAGCGCGGATCGCACTTTAAGGTTGTGAGTGCCGCGTTTGGCTACGATGAACACGGCTATGCCCATCAGTGCATAAAGCAGCGTCCACACTGGCCCGAATATCCATGATGGGGGATTGAAGCTTGGCTTCACTAAGCCTGCGTACCACATGGGGATTTGCGACGCTGTGAACACTGTGCCGATCGCGCCTGCGAATTCGCACACCAATATTGCTAGAGCTAATTCCCAAAAAGATTTTCTACTCATAAAATAATTTTAGCATGGATGCTACAATAAAAGCATGAAAGAAACCCTCGCTATCATCGCTTCGCTTATCGCTATAGCAGGCAACCTGCCATATATAAGAGACATAATCAAAAGGCGAGTGAAGCCGCATCCTTATACGTGGTTCGTTTGGTCTATCGTTTCTTGCACTGTGTTCTTCGGGCAATTAGCAAAAGGCGCGGGCATTGGCGCGCTGCCCACCGCAGCATCAGAAATATTTACGATCATCATTTTCTTTTTCTCGCTCAGGAATGGTTTCAAGGGCATCCGGCGGATCGACACTGTGTTCCTAATTATTTCGCTTCTCGGATTCATTCCATGGGTTCTGACAAAAGATCCTACGATCTCCGTCATCATCGCTGTATCGATTGATCTTTGCGCATTCCTCCCAACGATGCGCAAGGCTTGGAAATATCCAGAGACAGAAACGCCGACGCTCTACGCCACAAACGTGCTCCGCCATATCTTGATGCTCTTTTCGCTTGAGGCATACAACGTAGCGACGACCCTGCATTCGATCGCGATGATCACGGCGAATTCGATAATGACGATATTTATTTTGAGAAAGAAAAGAAATAAAAAAGTGTAAGGTTTTTGCGTACGCTTCGTCTTCAAATGTGTACCACTGTTAAAATGCGAATCCGAGGTCTTAAATCCTCTGACGCAGAGCAAGATCGCCTTTTAAAGCTTTCCCGCTCACGAGTGAATCTGTTTTAAAGAGAGCCGCCTTTCCATAATTGGAGGTGGCTTTTCTGATTTCTCTTGCAAGGATCCTCTTTTGTGATAGATTCGGCTTCTATGAATGTTCATTCCAGATTATACAAACATACTCGGGCTACGCGAGAAATGGTGGCGCAAATGCTTCAAAGGCTTGCAAAGAGAGAGCGAGAGCTCTTTCTCCAAATGAAAGCAGAGATCGAAGCTGCGCCGCTTGTTGAGGTGTCTCAGCAGAAAATCGCAGATCTCGATATCACTGTGCTCACGGCCAAGCGCCGCGGGCTCCTCGTGGATATGATCCGCGCAGGGGTGAGCGCTAATTTACCAAAGCTTTCTTGGGCAAGCTCAGTGAGCTATGTCGAGCCTCATTCCACAGTGGCAGGCGAGGCATTTATGTTCGAAGAAGTGTTTGCGAGCGGGCTTTCGCTTGCGGATCACACTCTGCCTACGGCCATCCCGCAAAGGATGATCGAGGCAGGGCTCGGGCAAGACGCCGCGCATCACTTCGACGAAGAAGATCGTGCCACGAGGGTGTCTGACGTGTTCGTCAGCCCCGAGCTCCTTCAATTCCGCGCAGGCAAGCTCTCGCGAACGCTCTTCATGAGCGAATTCGGCCCCGGCACGCGGATCTTCCTCCTCGCAGCATAATCGCCTATACACACAGCAAGCTTAGGGGCCTGCTGTTTTTTATTTTTCGATTATACTTAGGGTATGAAGCTAAAGGATTTATCTAGGATTGAACTGCCAAGAGAGAAATTGGAGAAATACGGGTCACAAAAATTAAAGGATCACGAAATCCTCGCGATTCTCCTTGGCTCAGGAATAAAAGGGTTGAATGTGCTCGAACTATCCAAAAAGATTTTGAAAGTAATAGATAAAAAGGAGGCAAGGAAGATCGAGCTTGAGGATCTGATTGCTGTAAAAGGCTTAGGGAAGGCAAAGGCAACTTTGATTTTGGCTGCGTTAGCTTTCGGTACCCGAATGAGTGCAGAAAGGCGAGAGATACTCTCACCCAAAGACGTCTGGAATTTTTGTGCTGACATTCGTGATTCTAAGCGGGAGCATTTTGTAGCCTTTTACCTTGATACTCAAAACAACGTCATCGAACGGCGGATTATTTCTATCGGTACATTGAACACAAGCCTCGTACATCCGCGCGAAGTATTTGAGCCTGCTGTATCTCTTTCTGCCTCCATCGTTATCGTTGCGCACAATCATCCGTCAGGGGAGCTTAGTCCGTCACTGGAAGACAAACAGGTGACACTTCGGCTCAAAGAAGCGGGAGAGCTGCTGGGCATAGAGCTTGCAGACCACATCATCCTCACGAAGGATTCGTTCAAGAGCCTTGGCATGGTAGTGTAAGAATTTATCCACAGTTGCGTCTTTTACTTACGTACGCTATTATGTACATATTATGATAGATGTAAAACGAACAATTTCAATCACCGAAGCCCGTAAGCGGATTTTTGACATTGCTGACGAAGTGCAAACTCCAAATAGGGTATATACGCTTACTGCAGAGGGCAAACCAAAGGCCGTCATCTTGTCTGCCGAAGAGTACGAATCTCTTCTAGAGACGATCGAGGTCAATAGGATTTTCCCTAATTTAAATAAGGATATTGCAGAAGTGGAGGATGCCTTTAGGACAGGGGAGCATAAAAAGTGGCCCAAATTGGAAGATTTGGAGCGTGATTGGGGATTTGCTGTAGCAGAAAAACCAAAGAAAAAATATGGCGTTCATACTAGAAATAAAGCCAAAAGCAAGAAAAAATCTAGATAAGATTCCGGAGCCATATCGAGCCAGAATCAGGCAGATGCTCCGTGCGATTCAGGGAGATCCTTTTGCTGGCAAAGCGCTATCTGGTAATAGGAAAGGGGAATACTCTGTACGAGTGTGGCCCTATCGGATTATCTATCTCATACGCAAGCAAGAGCTGATTGTTGTGGTGGTTGAAGTGGATCATAGGGGCCATTTGCGGGATTATTAGAGCTTTCTCCAAGAGGTGTATTAGCCTTCAAAAAAGCCATATTCTGTGGTACTATCCGCGTGTATGGACAAGAAATCCCTAACAGAACAAGATATCTGCTCAAAATATATTTTGCCGTCCGTTCTTGCAAGTGGTTGGAATTTGAAACATCAAATTAGAGAGCAAGTCTCATTTACTGCAGGTAAGATTATTGTTCGTGGGAAGACAGTTTCCAGAGGTGAGAAAAAGCGCGTCGATTTTGTACTGTACCATCAGAACGATCTACCCATCGCAATCATTGAAGCAAAGGATAACAATCATGCTGTTGGCGCTGGTATGGAGCAGGCGCTCAATTACGCAGAATTGCTTGATATTCCTTTTGTATATAGTACGAACGGCGACGCATTTATTGAACACGACAGATTTGCAATGGAAGGAGTAAAGGAACGAGAGATTTCACTAGACAGATTTCCTAATCCGGCAGAATTATATGAACGCTATAAAGCAGCAAAGGGAATCACAGAAAAAATAGAATCGGTAATAAAAGAAGATTATTTCCAGGAGATAGGGGGTAAAACTCCTCGATATTTTCAATCTGTGGCCATCAATCGTGCTGTAGAGGCTGTCGCAAAGGCCCAGAATCGCATTCTTCTTGTGATGGCGACAGGTACGGGTAAGACATATACGGCATTTCAGATTATTTGGCGCCTTTGGAAATCAAAGACGAAAAAACGCATTCTCTTTCTCGTGGATCGCAATATTCTTGCAGATCAGACGATGATAAATGATTTCAAACATTTTGGCGACAGAATGACAAAGATCAAAAATAGAAATGTAGACAAATCCTACGAAATATATCTGGCTCTTTATCAAGGTATTACAGGTACAGAAGAAGAGAGCGATATTTTCAAACAATTCTCTCCAGATTTCTTTGATCTTATCATTGTAGATGAGTGTCACCGCGGAAGCGCGAAAGCCGATTCTTCTTGGCGAGAAGTGCTTGATTATTATTCGAGTGCCACACAGATCGGGCTTACTGCTACGCCAAAGGAGACAAAAGATATTTCAACCCAATCATATTTTGGAGAGTCTATCTACACATATTCTCTGCGCCAAGGAATCGATGACGGATTTCTTGCGCCGTATAAAGTTATTCGTATCATTCTAGATCGAGATGTCGAGGGATATCGCCCAGAAATTGGCAAGACAGATAAATACGGAAACGAGGTGCCGGATCGTATTTACAATACAAAGGATTTTGACCGGGATCTTGTTATAGACGAACGCACAGAGCTTGTGGCCAAGAAAATCACCGAGTACATGAAAGAAACTGATCGTATGCAAAAAGCGATTGTTTTTTGCGTGGACATAGATCATGCGGTACGCATGCGGCAAGCTTTGGCGAATGAGAATGCAGATAAAGTATCTGAAAATCGTAAGTATATCGTTCGTATTACAGGAGACAACGATGAAGGTATAAGAGAGCTAGACAACTTCATTGATCCGGAGAATCCATATCCTGTGATCGCTGTCACTTCCAAACTAATGACCACTGGTGTAGATGCGCAGACATGCAAGCTTATAGTACTAGATCAAAACATTGCATCTATGACGGAATTTAAGCAGATTATTGGCCGAGGTACACGAGTACGAGAAGATTATGGAAAAATGTACTTTACTATTATGGATTTTAGAAGTGTAACAGAACTCTTTGCCGATCCAAATTTTGATGGCGATCCCGTTGTGATATATGAGCCAAAAGGTGATGATCCGATAAATCCCCCAGACGATACAACCATAGTTGATCCGGACGACGCAGTACTGGTATATCCAAAGCCGAATATAAATATAGGTGGTATTACGATCGGTGAGCCACGTACGAAATTTTATATAAACGGTGTAGATATAAAAATAATAAATGAGCGTGTGCAATATATAGGAGAAGACGGTAAACTCATCACAGAATCTCTCAAAGATTATTCCAAGAAAAATATTATAAAAGAATATGCTTCACTTGATGATTTCCTACAGGCGTGGACCAAAAGCGAGAAGAAAGAGGCAATTATAGAGGAGCTTAAAAGCAAAGGGGTATTTTTTGAAGAGCTGAACAAGGAAGCGGGGAAAGATTTGGATCCTTTTGATCTTGTATGTCACATTGCTTATGGTAAGAGGCCTCTTACGAGGAAAGAGCGAGCTGACAATGTAAAGAAGAAAGATTATTTCGCAAAATACGAAGGAAAAGCAAGAGAAGTTATTGACGCGTTACTTGCCAAGTACGCCGATACAGGGATTGCTGCCATAGATGATATCGGAGATTTACAGGTATCTCCATTTACGGAATTTGGTACGCCAGTGCAAATTGTAAATGATATTTTCGGAGGACGAGAGAAGTATCTGGAGGTGATTAATCAAATACAATTATCCCTTTATAGCGCGTAGACCTTATGGCAATTCAAAATATAATCAAAAATATCCAAGACATAATGCGCAAAGACGCCGGGGTAGACGGAGATGCGCAGCGGCTATCCCAACTCGTGTGGCTTCTTTTTCTCAAGATTTTTGACGACAGAGAAGTGCAATACGAGCTCGTGGACCCTAAATATAAATCACCAATTCCAGAGAAGCTTCGCTGGCGCAATTGGGCTAGCGATGCAGAGGGCATCACGGGCGATGAAATGCTTGATTTTATCAACAACAAGCTTTTCAAACAGCTCAAAGACTTAAAATTTAATCAGAATGATGATCCGCGAGGTGTGATCGTAAAGGAAGTGTTTGAAGATACTTACAATTACATGAAATCTGGCACGTTGATTCGCCAAGTGGTCAACAAAATAAATGAAATAGATTTTAACAGCAAAGACGATCGGCATCATTTCAATGAAATATACGAGCATTTGCTCAAGCAGCTTCAGAATGCCGGCAATGCAGGAGAGTATTACACTCCGCGCCCACTGACACATTTTATCGTTCGGATGCTTGATCCTAAGCTTGGTGAAATGATCCTCGATCCTGCTTGTGGAACAGGAGGGTTCCTCATCAGCGCTCTTGAATACATCAGGAATAGTGGCGAAGTGAAGACGAAGAAAGATGAAAGCAATCTCCAGCAGCAAATTCGCGGAGTAGAGCTAAAGCCTCTACCGCATTTGCTCGCTATCACCAATATGATTTTACATGGTGTCGAGATCCCGCAGCAGATCAAGCGTGGCGATATGCTTTCCCATCCACTTCGAGATTATGGGCCCAAGGATCGTGTGGATGTGATCATTGCTAACCCGCCCTTTGGAGGACGTGTGAAAGACGGCACTGAAGCAAATTTTCCTGCGGATTTTCGCACTAAAGAGACAGCC
>JAZJXR010000016.1:0-11133 GCA_040390775.1 Patescibacteria group bacterium | reverse complement strand
TATTCTGTTTATGACGCTTTTGAAACCCGGAGGCAGAGTGGGTATAGTCCTGCCAGACGGTTCGCTTTTTGGTGAAGGAGTAAAATCTCGCATCAAAGAAAAGCTTCTAGAAGAATGCAATATGCATACTATCGTGCGCCTTCCGCCTGGAGTGTTCCAGCCTTACGCTGGGGTAAATACTAATCTTGTATTCTTTACCAAAGGCCAGCCGACAAAGGAGGTGTGGTACTACCAGATGCCATTGCCAGCTGGGTTGAAGCAATACACAAAGAATCGTGGAATCACGGATGCAGAATTTGAGCCGATAGCAAAATGGTTTAAGAATAAAAAAGCGAATGATAATGCGTGGAAGGTGCCGATTGCAGATATAAAGGCACGTAATTTCAATCTAGATTTCAAGAATCCAAAAAGTGCTGATGCTGTAGAAGAATTAAGCTCCAAAGATTTGGTCAAGAGGATTTTAGAGAAGGAGGAAGAGATAAAAGAGATTTTGAATAATATATGAATGAGCAGGAAATCGATGTAATTTATAATCGCTACGGTGCTCCCACACTACGCCTGTTAGCTAATGGAAGACTTGTAACTTTTTCTGGAAAAAGTGTTGGATTTATTTATGGCGGTAATCTTTTTAACTACAAGGGACAATACTTGGGATATTTTGAAAATGGGGTTATGAGAGATAGAAACAGTCGCTGTGTTGGATTTGGTGAAAATCCTACTGACGGTAATACTCCATTTTTTCCATATAAACAATATAAGCCATACGCCGGATATGTACAATACGAGCCATATAGACCTTATATGCAGTATGTTCCTTATAAACCATACAAATCCTTTTCGTGGTCAGAACAAGATCCAATCAGTCTTTTCTTCCAATAATTTATGGGCAAATGGAAAGGACAAAAAAATAATCTTACAGCAAAGGAACAAAAAACGACAGCTACTTTTAAGCTAATGTCTGAGAAAAATAAAACTCTTGAAAGATCACTTAAAATTACACAGGATGAGCTCGAAAAGTACAGAGAAAAATACCATGAGTCAGATAAAAATCATGCAGTTCAAAAAAGTAAAAATCAAACAATAATTTTTCACGAAATTTTAAAATACATCTCATCTGCACTGGTTGGTGGAGTTGGGGTCAATTATCTAACTAATGGCCAGTATAAGTTGGGAAGTGTTCTGATAGTCGTCAGTTTGATTTTTTATACACTAATAGTATTTTCTGATAGAAAATAATTATGACTAGGCAAACTAAAAAACTTGGTGAAATTTGTAATGTCAAAAAGGGCAAAAAACCTGAGCTTTATAGGAAGCAGAGTGGAGGCATGCTGCCATATTTAGGTGCACGATTTATGCGTGGGTCTAAAGATGCTGAATTTGCCTTAATTGAAGACAGGAATTCTATTGCCGTGTCAAAAAAAGATTTAGTTATTATCTGCGATGGATCCAAGTCTGGAGATATGTTCTCTGGTTTCGAAGGCGTTCTCTCTTCAACAATGGGAAAAATGGAATTTGATGACAGCGTGATTGAGCCAAATTACCTGAAAAGATTTTTAGACTTAAACTTTGATTTGTTCAATGGTGCTAAGAAGGGTGCAGCTATACCGCACTTAGATTTTAATATGTTTAAAAATCTTGAAATCCCGCTTCCTCCCATTTCTGAACAAAAGGAAATTGTGAAGATGCTTGATGAGAAGATGGGGAAGATTGCTGAGGCGAAGAAGCTGCGGGAAAGTGCGCTTGCTGATACACAAAAAATCCTCTCTCAAACTCTCTACGAAATTTTTGAAGATGGAAAAAATACAGGTTGGGGAAAGAAAATGCTTGAGAACATTGCTCCAATAAGACGACTAAATAACAAAAAGCTCCTGCCATATGTTGGCATGGAGGATATAGAGAGTAACTCGGGAATTTTTATTGGATCACTTGAGCCAAAAAAGGTTCAAAGTAATACTTTCTTTTTTGATGGGAATTGTGTTTTGTATGGACGGCTTCGGCCTTACTTAAATAAAGTACTTATGCCAGATTTTGAAGGCCACTGTTCTACTGAGATGTTTCCCCTTGTTCCTGATAAAAATGTTTTGATGCGTAAATATCTTTGGTATTGGATTACACAGAAGTCTTTCATAGATCAGGCAATGAAAACTAATAAGGGTGCTCGAATGCCCAGAGCGAATATGAAGGAAGTAATGAAGTTTAAAATACTTATCCCAGATCTCTTGGAGCAACATTCTATTGTAAAAAGATTAGATGCTTTATCTGCTAAAATTCGGGAGGCAGTAGAGCTTCAAAAATCTCAACTTGAAGATTTCAAAAAATTAGAAAAGGCATATTTGCGAGAAGCTTTTAGTGGACAGGAATGCTAAAATTCGGGTATTAACGGTGAAGCTCAGATATAAATGAACACGATTTTCACGTTCCCGAAATTTTTGACGCGGTATAGGATTGTGCGGAGGCGGAGATTTTTGGGCAGGAGGCAAACGCTGAAAAGCCGCCCTGCTTCGCTAAAGCTACGCAGGACAAGAAAAAATTATATCGAGCATAAAGAAACAGCAAGAGGAATCGTGCACGCAAAGCTCGCGGAGCATAACGAGCATTATGGATTCAAATGGGGAAGGGTAGCGATTAAGAATATGAAAAGCAGGTGGGGGAGCTGCTCTGCCAAAGGGAATTTGAATTTTCACTTTCGTGTGGCGGCGCTTCCGGCAGAATTGCTTGATTATGTAATAGTGCACGAGATCTGCCATTTGAAGGAGATGAATCATGGAAAAGAATTTTGGGATTTGGTAGCAGAAAGAATTCCGGATCATAAGCAAAGAAGAAAAGCTCTAGGGTCTGTATCTTTACGTTAATATTGCAGTAATATCTTTTTCTCGCCAGCGTCTTATATATTGTGCAATTATCAGAGTTTAACTTATATATTATGGATTCATTTAATTCTCCAACGACCAAGCCTTTGTATCGCGGCACGCAGATTGTGTGGTATGTGCTGGGGCTGCTTGAGATCTTGCTAGCTTTCAGATTCGTAATGAAGCTCCTCGGCGCAAATCCTGCCGCGGGATTCACTGCTTTTGTTTACAATTCCACATATGTGTTCGCAGCGCCGTTCCTCAATGTGTTCCGCATTACGTATGTAGAAGGCTCTGTGTTTGAGTGGACGACGATCCTTGCGATGCTTGTGTATTGGATCCTCGCAATTGGGATCATCAATATGTTCCTGATGGGGAAGACGGTGTCTACGCCAGAAGCTGCTGTGAAGCTGAATAGGGAGGAAAATAAATAATAGGGAAAGAAAAAGCCCCGCCGAAGGCGGGGCTTTTTCTTATACTTTATATAGAAGCTTTAATTTGGCTAGGCCGCGGTGCAGCTGCACAGCCATGGTGTTTGAAGAAAGACCCGTGATCGCGGCCATTTCTTTGAGCGAGAGATCTTGGACATATCGCATGCGCATGACCTTTCGATATGCCTCTGGTAGTTTGCCAATAAGGAGCATGGCGGCTTTGCCGTCGATGCGATCAAACATGCTTTCGGATTCCGGAGCGCTAGGCTCAAATCCGTTTTCGAGCATTACTTCGAGAGATGTGGTTTTGTTCTTCCTTTTTCTGTATTCATCCACAATCAGGTTGTTCAAAATGTGGTAGAGGAATGCCTTCATTGCATCTATCTTGCCGCCCTTGGCCAGGTAGCTCCATGTCTTGATGAAGGTGTTTTGCACCATGTCTTCGCCACCTTCTTTATCGCTTAGCTTGAAAGAGGCATAGGAATTAAGGTTTTTGCTGAAGTCGCTATGAGCGAGGCTAAGTATCGCCTTTCTGTCTTTTTCTTGCTTTGGAGTCATCATTTACATTAGCTACGCCGTACCAGGCAGAGATTCATTACGAGTAAGCCTCACTCTAGCACGTATTTCTCTGTAATGGTTTTGCTACACATACGGCTGTGTGGGCATGAATACAAATAAATCAGTGCTTATCATAGAGGATGAAAAGAGTCTCCGCGAGGCCGTCGTGGACATACTTCTCCTCAAAAAATTTTTGCCTATAGAAGCTCGAAATGGCAGCGAAGGAGTGTCGCTTGCACTCAAGAAGCATCCAGATATGATCTTGCTTGATCTCATCATGCCAGAAATGGACGGTGCCACCGCTCTACAGAAAATAAGAGCGGATAGCTGGGGCAAGACCGTGCCTGTGATAATCCTGACAAACTTGAGCGCGGTGAACGAACAGCTTGCAAATGATGTCGCTACTGACAGGCTGACGCACTATTTGATCAAATCTGACTGGAAGCTTCACGATATCGTAAAGAAAATAGAAGAGATACTGCAATGATAGAAAATACTGCAAATAAAAAAATAATTTCCGCGGGTGACAGCATAATTTACAATCTCAAGGTCTTGGCCAAAGAAAAGGAAAGCGTGCGCCGCAAGCTGGCCGTGACTGCTGCCAAATTAGCTAGAGCTGCAAAGAAGCTGGCCGTGATCGCAAAAGAAAAAGAGGTGGTGCGGCAAAAGCTTGCGATCACCGCAGAGAAGCTAAAAAAATCATACGAGACGCTTGAGCAGAAGGTGCAGGAGCGCACAAAAGATTTAGAGGCCTCGAGAGCAAAAGAAGAAGCGATATTGCTATCGATTGGGGATGGGTTGCTTGTGATGGATGAAAACGGGATCATTATCATCATAAATAATGCTGCGGAAAAATTGCTCGGTATCAAAAGCAATGATGCTTTGGACAAGGCTTTTTCCACCGTGATCCGTATCACAAATGATAATGGCACTATCATTTTGGCAGACAAGCATATCGCAATCACTACGACCCCCGTCATTTTGGATGGTGCGGTGATCGGTACGATCAAGATTTTCCGCGATATCACAAATGAAAGAGAGATAGATAAAGCCAAGACAGAATTCGTGTCGCTTGCGAGCCATCAGCTGCGCACGCCGCTTTCGGCGGTGAATTGGTATGCTGAAATGCTGCTCGCCGGGGATGCTGGGGATCTGAATCCAAAGCAGAAAAAATATTTAGACGAAGTGTATCGCAGCAATCAAAGGATGGTAGAGCTGGTAAACGCTTTGCTTGATGTGTCATCCCTCGAGCTAGGCACATTTGTGATAGATCCAGAGCCGACAGATGTGCGCTTGCTTGCCGAGAATGTGATAGATGAGCAGAAATCCGAGATAGATATAAAGAAAATGAAATTCTCTTTTTCCCATGCTAAAAACATTTCTCTAATGCAGACGGATCCCAAGCTCCTCAGAATGGTAATGCAGAATATCTTGTCCAACGCTATAAAGTACACTCCCGAAAATGGAAGAATAAATTTGGATATTTCTCTAAAGGATGAGCAAAATATTATGATAAAAATATCGGATTCCGGCTACGGTATTCCCAAAAATCAGCAGGATAAAATATTCGGCAAACTCTTTAGGGCAGATAATGTGCGGGATAAGGATACAGATGGAACGGGGCTCGGGCTATACATAGTGAAATCCATCGTAGAGAAATCCGGAGGCAAGATCTGGTTCAGATCTTCGACAGAAAAGAGAACGGGCAGCACATTCTTCGTAGTGCTCCCGCATATAAATATAAATAAATAATAAATCATGAAAACAACGAAAAATATCGCAGAAAAAAGGACGGTGCTTGTAATCGAAGATGATAAGCCTCTCCTTGAAGCAATAAACGCCAAGCTTGAGAAGAGCGGATTTGGCGTGATCGCAGCGCGCAGCGTAGAGCAGGCATTCCATGGCAAGCTTGCAAAAAATAGCGATGGGGAAGTGACGATAAAAAGCATCGAGCAGGCGCTAGATTATTTGGAAAGCCTCGAGAAAATAGACGCGATCTGGCTGGATCATCATTTGATCGGCAAAGAAGATGGTCTAGATTTTGTAAAGAAATTCAAGGCTAATGGCGGCAGATGGAGCAAGATTCCAGTTTTTGTGGTCAGCAATGCAGCCAGCCCAAACACCGTGAAATCCTATGGCGAATTCGGCGTCAGCAAGTATTACGTCAAATCAGATCATCGGCTGGATGAGATTGTAAGCGATATTGTGGCCTCTCTGTAATAATCGGAGCCGGCATGCGTCTTGTATATCGGATGGGGTGAAGCGTCTCGAGCGCTTTACTTACACGATCTCAATTAATCATTAACAAATTAACATGAAAAATAGCATAATTTATCCAAAGGTTTCCTCAAGGCACATAGCGATTGCAGCGATCGCTGGTGTAGCGCTCCTAGTAGCAGTGCCAGCTCTTTCAGCAGCAGCTACATTCGCGTACGTGAATCAGGCCGGCAATGTAGCAACAGTAGATGCCGCTACACCTACACAGGCGATGGCGACAGCTCCTAATATCGATGCTCACAGCGGTGTGATGCTCCTTACATACGAGACGTCTACTGGCCTTAGCTCAAACGCTTTCTCTCCTGTAATCACAAATGTATCTCTAAGCACAGGCACGAATTCTGCTTCTATAGATTGGAACACTTCTTTGCCAGCGGCAGCGATAGTGTATTACAGCACAACACCAATCATGATGACGGAAGCCTCAGCTAACTCAGCTGTCACAATCTCAGGTACAAGCCAGCTAGTGCACACAGATTTGCGTACTTCGCATTCAGCTAGCCTCACGGGGCTCCTATCAGGCACTACTTACTACTACGTACTATATGTAAGAGATGGAGCAGGCAATGAGAGCATTGCATGGCCAGCAACTTTCCGCACAAACTAGATAAAGCGGATAGTCAGAAAAATAAGACAAAACAAAAATCGTCTCGGCAAAATGTCGGGGCGATTTTGTGTTAATATGCATTTATGAAAATTCTGGGTATAGATTATGGAGCAAAGAGGGTAGGGATCGCCACGGCGGACACTGATGCCAACATGGCATTCCCGAGGGCAGTGCTCCATAATAAGCAGGATCTGATAGAAGAAATAAAGAAGATCTGCACTCTAGAAAATATAGAAAAGATAGTGCTTGGCGAATCCAAAGATCTAAACGGCAAAGACAATGCTATAGCAGGTGAGATAGCAGAATTCAAAAAAGCTCTGGAGCAAAGCCTTGGTTTGCCTGTTTTTTACGAGCCGGAATTCTATACATCTCTCCAGGCGTCGCGCATTCAAGGAGATAGCGCTATGATAGATGCGTCCGCCGCCGCGATTATATTGCAGTCCCATCTTGATAAATATAAAGCTAGATAAATATAAGCCATGATAACAATAGATGATTTCAAAAAGGTAGAGATAAAAGTGGGCAAGATCCTGTCTGCCGAAAAAGTAGAAGGCTCAGAAAAGCTTTTGAAGCTCTCCGTATCTTTCGCGGAAGAATCCGGCCCGAGGCAGATTCTTTCTGGCATTCAAAAGTTCTTCCCCGATGAGTCTCTCCTTGTGGGCCGCAAATGCATGTTCGTCACAAACCTCGAGCCGCGCCAAATGATGGGTCTTGAATCGAATGGCATGCTCTTTGCCTTGGGCGGCCACGATGATGTGCCGTTCTCTCTCATCGTGCCCGATACCGACGTTCCTGAAGGTACTTCGGCGAACTAAGTTTCTGCGTTATAATATTAGGGATGTTTTTAAAAAGATTTTTTGAATTTTTTCCGACGCCGAGGTTTTTGAAATTCTCGTCTGTGGGGATCGATATCGGGGTAGACACTTTGCATTACGCAGAGCTGATTGGCGATGGCAAGGATGCAAAGCTCGGCCGATTCGGCAAAGAGGGGTTTGCGCCGAATCCTCTTATTCTGTCGAACGACTCGCTGAAAGAGCGCCTAGGGCATCTAAAAAAAGAAAAGAAAATAAATTTCGTCAAAGCATCCCTTCCTGAAGAAGAGACGTATCTCTACACAATGGAAGTGACGGGAGATACGGATACCGAGATTCGGAATGAAATAGAATTCCATCTAGAAGAAAATGTGCCGCTTTCTGGGCCGGATTCGCTGTTTGATTATTATTTTGCTCCGAGAGAGGCTGGCAAGAAGATCATTGTGGTGTCGGTCGTGCCAAAGGAGACGGTAGACAGGTACACCACTCTCTTTATGGATTCTGGCATCACGCCCGTATCTTTCTTAGTGGAATCCGGCGCTCTTTCGAGGTCTCTCATAAAGAAAGGCACAAGCGACACTGATCTTTTGCTCCATTTGTCTCACGAAAAATCTCTTCTGGCCGTTTCAGTGCGAGGATTCGTGGAATTTTCTTCTACCTCAAGCTTCGGCGGTGCGATCTTCAATTCCGCGATCATGAAGGATCAAGGTGTCAGCGAAGAAGAAGCAAGGAAAATAAAGTACGAGCGCGGTATCCTAAAGACGGGCAGCTCATCCGAGCTTTCGGATTCTTTGGCCAACGCTATGTCTGTGCTGCGCGATGAGGTGCAGAAAGTCATCATTTATTGGCAGAAGAGGCCGGCCGCGCCCACGATCGGCAGAATTATCCTTTGCGGCAAAGATGCGGGCATGCCAGGGTTTGCAGATTATCTCTCGGTTTCTCTCAAGATGCCGGTGGTGGTCGGCGATGTCTGGACGAATGTCGAATATTATAAAGACGTGGTGCCCCCGATCCCTTTTATTTCCTCGCATTCTTTTGCCACGCCGCTTGGCCTTGTGATATCCGGCTAAAATATGTTCACGCTAATTTCTCATGATCATAAGAAGCAGCTCCTCCGGCAATACCGAATGCGGCTTTTGTCTGTGGTAGCTGCGCTTGCTTCTTTGATATTCGTAATTAGCACTGTGCTCCTCATGCCTTCTTACGTCACTTTGCAGGTAGAGAAAAATCGCCTTAGCGCAGAAGATGCCACTTTATCCGAGAGCATCAAAGAGCAGAACGCCAAAGGCTTCGCCCAGACCCTGTTCGCGATCAAATCTATGGTTGCTTCGGCGGCTCCCGATCAGACGAGGATTTTTGAAGCTTTGAACGTTTCAGAAAAAGTAAAGCCAGAGGGAGTCAAGTTTTCCGATCTCATCTATTCGCATAGCACCGATGCATCTTCTACCATAGCCATAAGCGGCGTGGCGGCGTCCCGCAGCGATCTGATCGTATTTGTAGATGATCTAAAGAAGCAGAAAGAATTCGCTTCAGTCGATCTGCCGGTATCAAATCTTGCCAAGGAATCAGACGTGAAATTTACCATAAATCTAAAAGGCAATTTCTAAACATGCAACACACTAAAGGCAAAAACCATATCCTGCTCATAATTTCCTTCATTATCTTGCTCGTTTCTGGTTTTGCTTATGGCATCATGTTTTTTTCTTTCGATCATTTGCGCGCTGATCTGGATGATCTGTATCAGACATCCGCGAATCACAAAGATCGGCTTTCGCAGCTCCGCAACATAGAAAGCAATTTGAAATCCACTCTTGATGAAAAAGATCGTCTCGCTTCCCTTTTTATCAAGCAAGAATCCATAGTGTCATTTATTTCCGAAATAGAATCTGCTATGAAGAGCCTCGGCCTTAAAGGCGAGATAGAAACGGTTGCGGAAAACACGCCCGACGAGCTAGCTGGTACGGACAAAGAAATCTTGAACATTTCTCTTGTTGCGAACGGCTCTTGGAGCGGCGTAGCCAAGCTGGCTGGGGAGATCGAGGCCCTGCCTTACAAAAGCACTCTCGATAATTTGTCTCTATCTTTTGGAGATGCGGGTAAGGCGGGTGATGTAAAGAAGTGGAAAATTTCGCTCAAGATGCATGCTTTGGTGCAAAAGAAAGCGGATACGGATCCAAACACAAATCCAAATGAATAAAATAGATCTCAAAAAAGAATCAAAAAAGGTTATTCACGCTATCAAGCGCATCGGCAGCGATCCTGATAAGGATTGGAAGCTGTTTTTCTTGCTGTTCGTGATCGCTCTCGTTGCCTCGATCATCGGGCATCTCAATATATTTTTGCAGGTAGAGGGTGTCAAAGAAAGCGGCGCCACGCTTGCGCCCAAGCAAGGGGAGCTTATCGACAGCCGCGCGCTTTCGAGCCTTCTTTCCAGCTACGACAAGCGCGCTCTAGATTACGCAGCCATCGCTAGCTCAACTCCGCTCGTTGACCCAGCAAGGTAATTGCTATAATGTGTGCCTAAGCTCCTGTAGTTCAATGGATAGAACTGCGTGAGCTTGGGGAGGGACCCAAGCGTAAGACCGGAGCGCGGCGGCGCGAGGTAGGGTAGAAAGATTTTTCTACCCTGAAAAATACTTTTACCTTCTAAGCCGGAAAATTTTTGGAGATGAACTAATTAAATAACCCTGCCCCTGTAGTTAAATGGATATAACTGCGGACTTCTAAGCCGTTATTCTAGGTTCGATTCCTAGCGGGGGCAAATTTATTATGAAAAAAGTAGCAATCACAGGATCGAAAGGGGTAATTGGATCTGTGCTTGTGAAAGGGCTGCGAGATCTTGAAATTGTAGAGATCGATTTGCCCGATACAGATGTTTTGAATTATGAAGCTTTTGTTTTGAAGCTCGTCGGTTGCGAGGCTATAATCCATCTTGCTTGGAAATATGCGGATCCAGATTCTCCGGAATTTTTGGATAGTGCCAAAATGTTTGAGAATGCTTTAGAAGCTAGCAGGGAAGCTGGAATAAAAAGGGTGATACTCGCGAGCTCTGTGCATGCGGGCGATGGCACGTCGTATGGAGAATTAAAAACAAAAATGGAATCGCTAAGCAAAGAATATGCAGAAAATAATTCGATTGAAATCATCGCTATCAGATTCGGCGGAGTGAATAGGGAAGATGTGCTGCTTGAAAACGAAGAAGGGTATGAAAAGATCTGGCTTCGTCACAATGATTGCGTTGCCATCATGCAAAAATCGATTGATGCTGAAACAGTCCCTGGCAAATTCGAAATCATATATGGAGTATCAAAATAAAAATATCCCAAACTGAATTCAGTTTGGGATTGGGCAGGTTCCTATTCGTAGCTGAAGCGCTTTCGAGATTCTTGGTGTCTCTCGTACACTACTGTTTCTAGAATCTTTGGTTCGATGACGCTTGAGATGGATACAAGGCTAGGCCATTTGGATACATCTGTGTCCAAGCGCTCACCAATCCTAACCATGATTTCCCTTGCAGCTTTTTCCACGGAGACATCGTTACGTTCTTGGTTCGCATTATCTAAAGCATCTTGTCCGAAATGTGAACGTACTAAGTCCCT
>JAZJXR010000015.1:23385-32325 GCA_040390775.1 Patescibacteria group bacterium | reverse complement strand
TGGTAGAGCATTCGACTGATACTCGAAAGGTCCTAGGTTCGAACCCTAGTGCTCGCACAAAATGAAAAAATCTATATTAGCCATTATTCTCGTATTAATTGTTTGTGCTGTAGCGGCTGGGGCAGCATATTTTGTCGGGTCAGTTCCGACAGAAGAAGTGGTTCAAAATAATTGCGGCTTTGCCGTCACGAGCATCACTCCAAACCAAAAGGTTGCTTTCCCTCTGACTATCACAGGTATTATCGACAATTCAGATCAGAGCAAATGCACATGGCAGATGTTCGAGGGTCAGGCTGGGAGCGCGGCGGTATATGTAGACAAAAATGGCTGGCAGAAAGTAGGAGATAGCGTGCCTACAAAGGTAGACGATTGGATGTCACCAAAAACAAATTTCTCCGCAAGCTTCGACAATATATCTGGCCTTGCAGATGGAGATAAAATAAAGATCGTCTTTACTGAAGAAGATGCCGCGGGAAAAGGAAATCCTGATACTTATGAATTGCCTCTTATGTACGGTAATGCAAGTATCGCTCGGCAGACGTATAAAAACGATGAGTACGGTTTTCAGTTGGAATTCTCTGATTCTTGGAAAGGATTTTCTGTGTATACAGGCTCTTGGGAAGGCAGATTGATTGATGGAAATACGCAATATACTGGACCTCTCTTAATTTTCAGAAATCCAAATACTACAGCCACAGAAGTTTGGCAGAATATTCCGATCATGGTGTTTACTCATGAGGTGTGGAATTTAGTAGTGCAAGAAAAGGTGGCGGTAAGCGCGGCTCCAATCGGGCCGGCCAAAATCGGTGAGAATTCAAAATACGTTTTTGCTACTCCTCCAAGATGGTATGGGTTTACAGATGCAAAAGGATTTGAAGAAGCTGTGAATATCGTAAAAACGTTTAGAGTTTATTAATACTGGTAGCCAACTAATCATGAAAAATAATCAAAAAGGTTTTGCGGTCGGAATTGTACTTATCATTTTGGCGGTACTAAGCATTACAGGTTTTGGAGCTTACAAGGTATTTCATAAGCCAGTTCCTGCTGCAGAAGAGCAGAATGTGCCGATCGATAATTTCCCTGCGGATTACAAACCTGCTGATCACGCGAACACTTCTAGCGGATCAGCTAATATTACTGCCGTTGCATCAACTTGGAAAACATATAGAAGCGACAAATACGAGTTTGAATTTAAATACCCGCCTAACTGGATAGTGAACACATCTTCTGACGGCACTATCTGTTTCAAGAAAACTGCTGCAGCGCCCAATGTTCAAATATTTGCCTGTGTTAGCGCAAGCAAGGGATTTAGCTTAGGGGGCAGTGACAAATGGAATAATGAATTAAATGCCAAACCACCATCTGTAACACCTCAGCAATCCTTCGATTATTATTATTCCCATGACCCAAGGCCGAGTATTGATGGAGAGCCTAAGTTGCAATCCATACAGATTGGAAATATTCCCGTGATTCGCCATTTTGTGCAGGGTGATCGCCGATATGTTGTGTATACGAGTGATAAAGAGATTAACTTTGTATTATATTCAGGCGATAGTCAAAACCCAACAGAATATAGAGAGGGTGACGGTAAGGTTATGGAACAGGTGGTTAAATCCCTGACTCTTTTAGACCCATCAAAATCATTTGTAAAGATTGAATTAGTGGAAAAAAACTTAAACTGGACAACCTACGGAAACTCCCAGTTTGAATTCAAATATCCAGATACTCTAAACACAGATTACGCTTCATATGAGCAGTCTCCAACCGCGATCATTTCTCAAATCGGAGACAAGAATATAGACAATGACGGCTGCTACGCGGGCTATGAAATTGAAGGGAAGCCTATAATATCAAAAGTCAGTATAAATAATATTTCGTATTGCTTGGCTACTGGCGGCGGGGTAGGAGCTGGCCAAAGGTACTATGCTTACGATTACACGACAAAGCATGATGATACTTATGTCACTTTGCAGTATGTAATACATACTTCGAATGGATGTAGTGTTTTTATGAATAGCGGTGATATAAATTCCCCAGATAACAAAAGGTACAATGAATGTCTAGACTTCGTTAAAAATTACGACAACTTGGTATTAAAGCCAATTCAAGAAAGTGTGACCACGCTCAAATTCATCAAATAATTATATGAAAAATAATAAAAAAGGCTTTGTGGGGATCGCGGTTGCAATAATTTTAGCGCTGGGCTTGCTAAGTTTTGGAACATACAAAGTATTTCACAAGCCAGCTCCAGCTCCGCAAGATCAAAATGCTCCAATTGGAAATTTTCCTTCGGATTATAAGCCTGCGGATCACGCAAATGTTTCTGCTTCTAGTAATGAAAGAAAAGAGAATATTACTAAGCTATCAGATGAATCAATTTATCACGCGGTAGACTTACATGGAGGTTGTACGACCAAACATGACTCTTCTTTCAGATTTATTAAGATCAAGCAGGGCTATAGCTGCAACAATACTGTCGAAGGCTTTGGACAAACTATAGGTAACTTTTCTTATGGAGATTTGAATGGTGACGGATATGAAGATGCAATTGCTGAATTTACGACCTGTGGTGGGTCGTGTGGGTTTGGATTAGGAGTGTTTATAAATCAAGCTGATGGAACCAGTAAAATGTTAGACGCGATTCAACCGAATGTTCTTGTTGGGAGCAGTGCTGCTCAGACCGAAATAAAAAGTATTATCATAAAAGATGGAGTTATCTTTATTACCGCTCAAGGGTTTAGAGATAGTGCCAATTGGGACAATATCGTTACAAAAAAATTCAAATATGATGGGAGTGAAATTTTTGAGATAAAGTAATTAAATGTCTTTCTACATCGTACCAACTCCGATAGGAAACCTTGAGGACATGACTCTGCGAGCGATCAGGGTCCTTAAAGAGTGTGATCTCATCCTCTGCGAGGATACAAGGGAGACGAGGAAGCTCCTCAATCATTATGAAATAAAAACTATGACGCAGGCGTATCATGCGCAGAGTAAGCTTTCGAAAATTGATTCGATAATAGCGATGCTTGCGGATGGCAGGAATATTGCGCTCGTGTCTGATGCCGGCACGCCCGCGATATCGGATCCGGGGTCGCTTTTGATTAAGAAAATTCGCGAACATTTCTCACTTGGGAACTCAATTCCCAAGTTGGAGATCATATCGCTCCCGGGGCCGAGTGCTCTTACATCTGCATTTGCAGCGAGTGGAATTACGGGAGGCGAATTTACATTCCTTGGATTCTTGCCGCACAAGAAGGGAAGGGAGACGCTGTTTAAAGAAATCGCAGATGGAGATCGTGCTTATGTATTTTACGAATCTCCGCACAGGCTCCTCAAATCCTTGGAATCCTTGCAAAAATTTGCGGAAGGTAAGCGCGTGTTTGTCGCCAAAGAAATTTCAAAAATATATGAAGAATATTTTAAAGGTTCGGCAGAAGAGGTGCTTTCCTTTTTCGCCAAAAATCCAGATAAATTAAGGGGAGAATTTGTGGTTATTGTCTCTTAGGATATAAAGAAGGTATAATAATACTCATGAAATTAAATCGTATCCACGCAATTATAGGCCTTCTTTTAGTGCTCGTGCCTTTTACGGGCCTCACGAGAGGCGTCAAATACGGGTTTATGGTGATCGCGGGCAGTATCATCTTGTATTTTGCCGTCTATTCTATCCACGTAGAGCTCAAGAAAAAGCATCGCCGCCCCCACAAGCACGATAGCTTTGTGGAAAGTAAGCCCATGCGCCCAGAGCCCGAAGCGGAATCCGAATCTTCTGCCGATATCTTTACTCCTCCCGAGCCGCCGGCAGAGCTGCCCCTATAATGCGCGGGTCTATCAAGGTTGCTGCATTCTTATTCATAGCAGCGTTCGCGATATTTTATTTTATTCTTCCACCGTTTTTTGCTACGAGCTATAGCAGGAAAGATTTGGTTTTGTCTTCTGTGGCAAAGGCTCTTACGCCCGCGCCCATGCTTGATAAGCCTCTGTATGACAAGCTAATGCTCATGCTCGCAAACAATCCTAGGGCTGCTACTTCTACTGCATCATCCACTCCTCCAAACGCAGCTACTTCAACGGTAGCGAAGAAATATTTGTGGCCAGCTGATGCTCCCTATCCGAATGCTGGAGCGCTTTTGCCTTTTAATCGCATCGTCGCGTATTATGGGAATTTTTATTCAAAGGCTATGGGCGTGCTGGGTGAATATCCTCGAGGAGAAATGATAGCAAAGCTAAATCGAGAGGTATCAAAATGGAATGCAGCAGATCCTTCCACGCCCGTTATTCCTGCTATTCAATATATAGCGGTGACGGCGCAGGGATCGGCTGGCGATGGAAAATATCGGCTGCGTATGCCAAATAGCGAAATAGATAAAGCTCTTGATATAGCGAATGAGATGCACGGTATTTTGATACTAGATGTGCAAGTAGGCAAGAGCACGCTTGAGGAAGAATTGCCTAAATTTGCCAGCTACTTGAAGCTGCCGAATGTGCACCTTGGCATTGATCCAGAATTTTCTATGAAAGGCGGCGAGAAGCCGGGCACTGTCATAGGGACCATGGATGCTACGGATGTGAACTATGCTGTAAATTTTCTTGCAAATATTGTGAAAGAAAATAATCTCACGCCGAAGATTATAATCGTGCATAGATTCACACAGCATATGGTGACGAATTCGACTAAAATAAATCCTACGCAAGAAGTGCAGGTGGTGATGGATATGGATGGATGGGGAAGCCCGTGGCACAAAGAGAAAGCCTACTTAGATACTGTGTACGAATATCCTGTGCAGTTTACAGGCATAAAGCTTTTCTACAAGAATGATCTGCGCGCACCTTCGACCCGCATGCTCACAGAAAATGAGGTATTGAATTTGCGCCCGATCCCAAGCTACATACAGTATCAGTAATTCCACTGTATACTGCCTGCCAAATACTGTATACTAATTGCAAGTACATTTTATGCAAGAAGACCCTAACAAAGTGGTATATTTCGCCGAGA
Source organism: Patescibacteria group bacterium (assembly GCA_040390775.1). Taxonomy (GTDB): domain Bacteria; phylum Patescibacteriota; class Minisyncoccia; order Phycocordibacterales; family CAIRYW01; genus JAQBQZ01. Next base: position 27,326 of record JAZJXR010000015.1, on the reverse strand, counting down.
CGGATTCGCGCAATCGGCGAACAAAGTTTGGGATCAAGACCAAAGATCGCTCTCGCCACATGTACGTCATCGGTAAGACGGGTATGGGCAAATCCACTCTTCTTGAAAACCTAGCGATTCAAGATATTCAGGAAAATCGCGGCTGCATATTCATAGATCCTCACGGCAAAACGGCAGATTTGCTGCTTGATTATGTGCCAGAATCCCGCATCAATGATGTGCTGTATTTCGCGCCATTCGATTTGGATTATCCGATTTCTTTTAATGTGATGGAAGATGTGGGCGCAGACAAAAGGCACCTCGTGGCCAACGGCCTCATGAGCGCTTTCAAAAAGATTTGGGTAGATGCTTGGAGCGCTCGAATGGAATATATTTTGAACAATATTTTGCTCGCGCTCCTAGAATATCCGGATTCTACATTGATCGGAGTCAACAGAATGCTCGCTGATGAAGATTATCGAAAAAAAGTAGTAGCGTATGTGACGGATCCTTCGGTCAAAGCTTTCTGGGTGGATGAATTTGCAAAGTATGGCCCCAAATATATGCAGGAAGCAGGGGCTGCGATTCAGAACAAAATCGGGCAATTCATTTCTAATCCATTGATCAGAAATATTATCGGCCAGCCGAAATCCACTTTTGATATTCGCCAAATGATTGATGATAGAAAGATTATAATAATCAACCTGTCCAAAGGAAGAGTGGGAGAATCAAATGCGAACCTCTTGGGATCTATGATGATCACCAAGATCTATCTAGCTGCTATGAGCCGCGCTGATCTACCTGAAGTGGAATTGAACAAGCTTCCAAATGCATATTTATATGTAGATGAATTTCAAAACTTTGCCAATGAATCTTTTGCAGATATTCTTTCTGAAGCAAGAAAGTATAAATTGAATCTGACAGTGGCGCACCAATACATAGAGCAAATGACGGATGAAGTGCGTGCGGCCGTGTTTGGCAACGTGGGTACGATGGTGGCTTTTCGCGTAGGGGCTTTTGATGCAGAGGTACTCGAAAAAGAATTTGCTCCGGAATTCACAATGGAAGATATTGTTAATTTGGGATTTGCACAGGTGTATCTGAAGCTTATGATCGATGGTGTGTCTTCGAAGCCGTTCTCGGCTACGACACTTGCGCCAATTGCAAAATCTGAAATGAATTTCAAAGATAGAATCATGGATGCTTCGCGCCGTTCATATGGGAGGGGTCGGGCTGATGTGGAGAATGAGATCAAAAGATGGCACGAAGAATCCAGAAGTGGAGCGCCAGAGAAGCGGCCGGACGACAGAGCTTCGAAGCCAAGACAGAGCCCTATAGATCAGGCTTTGTCTGCTGTGCTAGGCCACGCTCCAATGCCGAGACCTTCTCCGCAGCCCGTCGCACCTAATGCCACAAGGCCGCAGAGTGCACCGCGCACCAATGGTGAAAATCGCGAGAGAGATCTTCGCAAAGCCGTCTCTTTAAGCTATTTGCGCCAAACCCAAGAAAAAAAGGAAAAGAAAGCGCCGTCAGAGGAGCATTTGGCGGATTTGCGCGCAGCGCTTGCGTCTATTACGGCGGATGTGCTTGATGGTACAAAGACAGAAGCGCCAAAGGTTGAGCCAGAAATCAAAAAAGATATTCTACCGAAAGATAGCCCGAAAGAGGTGCCTGAAGATATCTTAAAAAGAATCCTAGAAATCGAATAATCACGATGATTCCTGGCCTATTTGCTCTTATAATCATCTCTGGTATTGTGGGAGCTGTGAGCTTTCTTGCGGCGCCTATCGTTAACACAGAGCGGCAAGAAGCCTCGAAGGCGGCTGATTTCGCAATATCAGAACACAATGAATAAAAAGCGCATACTCATATTTTCGCTCGCGTATTATCCGAAATTTATCGGGGGTGCAGAGGTAGCTATCAAAGAAATTACCGACAGGCTGGGGAGCGATTTCGAATTCGACATGGTGACGCTGCGTTTAGATTCTGATCTGCCGAAAGTAGAAAAAATAGGAAACGTAATGGTGCATAGGGTCGGATGGGCAAAAAAGGGAGCTTCTACCCATACGCTTTCCACATATTTGCATCTCAATAAATACGCGATGCTTTTTACGGCTTTTAGGGAAGCGTCTCGGCTTCATAAAGAGCATAAATACGATGCGATCTGGAGCATTATGGCTACGTATAATTCTTTTGCTGCCCTATTTTTCAAATTGCGCCATGCTGATGTGCCGTTTTTGCTGACGCTCCAAGAAGGCGATCCTATCCCTTATATCAAGCGCCGCGCTTTGCCGCTTTGGCCACTGTTTAAATTGATCTTCAAAAAAGCTGATGCTATACAGGCTATTTCGCACTATCTTGCAGGATTTGCAAAAGACATGGGCGCGACCTGCCCCGTGATCATGGTACCCAATGGCGTGGATATAGATCTTTTTGCTCGGGATTATTCGCAAAATGAAGTGGATCAAATTCGGCTCAAATTTCGAAAAAGAGAGGATGATATATTTTTGTTTTCTTCGTCTCGTCTTGTCACGAAGAATGCTGTGGAGGATCTGGTGGCATCTATGCCGCTTTTACCTAAAAACATCAAACTGATCATTGCAGGCAAAGGCGATATGGAAAGCTCTCTCCGAAAACAATCTCAGATGCTTGGTGTGGCTGACAGGGTACATTTTATCGGCTGGCTGTCGCATGCTGATATGCCGCTTTACCTCCGCGCATGCGATATATTTATCCGTACTCCGATCTCTGAAGGATTTGGTAATTCTTATGTGGAGGCTATGGCGGCTGGCGTTCCATGCATTGCTACGCCTGTCGGAGGGATCGTGGATTTCCTTCGTGATGGCGAGACGGGAATTTTTGCCAAAGTGCGCGATCGTGAGAGTATTGCAAATGTCGTGATGGAGCTTATCCGAAATCCGGATCTGGTATCCAAAATAAAGCGTAGTGCTCTTGAAATGGTCATGGCCAAATACGATTGGAAGACCGTATCAGAAGATATGAAGAAAATATTTTATGAACTGCTATGAATAATTATCTGGAATTTTTCAAAGGAAAAAAGGTGACGCAGATGGGGCTTGGGCTTCTGGGTAGGGGCGTGGGTGATGTGCTTTTTCTTGCAGAGTGCGGCGCAGAGGTGCTTGTGACTGATATAAAGACAGAAGGGGAGCTTAAAGATTCTATAGATAAGCTGAGGGGTGTAGCAGGCATTACTTTCAAGCTTGGCGGGCATGATCTGGCTGATTTTAAGGATCGAGATATGATTTTGAAATCTGCTGGTGTGCCGCTTGATTCTATATATATTGTAGAAGCAAGAAAAAATAGCATACCTATATATATGGGCGCTGCGCTTTTTACAAAGCTTTCTAGCGGGATCATCACGATCGGCATCACGGGCACTCGAGGCAAATCCACAACGACGCATCTCATACATCATATTTTGAAGACAGATGGTAAGACAGCGCATCTCGGAGGCAATGTACGCGATGTTGCCACGCTGCCGATGTTAAAAGAAGTAAAAGAAGGAGATTATGCTGTGCTCGAGCTTGATAGCTGGCAGCTGCAGGGATTTGAGGATATGAAAATATCACCGAATATATCGGTATTCACTACTTTTATGGACGATCATATGAATTATTATAATGGCGATCGTGAGCAATATTTTAAAGATAAATCTAGTATTTATAGATATCAAAGCGCGGGTGATACGATCGTTGCTGGCGAAGAAGTGTCTGTCGTTATTGCGAGCAAGGGGGGCTATAAATCGGAGCTTGTGGTTGCTAATCGAAGCGATGTGCCGAAAGATTGGCAGATCAAGATCCCAGGAGAGCATAATCTTCTAAATATTTCTTGTGCAATCCACGCAGCTCTCGCTTTGGGCGTATCTATGGATTCCATCAAAAAAGGAGTGGAGAGCTTTATTGGAGTAGAAGGTAGGCTTCAGTTTGTAAGAGAGATAAGGG
>JAZJXR010000015.1:0-23375 GCA_040390775.1 Patescibacteria group bacterium | reverse complement strand
TAAGGGGGGTGAAGATTTATAACGATAACAATGCGACGACGCCAGATGCAACGATCGCTGCACTCAGATCTTTTGATGCTGGCAAGATCGTGCTCATTTGCGGTGGGTCTGATAAAGGCTTGGATCTAAATGCTCTTGAGCAAGAGATAAAAAAATCATGCAAAGCCGTTATTATTTTGCCTGGAACCGGCTCTGATAGATTGAAAGTTGATGCGGTGAAAGCGCAAAATCTGGAAGAGGCAGTAAGCAAAGCGATGGAGGTATCAGCTGGTGGTGATATAATTCTGTTTTCTCCAGCTTTCGCATCTTTCGGATCCTTCAAAAATGAGTACGACAGAAACGATCAGTTTTTGGATATAATAGGCAAAATCCATGATTGATTTTAAAACCATAAAAAAGCCTTATTTCTTAGGCATAGGAGGGATTGGTGTATCTGCTATCGCAAGGATGATGCTTCATGAAGGGAAGCAGGTATCGGGTTCTGATAGCTCTGATTCGGAGATCATAAAGGAGCTGCAAAAGGTTGGAGCTGATATTTTTATTGGCCAAGACGTCTCGCATATTCCAAATGATACGGATCTGGTGATCTATTCTATTGCGCTCGAGAAATTCGTACCAGATTTTATGAAAGATGTCAGAGCAAAAATAAAAGACGTGATTTCATATCCAGAGGCGCTTTCGATAATATCTAAAGATAAGTACACAATTGCAATTGCAGGGACTCATGGCAAGACGACGACGACAGCGATGCTTGCAAAGATCATGATGGATGCGGGGCTAGATCCCACAGTGATCGTAGGCTCTCTAATGAGCGATTCCAAGAGCAATTTTGTGGCGGGCAAATCCAAATATCTTGTGGTGGAAGCTTGTGAATATTGCCGCTCGTTCCTTGAGATAAATCCAACGGTCATTGGGATTACAACGATAGATAGCGATCATTTGGATTATTACAAAGATCTGGAGGATATCGTTTCTGCTTTCAATGAATTTAAAGCCAAGATTCCTGTAAATGGGAAAGTGATCGAAACAGGAGATGTGTTCGATCCAAGCCTCAAACTGAGAATTCCAGGCGATCACAATAGAAAAAATGCTTCGCTTGCTCTTGCTATAGCAGATCATCTAGGTATCGACAAAGAAAAAGCAAAGCGATCTCTCGAAAATTTTTCTGGCACATGGAGGCGATTTGAGTATAAAGGCAAGACGGAAAACGGCGCTTTCGTATATGACGATTACGGCCATCATCCGACGGAAATTGCTGCGACGATTCTCGGAGCAAAGGAGCTTTATCCGGATAAAAAAATCATTGTCGCATTCCAGCCGCATCTCTTTAGCCGCACCAAGGAGCTGCTTTCTGGCTTTGCGCAGTGCTTTGCAAATAGTGACGAGGCTATCATTCTACCTATATATCCTGCGCGCGAGGTATTTGATCCATCTATATCATCAGAAATGCTTGTAAATAATATCAAAAACACTAAAGCTTTTTTTGTTCCTGATTTTGATGCGGCCACAGATCTGCTCGCTAAATTCGGAGAAGATTCTGTGATCATTCTCTCCGGCGCGGGAGACATAGATAAGCTTGCGCCGCAGATTATTCATGAAAGATAAAAGAATCAAAAGAATTTTGATAGCCACCGGCATATATCCGCCGGATGTGGGCGGGCCGGCTCAGTATGCGTATGAGCTTGCTAAGGTGTGGCGGCAATCTGGGCTTACTGTGGATGTGAAATATTTCTCGCTTGAAAAAAAGCTGCCTACTGGCATACGGCATTTATTTTTTCTTCTCAAATCTTTGCGAGCGATATTGCGTGCGGATTATATCTTGGTGCTTGATACATGGAGTGCTGCGCTGCCAACCGCGCTTGGTGCAATGATACTTGGCAAGAGATTCGTGATCCGCACAGGCGGGGATTTCCTTTGGGAATCATATGTTGAACGTACGAAAGAAAAGATCTTGCTAAGCGAATTCTATAAAACAAAAAGAAATTTTTCGAATAAAGAAAGATTTGTCTTTAGGATCACTAGTTGGATTTTAAAAAGGGCAAGCAAGATCGTATTCAGCACCGATTGGCAGAGGCAGATCTGGGCTCTTCCATATGATCTGGATTTGGCAAAAACCGCCGTTATAGAAAATTATTTTGGCGAAAAGATCTCGAGTGAAAATTATAAAAGCAAATCGTTCTTAGGCGCTACCCGAAAGCTTGTATGGAAGAATCTGGATAGCTTGGAGGGCGCCTTTCGTGGCCTTGATGCAAAGCTGGATCTGGCTACAAGCAGCCACGAAGTCTTTCTTGAGAGGATGAAGCAGTGTTACGGGGTGATCCTTGTGTCTCTCGGAGATATTAGCCCAAATATGATCTTGGATGCTGTGAGGTGCAGCAAGCCGTTCATCGTGACGCGCGAGATCGGCATCTATGATCGAATAAAAGATATCGGGGTGTTCGTAGATCCGCTTAATACCGAAGATATCAAAGAAAAAGTACTCTGGCTTTTGAATGAAGAAAATTATAAAAATCAGCGATCTTTAGTGGAAAAATTCTCTTTTACACATTCTTGGCAGCAGATCGGCGAAGAGCTCCTCAATATAAAACAATGAACATATTGCATATTATTATGAAGAGAAGCTTCGCTGCAGCGCGCGAAGCCTACGGATTACCTCAGAAGCTAAAGGCATTTTTCTTGCTGCCTCTTATATCTATCTATTCGCCGATCACAATTGGAATGCAAAAGTGGGATAAAGGCTATATAGCTAATTTTAATACAGGATCGGACATTGCAATGTGGGCCGAAGTATTTTCGGATGAAGAGTATCGGCTGCCGAAAGATTTCTTTCCAAAAAAAATCATAGACCTGGGCGCTAATGCTGGATTTGCTTCGCTTTATTTTGCCTTGCGCGATCCGGAAGCGCAGGTAGCATCCATTGAGCCGGATCCGCACAATTTTGAGCTTCTGAAAAAAAATGTCTCGCATAATTCCAAAATTATTCCTATACCAGCTGCGGTGGCAGCAGAGAGCGGAGAGAGAGAATTCTTCTCCGCTCCTCGCCAAGGCATGGCATCGTCATTTCAAAAACGCGGTGCCGCGAGGTGCATAAAGGTATCTGCCCTTTCTTTTAATGATATATTAAAGAAGCTTGAGTGGCAGGGTGCAGATTTGGTCAAATTCGATATTGAGGGCGCTGAGTGGGAGGTATTCAAAGATTTTCCGTTTGCTAAGGTAGGTTCGTTTATTGGCGAATATCATGAAGATCTTGTAGGCAGGCCACTTCAGGATTTTTTGGATTTATTTGCTGGATTCAAATCAGAATGCCGATTGGTAGCATCTAGGCGCTATATCGTATATCTTTACCCTACAAAATGAAAGTAATAATGATCTCAAGAGACAAGGGTGTTCTAGATAAGGAGAGCGCTGTTTCCCATCGCATAGCCGAGTATAAAGAGCTTTTTGATGATCTAGAAGTTGTTTTTATCGGAGGTCAGTGGAAAATATTTTCTTTTCTCTCTGCCTTTCCGCGAGCCGCTTGGATAGCAAGGAGGTTCGGTAAAGGTGCATGGATCACGTCGCAGGATCCTTTTGAATCAGGTATTGTTGCCCTCTCCATTGCAAAGCTATTTGGCCTAAGGCTTCAATTCCAGCTGCACACTGATGTATTCAGCTATTTTTATCCGCGGCATTCTTTGATGAATTTCTGCCGCATGATATGTACACGAGCCCTCATACCTAGGGCAAATTCGCTGCGCGTGGTGTCAGAGAAAATTAGAAACGAAATTGTTGAGAGGCATCTTTTGCCAGAGCAGAAAATTTTTGTGTTGCCTATATATGTGGAGAAAGAAAATGATGTGCACGGCCCTTCTTACGATCTTCGCGCTAAATATCCAGAGTTTGAAAAAATAATTCTGATCGTGGCGCGCCTAGAAAGAGAAAAGAATCTGCCGCTCGCGCTCGAATCTTTTCAGAAGGTCTTGCGTGGGATGCCAAAGGCAGGGCTCGTGATCCTAGGAGAAGGAAGGCAGAGGGCAAAGCTGCGTGATTTTGCAAGGCATTTGAATATTATAGAAAGCGTTCGATTTGAGGGCTGGCAAACAGACACGGCTTCGGCATATCAGAGTGCGGATTTGCTGCTCGTCACTTCGTTTTACGAAGGCTACGGCATGAATATAATAGAGGCTCTTGCAGCTGGCTGCCCTGTGGTGTCGACTGATGTGGGCATTGCTGGGGAAGCGGGAGCGATTATTTCAAATTATGACGCAGGCGATATTGCTCTCAAATCGCTCGAGATCTTGAGGCAAAACAAGAGGGGTGTTTTATCTTCCGGTGTGGCAAATCTCACAAAGCAAGAATATTTAGAGAAGTTTAAAAATACTTTTGTATGAAAATTTTGGTCCTAACGCAAAAAATGGATAGGGATGATCCTGGGCTGGGGTTTTTCCATGATTGGATAGAAAAGTTTGCCAGCCGATTTGAATTTATTACGGTGATTTGCCTCTACAAAGGCAAATGCGAATTGCCCACAAACGTAAAAGTGCTTTCTTTGGGAAAGGAGGGTGGGGAATCTCATATCAAATATCTATACAGGTTTTATAAATACATTTGGCGCGAGCGAAAAAATTACGATGCTGTATTTGTGCATATGAATCAAGAGTATGTGATCTTGGGTTGGAAAGTTTGGTGGATTTTACGCAAGCCAATATACATGTGGCGCAATCACCATGCAGGTAGTGTACTTACAGATCTTGCTTCGGTATTTTGCACAAAAGTATTTTGTACATCCAAATTTTCTTATACTGCGAAGTACAAAAAGACGATACTGATGCCAATTGGAGTAGATACAGAAGTATTCGGTAGACAGTATTCAGTAGACAGAAAGAAAAATTCGATTCTGTTTTTGGCAAGAATTGCCCCTGTCAAAAAACCAGATCTTTTAGTTGAGGCTCTTAATTCAATTTCGGATAAAGATTATAGAGCAACTGTATTGGGAGACGCTTTGCCAAAAGATTCTCCATATTATGAAATCATTAAAGCAAAGGCAAATCCAAAGATCGTGTTTGAAAAAGGCATACCAAATAGCGAAACGCCTGCGATCTATGCCGCGCATGAAATTTTTGTGAATCTATCTTCAAGCGGCATGTATGACAAGACGATCATAGAAGCTATGGCGGCGGGCTGCCTTGTGCTTGCATCGAACGAAAATTTGCGTGGCCAGATATCAGATGATTTTGTGTTTAGGGAAGGCGATAGATCTGAGCTTGCTCTGAAATTAAAGCAGCTTTTATCTTATTCAGCAGTACAGAAAGAAAATGCCAGAATGAGCCTGAAGGAGTTTGCTTCGATGCATAGCCTCAGTGCTCTAACAGAAAAGCTTTATAAGGAAATATCAAAATAATGCATAAAATATTTAAATTTGTAATTTCCGGCGGAAGCGCCACGATAGCAAATCTATCGATTCTGTATATGCTCACGCGTTTTGCGCATATCTGGTATATATCATCATCAATTATCGCTTTTTTATCCGCATTCATGATCAGCTTCGTCTTGCAAAAATTTTGGACGTTCGAAGATCGTTCGAGGGATACTATCCACAAGCAAGCTTTTATGTTTTTTCTGACGGTGCTCATTGGGCTTTGCGTCAACACTGCACTTTTGTACATTTTGGTAGAATATGCCGGTGTGCATTATATATTTGCCCAAATTGTAAGCGGAATCATAGTGGCTGTCATGAATTATTTTGCGTATCAGAAATTTATTTTCCATAAAATTTAGATCATGAAAAAATCATTCTGGATATTTGCAGCCCTCATTTTTGCATTTATTTTGATTCGCTTGCCGGGGCTTTCTCTTCCGTATCATCAGGATGAATACAAGACGGCTGCGGCAGCATCTGGTGGAGCCGTGGCAGCAGGGCAAGCGTTTGCGCACCCTCCTTTGACACAGATTTTGTATAGAATAGCTGCGGGCACTTTCGGCTCGGGTGGTATGAGAGGTTTCATACTTTGCTTCGCAGTGCTCGAGGCATCATTGCTTTATTTTGTAGTGCGTAGGCGTGCTGGCGAGAGGGCTGCGCTGTTTTCTCTATTTTTATTTACGATCTGTGCTTATAGCATTCATGCATCGCTCATGCTTGATACAGATGGCGCGATCTTGCCGTTTTTCTATCTGCTTGCGCTTTATTTCTATGATTCTTTTCAGGCTGGGGTAGGGAAGAAGAAATATGTTTTTGGAAGCTTGCTTTTGGCAACTCTCATTGCAGGATTTCTTGTAAAGCTTTCGTTCGTGCTCGTGATTGGAGCGATTGCACTTGATTTCTTGTGGCAGTACAGAAATCATCTTACGAAAAGGAGAATCATTTATGCCGGGCTATCTTTATTCGGATTTTTTGCTTTAGCTTTGGCTCTCATAATTATCATTCGCGATCTGTATCCTGTCTTCAATAGCGATGCGATGGTGGCTCATGCTCTTTCGTTTATGCACTTAGCTGGCCGCGGGTACATGCAGACGCTGATCCAAGCCCTGAAAGCCTGCTTCTATCTCTCGCCCCTCTTGATACTGCCGATTCTATTTGTAGACAGAGATGTGTTCCAAAAGACAAGGGTGCTCTTTATTCATTTAGCGCTTGGATTTTTGTTCTATTTTGTGCTTTTTGATTTTTCTTCCGGAGCTCTCGATAAATATTTGATGTTTGCTGTGATACCTCTATCGGCGATTTGCGGCGTGGCACTAGCAAGAATCATAAGCGCGCAGGATCTTGCTCGAAATAAAATTGCTGTTATATCAGGAGTGATTTTAGGAGCGCTCCTGTTTGCCATCAATTTCTTGCCGCATATGGCTCTTGCTCTTTATCCAAAGAGCGCATGGTTTGCGAATGTGCTACATCTGAAGTGGAATATGCTTCTGCCTTTCACCGGTGGCTCTGGGCCGCTCGGATTCTATGTGTCGTTCCTGTTTATAATCATTGCCTTTTTTATCTCTGCGGCTATTGCGGCTATTGCTCTGTACAAAAAAGAGTGGAGGGAATCCATGATGATTGTGCTCGTGATCTTCTGCCTATTTTACAACGTGATATTTGCAGAAGAATATTTGTTCGGAAGGATTTTTGGCAGCGCGCCTGCTGCTCTAAATGGAGCAATTGCTTTTATAAAATCCTCGCCAGAAATAAAAGGTATCATTACTTATAGCGATGCTGGCGCTTATGATCTATATCGAATGGGTAAATATGCCGGTAGATTTTATGCTGTGCCCGGGTATGAAGAGAGCCATAGGGTGCTCTTTGCCGATCATAGAGATAGCGTGTATTTCCTTGTGGTGGATATGCCCAAGCTTTGGGAGCCCAGCTTCTACAAGACATTCTTCGATTCATGTGTGGTGGTGTTTCAGGATCGCTCTGGCGAAATTCCTGCCTACGTGTATGATTGCAGAGCTATAAAGAAATAAAAATGGGAGAAAGAGCCGTCAAAAATTATTTTAGCCCACATTTGGGCAAGAAATTCTGGAAAAGATACTACTACAGCTACGTGTCAGGATTTCTTTCATTTCTTGTGCCGGATAGCCTTACGTTCGTAGCAAGCCAAGATGAAGCTGCTGCAAAAAATATCATCCATATTCCAGAGGGGGATAAATTTGGATGTATAGTGGCATCCGATGTGGCGGGATATTTGAATGATGTACAGGATTTTTTCGAAAGCGCAGGTAAGCATTTGGCAGATGATGGCCGGCTGATCATTACGCAATACAGCACGCTGTGGGAGCCAGTATTAAAGCTTGCATCATTCTTGAAGCTCCGCACTTGCGCCAGAGAGCAAAATTGGCTTTCGCAGAGTGACCTAGAAAATTTTGCAAAGCTTTCTGGATTTGAAGTAGTGAAATCTGGCACCAAAATGCTTCTCCCAATATATATTCCGATCATATCAGAATTCTTTAACAAGCTGCTCGCAAATATTTTTCCGTTCTCGCGCTTTGGGATATTCCACTATATCGTTGCGCGCAAAGCAGAGGTGCGGCACGTGCATAATCCTTCCATATCGATCATTGTGCCGGCTCGCAATGAGGCAGGTACGATAGAAAAGATTGCAGAGAAGCTGCCGGAGCTGGGTAGCTTTACAGAAATAATATTTATCGAAGGTAATTCTACTGATGGTACATGGCAGGAGATCGAGAGAGTGGCGGGAGCCCTTTCGCATAAAAGGAGAATTAAGATCGCAAAGCAAGCAGGCAAGGGCAAAGGGGATGCTGTGCGGCTTGGATTTGAAATGGCAGAAGGAGCTATTTTAGCAATCTATGATGCTGACATGACGGTGCCCCCAGAAGAAATGCACAAATTCTATAATGCTATAGTGCAAAATAGGGGCGATTTTATCAACGGCTCTAGGCTTGTGTATCCTCTAGAGAAGCAATCGATGCGCATTCTGAATTTCTTTGGCAACAAATTTTTCAGCTTTGCTTTTGGCGCGATCCTTGGCGAATCACTCAAGGATACATTATGCGGCACGAAAGTGCTCTGGAAAAAGGATTATGAAGCCATAAAGAGAGGTAGGGGTTTCTTTGGAGATTTCGATCCTTTCGGAGATTTTGATCTGCTTTTTGGTGCAGCCAAACAGAATCTGAAGATTATCGATTTGCCGATCCATTATAAAGAGCGCAAATATGGCGAGACGAATATTTCGAGATGGAAGCATGGCTGGCTGCTTCTAAAGATGGTGGTATTCGCAGCTCGTAAAATAAAATTTATCTAATATGCGCGCGATACCAATTGGCCAGCATGATGTAGAAATAAAAAAGAATTTTGAATATTGGCAGAAGAAGCCACTTTTGCGAGAAATATATCTCGGATTTTACAAAAGAATTTTAGGGTATATTAGAGGTGATATAAACGGAGAAATCGTGGAGCTTGGAAGCGGCATCGGCAATTTCAAAATGGCCTGCCCTGAGGCTGTGGCTACTGATCTCTTTCCAAATCCGCTCATCGATAGGGTAGAGAGCGTGTATCATTTAACATCCAATGATAGTACTGCGTCGAATTTTGTGCTTTTCGATGTATTTCATCATTTGAAATATCCAGGATTTGCCTTGAAGGAATTGCATCGAGCTCTCGCACCTCATGGCAGAGTAATTATATTTGATCCTTGCATATCGCTTCTCGGATTTCTGGTGTACGGGCTTTTTCATCATGAGCCGGTGGCATGGCGAAAGAAAATAGAATGGCTGCCCGTAGATCTAAAAGAAAATTTGAATTCAGAATATTATGCAGCGCAAGGGAATGCCACAAGAATTTTCAAAAATAATTCTGAATTTATGGGAGATGTTGAGAAAGATTGGAAGGTCGTAGCAATAAACAAGTATGCCGACGTGGCCTATGTATTATCCGGCGGCTTCTCGAAGCCTGCCCTAATTCCTAAATCATTCTTGCCCTTCTTCCGCCTTGTCGAAAAATTCCTAGGATTTTTCCCGATAATATTTGCTACACGCATCCTTATTGTGCTCGAGAAGAAATAAAAAAAGCGCAAGGTATAATCCTTACGCTAAAGTCGCAGTGGAATCTTTCTTCAAATCTTCCAATACCCATTGGTATACATCAATCCATCCACGGTATCGTGCGCCGTAGGCTATTGATACCCCTGTCATGAGTAGGGAAAAGTAGAAAAATATTCCTTGGAGCACTCCCCATACGTTTTTTTCAGGATGGGCCACAAAGATATCTGGCACTGATATTGTGGTAAGCCATGCGTAATTGATCTGCAAGCCACCCCAATTTCTCGACAAGAGATAGGTTGCGATGCCGCAGACCAGTGCTGTGATTTTGATCCCACAAAGCTGCCCTTCGACCGCTTTGATCTGTTTCTGACAATCTTGAATGTTCATGGCAATGTTGGGTTATATTTCCTTACACACATTAACATAAGTTTTACATGCAGTCAAATTTGGATTGTTTGACCATTAACAAAATTTGTGCTATTAATAATTCGTCAAACCTGTACACGCTCGGCTGAAATGCCGGCAATTCACAATTCAAATTGATTGGAGGGCCAAATGCCCACCCTGATATTCAAACCATCATACTGCCTCAGCTTGAGACGCAGGCTTACGCCAATGTCCCAAAGGTCTGCCATTGTCGCAGGAAGCCAGTATATTGCTGACACTACAGCTTATGTTGCGATCTCCTGTGCCTACCGCACTTGGATGATTGAGGAAGATCAGACTCTTTCTGTGTTACGGGGCATGGGAGTCAACCCCCGCCATGTTCACACGGTGAGGGAAGTCACCGATAGTATGGATGAGATTGCCAAGCTGCGACAGATCGTCGAGAGTCTTGGCATCGATGAGATTATCCTCGTTGCAGAAGAGTGGCATGCCAAGCGAGCAGCAATGATTCTTCGAGCAGAGTTCTTTGAGATTCAGATCAAGGTGGTGGCTTTCAGGACTCCTAAGTTCGAAAGGACATTGGAGCCGCATCCCAATCCGATCTTGCGTTTCGTCAAAAGTGCTCGCACCGGAACTTGGCCGACGTGGGTTCTGTGGAACTTGCTTTTCCAGAAGCTTACGCCCTGGATGATCAAGCGCCATGAACTAAAGGAGCGCAAGGAGCTCCTTCAAATTCTGTGAACACCAATGCTCGAGAGCCACAAGCTCCCGAGCATTTTTTAATTAGAAATATTTACTGAAGATTTTTTAAAAAGATAGATAGGAAAAATTATTTGGAATAGAGTGGTGAGTAGCTGCGCGTAGATGACGCCCCAAACGCCGAAGTAGAACATCAGGATGATCATGAGCGTGGCTTTGATAAATGGTGTGCTGACTGTGGAAATATAAAGCTCGCGGGTTTTTTTCTGTGAGGTAAGCGCCGTTTGGACGAAGCTGGCTGCTATGCCGAAAAAAGAAAGCGAATACAATCTGGTAAATGGCACTGCAGACATATATGTGGGGAACAGGAATTCAAATAGATACGGGGCAAATATCGCATAGAGCGCCGCTACTCCTGCAAGGAAAAGCAAAAGCCACCAGATCTTTTTGTGGAAAAATCCTTGGACATCCTGTTCGCTTTTGGCAGAGAATTTTGGGAAAGCGATCGAAGATATGAATTTGAGGCCGCCGGAGAGCCTCTCTGGAAATAATGTGGCGAAAGAATATACCGCCAGCTCCGGCGCTCCTAGATAGTGGAATATCAAAAGCGCGTCGAGAGATCCTACGAGCCCTTGCGGAATGCCCATGATGCTAAGGTGCCTGCCGTAAGGGATCATTTCTGGGTCTGTTTTTTCATTTGGCTTCATTTGCTTCACCGTCATTTTGTAGATCAAGAAATTGCCGATGAATCCAAAGAATATATTTCCAAATGCGATCCAGATAAAGCTCTTTGTGAAATATAGCATTGCGATCACCCCTCCGTACGAGATCACGGTATTCAGTGTGGAATAATAAAAATATCTTTTGTAATCTTTTTTGCCCTGCACATATGCGTTCCATGTATTGAAGGCATTTGCTGCCGGCATAAATATTGCGACGATGATCATGGCGATCGCGAGAGGCGCGTTGCCATGGATCGCATACCACAGAGAAAGCAGGCTAGCTACAGAGGAAGCAATAGCTCCCCAGCGCATCTGGAATTTCGTGCCCACTTTCAGATCACCTTCGTTGCCGCGAGCTACAGATTGCAGCACTGCGCTCGACATGTTGTTCGGGGTGATAACAGCGATTAGCCCTGCGATAGCGAGGATGTATTGGTATGTGCCGTATACGTCTTTTGATATAAGGCGCGCAAATAGCACCGAGCTTAGAAGCCCAAAAAGCGATACCAAAACGAAATTAGCATTCATCCAAAATCCGCTCTTTACCACGTACATCATGTCGGTACCGAAGAATCTGCTGAGGTGGCCTATTTTAGCCCGAGCGCTATCTTTGAGGCGTTGCATTTCCTTATTCTACACTATAGAATGGCCGGAATGAAGCATACAGCGAAGCATAAATATATAGGTCTCATCACTGTGCGCACATCCTCATCACGGCTTCCTCAAAAGGCTTTGCAAAGCATTGGCAGCCGCTCTCTCATAGAGCATGTGATCGACAGGGCCAAGCTTAGCCTCGAAAAAGGCCTATCAAATATTGTGCTCTGCACTTCTACAGAGCCGGCGGACGATGTGCTCGAGCAAATAGCAAAGGAAAATAATATTGATTGCTTTCGCGGATCTAATTTAGATAAGATTGATAGGTGGCGGGGTGCTGCAGAGAAATTTGGCGCGGATTACGCGATCACGATAGATGGGGATGATCCTTTTTGCGATCCAGAGCTTGTAGAGCTTGCTATAAATCAAATCGAAGAATCTTCTCCTGATGTCATAACGGCAGATAATTCAGCATATGTGTGCGGGGGATTCACTCATGGAATATCGACTAAAACTTTACAGGCAATCTGCGAAATGAAAGCTAGCGAGGACACGGAGATGACGAAGCCGTATCTGATCGAGAGCGGCAAATTTAGTGTGGCAATGCTTTATGTGCCAGAAATATTCAAAGGTCATAAAGCGCGCCTGACTCTGGATTATCCCGAAGATCTGGAATTTTTTAGAGCAGTGTTTCAGGAAATGAAAATGGAAAAAAATATTGCGCCTCTCAGAGACATTCTTGAATTTTTGAATTCTCATCCAGAAATTATGGATATCAATCTGTTTAGGCAAGGAGATTTTGTGGCTAATCAGAAGAAGGCAGAAAAATTAGAATTGAAATGAAAAAACAAGAATTCAAAAAGACGGCAAATAGCTGGAGATTCCGTGGGAACGAGATCAAATACGTGACGGAGGTTTTGAATTCTGGATTTGGCAGCTCGACATCCGGCAATATGAATCAGAGGTTCGAGCGGGCTTTCGCTGATAAATTTGGCGCCAAATTTGCCGTCACGTCGAATTCGGGCACTTCTACGCTTCATCAAGCTCTTATGGCATTCGGCGTCGGCCCTGGGGATGAGGTGATAATTCCGGCTCTTACGGTAGTAATGTGTGGCTACGCTGTGATCCATGCGGGCGCGAAGCCTGTGTTTGCGGATGTGCTTCCAGACACTTTTCTTATTGATCCAAAAGATATTGAGAAAAAGATCACGAAGAAAACCAAAGCGATCATGCCCGTGCATCTTTATGGGCTTGTGTGCGATATGGATGCGATAATGAAAATTGCCAAGAAGCATAATTTGCACGTGCTCGAAGATTGCGCGCAATGCTTCCTTGGCACAGATAGCAAAGGCAGGATTGGCGGCACTATCGGGCATGTAGGGAGCTTTAGCCTCGAGAATTCCAAGCATCTTTCTACGGGCGATGGCGGAATTCTAATTACGAATGAAGAAATCTTGGCAGAGAGAATGCGTAAATTCGGCGGCATGGGATTCAAAAATATCAAAGCTTTGAACGGGCAGGTGCGCAAAAATAAAGACACTTTCCAAGATCCGAAATATTTACGGCATGATACTTTTGGATATAATTATCGCTTGCCAGAAGTGGCGGCGGCTGTGGGACTAGCGCAGACGGAGAAAATAAGTTTTCTTGTAAAAAAGCGCATGCAGATCTCGGCAAAATATCTCAAAGCTCTCGAAGGCTGCGATTGGGTGATCCCGCAGAAAAATCCAAACGGATTCGTGAATTCGTATTACACATTTGGCGTGCGATATGAAGGGCAGGAGAAGCGCAGTGTGAGCTGGTACGATTTCCGCAAGAAATTTATGGAGCTTGGAGGCGACGGCATCTATTCTGCGTGGGCGCTTGTGTACAACGAGCCTATAATGCAGCTCATCCACAAAGAGGGAGCATTCTTCCAAGATCTGCCTAATCAGGCGAGAAGCTTCAAAGGATATCTAAAGGGAGTAAATTGCCCTGTAGCCGAGAAGCTCCAGCCTAAGCTGATGCAATTTACGGCCAATCAAGGAATCGAAGGAGATATGAATAAGCAAATGAAGGCACTTAAACAAACGATTCAATATTTCAATAACCAATATCACAATGCAAAAAAAGCAAAATAAAAAGCGTTTAGTGATAACAGGAAGCGAAGGGCTTATCGGCAAGAGGCTCTCAGAGCATTTCAAAAAAGATTATGAGATCTTGAAGCTTGATAAGAGGCTCGGGCATGATCTTTCGGATGAAAAATTTGTGGCAGAGTGGTTTAGCAAGAACAAGAATCTTTATGGCATGATCGTCTGCCACGCATTCAATCCTGTGCCAGGGAAGAATACAAAGAAAGTGGAGCCCATCGATGTGCCTCTTTCTGAGCTGCGTGATTATCTGGAGCTCAACACCGTGAGCGCATTCGACGTGGCGCGCAATTTTATTCGAAATAATAAAAAAGGTGCGATCATAAACATCAGCTCGCTTTATGGGCACAAATCTCCAAAGCATTTTATTTATAAGAATTTTAACAAACCGATCGCATATGGAGTGTCCAAAGCGGCGCTCGTGAATATGACGAAATATCTGGGCACATATTATGCTCCGGATTTCAGGATAAACACGGTGGTGATCGGAGGCATCAAAGATCCGAATCAAGATCCGTATTTTATTCGCGAATTTTCTGCTAATACTGCAACGAAAAAGCAAATGGATCTGCACGAAATAATTCCCGTGTTTGAATTTTTGCTACACGAAGACAACAATCACACAGTAGCCAGTGAAATATACGTCGATGGCGGCTGGACCGCGTGGTAGCAATTGCGTTGAAGGAGCCTTGCTGCTGTGATAATGTATGGAAATGCTTAAAACTAAAACGGAGGTTAAAATCGGCTCTCGAAAGATCGGAAATGGGCATCCTGTATATATAATTGCCGAAATTGGGCTCAATCATCAGGGGGATATGAAGCTTGCCAAGAAGCTTATCGATATCGCGATCAAGGCCAAGGTGGATGCCGTCAAATTCCAAAAGAGGTCTATCAAAAAAGTGTATACCAAAGAATCTCTGGAGCACACGTCTGATCAAGAAAATGCGATTACATATACGTTAAATCACATAAAGAACACTGAGCTGTCGGACAAAGATATGGCCGATCTTGTGGCATACACCAAGGGCAAAGGCGTGGATTTTCTTTGCACGCCGTGGGATGAAGAGAGCCTGATGCTGCTGCATTCGCTCGACCTGCCGGCATTCAAGATCGCATCTGCTGATATGTTTAATTTAAAGCTGCTTTCCAAAGCCGCGGCGCTCAAGAAGCCTCTCATAATTTCTACTGGTATGTCGTTCTTATCCGAAATAGAGCAGATGGTGGAATTTCTCAAAAAACAAAACGTAGAATATATTTTGCTTCATTGCAATAGCACTTACCCTGCAAGCTACCACGATATTAATCTGAATTTTATCGAAGTACTGCGCGATAAATTCTCTCCCGTTGTGGGCTATTCGGGGCACGAAATGGGGATTTCTGCTTCGCTTGCGGCTGTGGCTAAAGGCGCCAAGGTGATTGAGAGGCATCTGACGCTCGATCGCACTATGAGCGGCCCTGATCACAAGGCATCGCTTGAGCCCAAGGAATTCGAGGATTTAGTACGCGAGATTCGCATTGTTGAATCTGCTCTGGGGGATAATATAAGGTTCCCTACGCGCGGCGAATATTTGAATCGCGAAACGCTTGCAAAGAGCATCGTGGCGGCGCATGATTTGAAAAAGGGCCGCGCGCTTTCTTATGACGATCTGGATGTCAAAAGCCCAGGCAAGGGCACGAATCCGATGAAGCTTGATCTTTTCGTCGGCAAGAAAATCACTCGCGATATAAAGAAAGATGATTTCATTTTGGAGTCTGACATAAATCTCCGTCCAGTCAAGCTCTACAAAGATATAAAGACGAATCACAAATGGGGCGTCGTAGCGCGGATGGGTGATATAGAGACGCTCTTGCCATGCAAATCCAGCTTTATTGAGATTCACCTCACCGGATCTGACATAAACACAAACAAATCTTATACTAAAAAATATAATGTACCCGTTTCTTTTCATGGCCCGGAATACAATGGCGACCTACTTCTCGATCTTTCGAGCTTGAATAAAGACACGCGCCAAAAATCTGTAGAATTTTTTAATAAAGCGCTTGCATACGCGCGTAAGCTTAAAAAGAATTTCAAAAATGCAAAGGAGGATGCTAAATTCGTAGTACATCCTGGTGGCATGAATATGGAGCGGGCGCTTCTAGACAAAATTCCAGAGCTGAACAAAAATTTTGCTGATTCGCTCTCAAAGCTTGATGGCAAAGGATTCGAGCTTTTGGTAGAGAATATGCCAGGGCTTCCGTGGTGCTTCGGCGGGCAATGGTATCATTCGAATTTTATGAATAGCGACGAGATCGTGGAATTTTCGAGGAAATATGGCTACGGCGTGGTGTTCGATACATCGCACGCAGCGCTCTATTGTAATTATTATGGCAAGAGCTTTGAAGAATTCACTGATACTATTTTGCCTTACACGAAATATTTACATGTATCTGATGCGGCAAAATTAAATGGCGAAGGCCTCCAAATCGGCGATGGATCTATAGATTTCAAAAGATTCCTCTCGAAAATTGCAAAGACTGACCTATGGGTCCTTCCTGAAATATGGCAAGGCCACAAATTTGGCGGCGAAGGCTTTGTGAAAGCCGTCAAAATCTTGAAGGATATAAATCCGGAGTTTTAAGCGATATAAAATTTATTTTTTAAGCTTTTTGACTTCCTCATACAATCTCTTCGCGATGGCTTGATGCGAATAGTTTTCGAGTACGAATTTGGTGGCGTTCTGCTGTATTTGTGCAAGCTTCTCGGGATTATTTTGGTATTCGGTGATTTTTGCCTTCATATCTGCGATATCCATTTGTTTGTGTGTGATGCAATTTATTCCATCAATGAATCCGTACTCTGCAAAGCAAGGATGATCGGAGCACACCATCACTGTGCCGCAGGCAGGACCTTCGAATGTCTTGGCTGTAGGGAAGTAGAACATAGTCTCGTCTGACACGAACATTTTGTATTCATTCAGCTTGGCGACGATATCGTATTTATGATCTTTGTATTTCGGAAATACAGGCAGCATAGAATCTATTTCATTTCCGAGAGTGGGCATATTTTCCACGATTTGCCTACGGAATTTGTGGAGCCATTCTTCGCCTTGGAAGAAATCTGCCGTCTCTATATAATTTATCGGTGCAGCATCCGGTGGCCGGAACGGATTGACGCTGCCCACGGCTACGCATTTATTTTTGCGATCCTCAAAAGGCACAGTCGATTTGAATCGTTCTGCAAATCCAAAAGGCACAGCTATTACTTTGCCTATGTAATCAGGGAAATATTCCTCAAAATACGTGCAGTATTTGTCGTGGCTGGCGTAGCCCATGAGATAATCCACTCCGTATTCCTTGAGGCGCTTGTATTTCTCGCTCCCTGGCTCGCGCCAGAAATAATCCATAAGGTGGAATGCTTTGATGCCGGGAAAATCCTTTACGGCAGCGGTGAAATCTTCTTTCGGTGTGCCGTTGAAATTTAGCAGCACGTCGCATTTTTTGTTCAGCGACCTCGAAGAAAAAATAAATTTTACTTTGTTTAGGCCCAGATCCTTCCAGCCGTATTGCTTCCGGATATTGTTCAGGAGATACAGATTGCTCTTCAGTTCCTTAAAAAACGACGGATCATCAAAAAAAAGATAATCTATATATCCCATCTTTATCATATCTACCACGTAATTATGGATGCGATAATTGGTAAGATTGGCGAGCTTGTGGGGATTATGCAGTGCTATTTTCATGTATGTCTGTGAGTGTATGCTAGCACGAATATTGCTCCGCCTAAAAGTGGAAATTGGATAGGTATGGTGATATATTGTGGCTTATGGTCAAGGGCAAAATATCTAAAATTCTCTCCGAAATTGGGACCGTGCTCGACAAGGTGGACGATAAGGAGGCCGAGCTTTTGGTGCGCGAAATACTGGGCGCGAAGAATATAGTGGCTGCCGGTGCCGGTAGGGCTGGTATGGCTGCCAAGGCGTTCATCATGCGTCTCGGTCACATGGGGCTAAAGGCTCACATGCTAGGGGATACTACGCTTGCTTCTATGGGTGCGGGAGATGTGCTTCTCGTTGCATCCGGCTCGGGTGAGACGCAGACGGTCTACGATTTGGTACTTATCGCCAAGAAAAACGGCGCTCGAATATTGCTTGTGACGGGCAACAGAGAATCTCGCATGGGCAAGCTTGCGGATCAAATCGTTCTGATCCAAGCTCCTTCTAAAGTAAAACCGGTGAATAATTTTACCTCTATCCAGCCGATGACGACACTTAATGAGCAGAGCCTTATGATATTTTTCGATGCGCTCGTGCTTGCTCTTATGAAAGAAATGGGCGAGACGCACGAAACGATGTGGCGCAGGCATTCAAATTTGGAATAATAAATTTTATGAAAAACATTAACAAAAATTACAAGCTCGCTGCATCCCTTGTGTGCGCGAATATGCTTGATGTTCGGAAAGAAGTAGAGGATCTAGAAAAAGGCGGCATAGATTATATTCATTTTGACGTCATGGATGGCAGCTTTGTGCCGCGCTTCGGGCTGCATCCTGAAATGCTTGCTGCTGTAAAATCGATTACGAAAATTCCGATCGATGTGCACCTTATGATAGATAATCCAGAGCTTTATGTGGGAGATTTTATAAAAGCGGGCGGAGATATCATCGTCGTTCATGCGGAATCTACCGATCATCTGCATATGGCTATCAAAAGAATTCGCGATTTGGGAGGGCGCGCTGGCGTTGCTATAAATCCTGCTACGCCTCTTTCTGTACTCGATTATGTGCTGGGAGATATAGAGCTTGTGATGCTTATGGCTATCAATCCAGGGATCTTGGGGCACAAGCTGATCCCAAACATGATGGATAAAATAAGTGAGCTCGCGGAGAAACTCAAAGATTATCCGAATATGATCATAGAAATAGACGGAGGGGTCAGCCCCGCTTCGGCTGCAGAAATGGTGTCGCGTGGCGCCAATTTGCTAGTTTGCGGCACATCTTCTATATTCCAGCCGCCCATGCCTCTTCCTGATAAGATCAAAGAATTCCGGGCGCATGTGGATAGCGGTTTAAATAAAATGTCCGAAAATCATGGAGCATAAAGTACTGATCACAACCTCAGGTAGCGGCCGTCGGCTTGGCAATCTGACAAAATACACAAACAGCGCTCTTGTGCGCGTGGGCAAGAAGCCTGCAATCTCATATATTGTTGAAACGTATCCAACAGATACCAAATTCGTGATCACTGTTGGGCATTTTGCCGATCAGGTCAAAGATTTTTTGCATATGGCATATCCTGACAGGAATTTTGAATTTATAGATGTGGCAAATTATGATGGCGAAGGCTCAAGCCTTGGGCTATCTATGCTTGCTGCAAAGGAATCATTGCAATGCCCGTTTATTTTCCACGCATCAGATACGATCATCGCAGAAGCTCCACCTGGGCCAGACAAAAATTGGATCGGAGTTTTCCGCGGAGAAGATGCTTCGCAATATGCTTCATGGAGCGAAGGCGAAGACGGTAGCCTCGTGCTGCTCGACAAGGGCGCGAGAGATTTCGATTTCATACACATCGGGCTCGTTGGTATAAAAGACTACAAAGCTTTCTGGCACAAGCTAGGGAGCGCACACAAAAATAATCCGGACGATAGCACACTTAATGATTGCATTGCCATAGCCGCTCTCCTCAAAGACGGTACGAAATTTGATCTTGAAGAATTTGCCACATGGTATGACGTTGGCAATGCTGCATCGCTTCGCCATGCGAGAGAAGCTATACCAGATTCCTTCCATAATCTAGATAAATTCGAGGAAGAAATATTTATCTTTGAGGATTTTGCCATCAAATTTTTCTTCAATGAAAAGACACTTGCAAATAGGGTGGAGCGTGCTCGGATCCTCTCTGGCCTCGTGCCGAAAATAGAAGCATCATCCAAGAATTTTTATAGGTATACGCTCGCAAAGGGTGATCTCTATTCTAGGGTAGCTAATGCCAAGGATTTTGGTGAATTCCTTTCATGGGCCAAGGGGAGGCTCTGGCTGCCGCACGAAGAGGTTTCCAAATCAGAATTTAAGGTCGTGTGCCAAAAATTTTATAAAGACAAGACGATAGAAAGAATAAACAAATTCTTGTCTATGAACTTCGTAAAGGACGAAACCCAAATAATAAACGGCGAAAAGATTCCTCCTGTGCTAGAAATAATAGAGAAAATTGATTTCAATTGGCTGACGGAAGCAAAGCAGACGGGATTCCATGGAGATTTTATTTTGGAAAACATCATAAAGACAAAAGACGGCTATGCGCTCATTGATTGGCGGCAGGATTTCGGTGGGCTGCTTTCCTCGGGCGATATGTATTACGATCTAGCCAAGCTCAATCATAATCTGATGGTAAATCACGATCTGGTGGATAAGGAACACTTCTATGTTCGTCACAAAGCGAATGGAGATATAGAGTGTGAGATTTTGGTAAAGCATAGCCTCGCAGAATGCCGCCGCGTGCTCGTAGATTTCTTGAATAAGAATGGCTACGACAAAAAGAAAGTGGGCGTGCTGACGGCGCTGATTTGGCTCAATATGTCGCCCCTCCACCACCATCCATTCAATATATTCTTATTTCATTTTGGCAAATATCATTTGTGGAGAGCTCTTAATCTTGGAGCACTAAAAGAATAAATAATGAAAAATTTTATCATTGATGTAGACGGAGTGTTCACTGATGGGCAATTCCATTATACAGCAGAAGGCAAGGTGGCTAAGATATTTGGATCTGATGATGCGGATGCTCTGCTTATCGCCAAACCCTTTTTGAATATTGTAGCTGTTACGGGCGATAAAAAAGGTTTTCTGATCACCGAAAAAAGAATCAGCAAAGATATGGGTCTTTCGCTACATCAAGTGTCCACATTCGAGCGCGTGAAATGGATCAAAGAAAATTTCAATCCCGAAGAAACTATCTATATGGGTGATGGCATATTCGATGCCATGGTCTTTGCGGGGGTGGGATATGCTATAGCTCCTGCGAATGCATTTGCCAGAATTAAAGGGCACGCAGATTTTGTGACAAATGCTAGAGGAGGCGAGGGCGCTGTTGCAGAAGCGGTGTGGCACATAATGGAGAAATTTTTTACGCCCCTTGATATTTTGAATTTGAAAATCGAAGGCGGAGAATGGGCAAAAAATAAATAATGAATAACATAGTATACAAAATACTTTTGACCACATCAGGCACAGGATCGCGCCTCAAGGAGCTTACAAAAAGCACCAACAAAGCGCTGGTGCCGATAAATGGCAGGCCCACGATAGAATATATTTTTGACTCTTATCCGGAAGATGCACACTTTGTGATAACGCTGGGATATCTGGGCGATCAGGTGCGCGAATATCTACTTCAAAATCATCCAGATAAAAATTTCGAATTCGTAAATGTGGATCCGTTCGAAGGCGACGGTTCGTGTCTCTTATATTCTATGAAATGCGCCAAAGACGCTTTGCAATGCCCATTTATTTTCCACGCGTGCGATACGATTATCGTCGAGCCTGTGCCGGAGCCTACGGAGGATTGGGTGGCGGGATTTGTGGTGGAGCCTTCGGGTATCGATATCTCGCAGTACAGGAGCCATGAAGTAAAGGATAATTACGTGGTAAAGGTGCAAGATAAGGGAGCCGAAAAATTCCACTCGATCCACATTGGCATGACGGGCATCAAAGATTACGATCGATTTTGGCAGACGGTGGACGAGCTATATAATAGCGACCCGAATAATCAAGCGCTAGGGGACGTGCCAGTAATAGAAAAAATGATCGAAAAAGGCACAAAATGGAAATGGGTGCCTTTCAAAACATGGCTTGATACAGGAAATTTGGAAGCTATTAAAAGCACAGACATTTATTTTAAAAGCAGATAAATTTATGAATACCATCAAAAGAAAAATGCTTAGTATTTTTGCTTCTTTCGTAGAAAAGAAAAATGGGGCCGTGCTTTTTTATAATAGAGAAGGGGAGGCAAAGGCTTTTGAGCTTATTCGGAAAGTAAAGAATGAGACGGGTATGCTTCTAAAGAATGATGAAGCGTACACTGTGTACTCTCTGGCGAAAAAGGCAATGAAAATCGAGGGTGATATCGCGGAAGTGGGAGTGTATCGCGGCGGATCTGCGAGGCTCATCTTGGATGCAAGAGGAAGCAAAGAAAAAAGCATCTATCTTTTCGATACTTTTGAAGGCTTGCCTGCTCTAAGCAAGAGCGATAATCCTTTGCATTTCGCGGAAAGCCAATTTCCTGCTTCTTTCGAAGAAGTGAAAAAGCAGTTTGCTTCGCACAAAAATGTTTTCCTATACAAAGGCTTGTTTCCATCCACCGCAGCGCCGATAGAGAGCAAAAAATTTGCATTCGTAAACTTGGACACAGATTTATACGAATCTACCAAAGAGTGCTTGGAATTCTTTTATCCTAGGATGAATTGCGGAGGGATCATTCTGACGCACGATTATCCAAAGGCTATTGGGGTCAAAAAAGCCTTCGATGAATTTTTTGAAAGAAAAGAAGAGATCGTGCTTGAGGCTCCGTCGCGCCAGCAGGGATTTGTGATAAAATTGTAATTCAAACAAATGGGCACGGTAAAGAAAATAAATTTTCCATATTATTTGGATAGCAAGCAAACAGGTCTGCCTTTGAGTGAAAGGATCGTCGTATTCTTTGGTACGGATTTTTATAATTTGCCTCTAGATTCAGATAGGTCTCTTTACATAGAGACGACGAACAAGATGCTGGATTATATCCGCAGGAATTTTGCCGGTAGGAAGCTTATTTATAATCCGCACCCGAACGAATCAGATGAATACACTCTTCTTGATACCGCAGGATTTACAATTGGAGAGCATACGATTGCGGAGCTTTTCTTATTTAAAAATGCATCAAATATAGAATATGTATTCTCGTCCTGTTCTGGCGCTTCGGTGTCAGCGCTTGCTATGAGATTTCCGTCGGCGATTTTTCTCGAGACGCTCCAAGGCTCTGTAACGGACGACACTATAATTGGATATAGAAGCTATTTTGCCGGATTTCCCGATGCTCTTTCCATAAAATCATTTGCTGATCCGCTGCCAGAACTTCCTGCTTCGCTATTTCCGAGCGCAAATGATTTCAAAGAAATATTAAATGCCGTTAAAGATTCCAAGAAAATATTTTTTATGGGCAATGAGCCGGGGAATTTGGCCAAGATAGCTTCGCTCGCAAAGTTTTTGAGGCAAGATGCACCAGACAAAAAGCTTGTTCTAATAAAAATGAAAAATCGTCGCTGGGATATGATTCCAGAGCATTTGCATCTCCTAGATCTGTTTGATGAAGTAATCGAATTAGCTCTGCCTTCTGTGCGCTATTCTGCTAGGCCCTCCAAGATTCGCGCG
>JAZJXR010000014.1:74441-80140 GCA_040390775.1 Patescibacteria group bacterium | reverse complement strand
ATGTAAAAGATTTTTTGATCGCAAAAGCCGATATGCTTATGGGTAGATTCAATGAATCGCTCGGCCCTTCGTGGCAATGGTTTGAAGCTTCGCTCACATATTCCAATGGCGTTCTTCCGGAGGCGATGCTGCTGGCATATAAAGCCACAAATAATAAAGAGTATTTTAAAGTAGGTAAAAGCGCGCTCGATTTTCTGGTATCGCAATCTTTTGATGGAGATGTGGCTGTGCCGGTGGGCCATATCGGGTGGTTCTACCAAGGCGGCAAAAAGCATTTGTATGATCAGCAGCCGGAAGAAATATCCGCGCTCGTTTTGGCTTTGCATACAATGGATGACATTTTGGATAGTGGTATGTATGAAAAGAAAATGATTGGCGCTTTCAATTGGTTCCTTGGTAATAATATCCTTCACCAAATGGTGTATTCCGAAATGACGGGCGGTTGCTACGATGGCATCAGCGAAAAGGAAGTCAATCTAAATCAAGGTGCCGAATCTACGATATCGTATCTTTTGGCTCGCCTCGCCCTTGATGGCAAGATTTGTGGACGTCGGGACACCACAAAGGTATAATTTATCTGTGGCGTATAGGAATTTCAAATTTTCAGTTGGAGAGTATTATCATCTCTATAATCGTGGTGTAGATAAGCGTAGTATTTTTGTTGACGATCACGATAGGAATCGTCTTGCTTATCTTATGCATCTTTCAAATGGCGATAGAAGCTTTGATATTCAGAAAGTTTTTCGAGAATACGAGATATCAGAAATTTTCAAAATAGATACTGGCAAGCCTTTGGTCTCAATTTGCGCGTGGGTATTTATGGATAATCATTTTCATATTTTGGCAAAAGAAATTGTAGATGGCGGCATAAGTAGATTCATGAAAAATTTATGCGGTTCTTATTCCAAATACTTCAATATAAAACATGACAGAACTGGTGCTTTATTTGAGGGTAGATTCAAAGCTCAGCATGTTGATACGGACATTTATCTAAAATACCTTTTTGCTTATATACACCTTAATCCGATAAAAATGCTTGCGGGGGCATCGCATTGGAAGGAAGAGGGTATAAAAGATCTTCCACAAGCTAAAGTATTTTTACAATGCTATACATACTCAAGCTTAATTGATTTTTTGAAGCCAAAATCTAGATTTTATGACGCTCTTATCTCAAAAAAGGCGGCGCCAGAATATTTTCCGGGACCAGTCTCGGTTTGGCGGGAAATCAATGAATGGCTTAAGTTTGTGGACGTCGGGACACCGCAAAGGAGCAAAATGAACCAAAAGCAGATATAATCTCAATATGGTAAAAAAAGCGAAAAAAAACAAAAGTGCAAATAAGAAATCTAGTATAGATTGCATAAAAAACAATTGCATTGTTGTCATGTCTGCGGGCGGAGAGAGTAGTAGATTTAAAAGCGTAAAAGGTGCTGCACATATTCAAAAAAGTGCTTATACTCTGCCGAACGGCGATACTATGATCGAACGGGCGATTCGGATGTATAAGGATGTTGGTTTCAAGGATTTTGTTCTTCTGCTTTATCATAATGCTGACTCAGTGATAAATTTTTTAGGAGACGGATCACGTTTTGGTGTCAAAATTACGTATAGTCATGATCCAGAACAGCCGGTAGGGCGAGGTGGTGCAATCAAGTACGCTTCAAACTCTGGTCTCCTTAATCCAGAAAGTTATCTCATAGTCCACAATCCTGATGATCAGATAGTGGGATCCCCGCTTCAAACAGTGAAAGATATTGTGAGCGCTCATCTCTTTAATGAAAGCAAGGGTGCAATAGCGACCGCGGTGATGGTGCCAGGGGTGCGCTATGATTATACTGGCTTTAAAATAAAAAATGGTTTTGTCCTAGAATCAGAGATGTATCCGATGGTAAATATTCCTGCTCATATTGGCATGACGATTTTTTCACCAGGGGTACAAAATAGGTTTGATAGGCTTTTTGATCTTAGCCAAAAGACAGATTTTGAGGCTGTACTTTTTCCTGAGCTTGTAAGAGAGGGGAAGCTGGCTGCGCACATAATTCCTGATCATGCTTGGATTCCGGTTAATGATGAGAAGGGGCTCAAAAAATTAATAAAAGCAATTGAGGCAGAATAATTATGAATAAAAAAATTGGAATTTTTGTTTTAGTATTTTTTATCGCAAGCCCTGCTTTTGCTTCCACATTGCCCGTGCCTGTATGCTCTATCAGCAAAAGTGTAGCTGCTCCGAACGAGAAAATAATTTTTACCCCAAAAGGAGGAGGAAATAGTGTTTATACATTCAAGTTTATCGGTGAAGCGTCGACGACGGCCACTGGTCCCACTGCTGTATCCTTTACGTATCCAGGTGTGTACACAGTGGTGCTTCAATCTACATCAGACGTAGAAGGCACCTATTCGTCTCTTTGTCCTGCTGTAACTGTTTCTTTGGATGCTCCTGCTGCTACGAGCACGGGCGGTTTGTATTTATTCCCTTTTACTGCGAGCTCGACCAAATCCAAAATACCTCGCGAGGGCGTTGATTATCCAGCGACATGCCTAAATCTATCGCAAAATCTTAGCTACAGGTATTACGATGATGTAAATATAAAAACAGACGGGATCATATACAAGCTGCAGGCATTCCTCAAAGAATGGGAATATTTGAAAGCTGATCCTTCCGGATATTTTGGCAATCTTACAAGATCCGCTGTTAAAATATTTCAAGATAGCAATGATATCGAGCCGACGGGATTTGTGGGCCCAATGACCCGCAGCAGGATTAAGATCTTAAGCT
This sequence comes from Patescibacteria group bacterium, assembly GCA_040390775.1. Lineage (GTDB taxonomy): Bacteria > Patescibacteriota > Minisyncoccia > Phycocordibacterales > CAIRYW01 > JAQBQZ01. The sequence goes on along the minus strand of JAZJXR010000014.1, from coordinate 77,364 downwards.
GCGCAAGCTAATGGAAAAAGCTACGACAATTTTTGCGGGTGGGTGCTTTTGGTGCGTCGAGCATGATCTAAGGGAAGTGTCTGGCGTAATAGATGCGATTTCTGGGTATGCAGGAAAAACGGAAGCAGTAGAAGTGTATTATGATCCTGCAAAAACATCTTTCAAAAAGCTCTGCCAATTTTTCCTAGATCATATAGATCCGACAGATAGCGGCGGGCAGTTTTTTGATAGGGGAGAGAGCTACGCTACGGCGATATTTTACAAAAATGATGATGAGAAAAATATTGCACAGAACCTGATTCAAGAATTGGAAGAAAGCAAAATTTATGCAGAGCCGATCGCGGTGCGCGTCTTGCCCGAGCCTGCGTTCTACAAAGCTGAAGAATATCATCAGAAATATGCCGAGAAAAATCCTGATCATTATGAAGCCTACCGCCGCGGCTCCGGCCGAGCAGAATTTGTAGGCAAGACTTGCGCCGTCCGCGATGAAAAGAAGATAGTGTGGAAGGATTGACATTTTTATGAGTAGGTATAACATATTCCCCATGCAAGCAAAACAAAACTTTTACGGATTTTATTTTTGGAACCTTATACGGAGGGTGTAATTTGCTTTAACTCAAAAATGCAAAACCCTCCGCTAAAACGGAGGGTTTTCTTTATTAGAGAAATTATTTGTCCGGTAAAGAAATCGGATGTCCTTTATGAGCACGAAAACATATCAGTTAGTTGGAGGTTTTGGGCTTTTGAACCATCGTATTCTTGATTTTTGCGAAGAATGGCAAAACCGGCATAGTGGCGATCGGATTATAAGTCCGATCAGAAGAAAACCCGACGGAGAGTTTGTTTTGATTGTAGAATCTGAATCTGATCCGCTCCAAAGAGCGAGTGAGATTTGGAGGGATATCTATCTTTCTGTCGAGTTTACTTTTCGTCACGAACAGGCTGTAGAGTTGGCCACTATCTGCTAAGCAGGTTCGTAGTTCAAGGTTTGTTGAGGCGATTTTTACAAATCGCCCATTTTTAGGGAAGTTGAATTTTCGACTTTCCTTAGATGTTCGTTCTTTGAATTTAACCGAAAGGAAAATATGAAAAAGGTATGTCTAGGTCCGAAAGGGACATTTTCAGAACGTGCGCTTAGGCTTGCGTGGGGTAGGTTTGGTTTGCCTCGGACTTTTGCGAAAGCAAAGGTGAGCTATGCCCAAACGAATGAAGAGGTGATACCGATGTTGTCATCACGCTTATTCAGAGCTGCAGCTTCGCTCGCGGTACACACTCTTGCTGAAGGATGTTTGTCAAAATCGTTCGATCAGATTGCCAGCATAGATTTAGACACAGGCGTTCGTGTTATAGGTGCAATCGAGCTACCTATTTCATTTGCGCTTCTTGCAAGAGAGGGTGTCCGAGCGATTAGCGGCATCATTTCTCATGAGAGAGCAGTTGGAGCTTGTGGCAATTACCTTGGGGGCTGTGATTTGCCTGTGACGCTTGTGGATAGCAATTCGCTTGCAGCAGAGCTTATCTCGGAAGTAGATGTTTTTGCGCGTTATGCCACCTTTGCACCCATCGAATGCGCGGAGCTCTATGGGCTTTCCGTTCTCGATGATCATTGCGAAGATGGAATTGCCAAAACGCTATTCTACATCCTTGGCAAAAATATAAATGTCGCCGAGTGTGGTGTTGAGTGGAGAGCTCTCATTATTGCTGATGTGGGAAATATGATGAGCGATCTTGCGTCATTGCTTGCCACACTTGCTGAGTATGGCATCAATATCGTGCATCTGCACACCGTATCGCGTAGAGCGAAAAAGTGCCGGCTGTGTATCGAGATTGAAGGTGTGCATGCTAATCTAGCAAACGCATATCATGCGATTGATCACATCTGCAGATTTGGATCTTCGCACGCATTTGGCCCTTTTCCTCTCATCAGGCTCTAAGGCGATTTCAATATCGCCGTTTTTATAGGGTAGCTGAAAGTTTCGGCTATCATTAGAAAAAGAAATTTTGTTCTTCAAATCACACCTCATACGCAAATGAAAAAAATCGGCATAATTGGTGGTGGCCGCGAAGGTCAGTGGTGGGAAGCGTTTCTGCAAGATCTCGGGCATAAAACCTTGATTTCTGACAGGGCTGAAACCAATGGTAATGTGATCGGTTTCACTAATGTCATTTTCTTGGCAGTGCCCATTAGCGCATCGGCTTCTGCTGCAGAGCAGATCATCAGATGGTCTTCTGGCAGCGACAAGCTTATTGTCAGCGTCTGCGGTCTTATGACGAAGGTGGAGAATGCTCTCGCGGGATTCCCTGGAGATATACTTTTCCTTCATCGCATGATCGGCCCGCAGGTAAAGACGATGAGTGGCCACAACATGATCGTGAATGATGTCGGGCTTTCAAAGTGGCAGCCATTTGTACAAGAGCTTATCAAAGCAACAGAAGCAGATGTGATTCCTGCTACCTCTGAAGAGCATGACGATATGGTCGGGCTCACTCAAGCAATTGCTCGTATCGTGACGCTCGCTCTCGGTATCGTGAGCATGGAGGCTCCGCTTCCTGCTCAAGCATTCACCAACGTTCCGTTCACGGGGCTTATGGCTGTGCTTGCACGCATTTTGGATTTCAAGCATATGCTCTCGCGAGATATGGTGCTTGAAAATCCGTTTGCTCGGAAGTGGATCGATAAGCTCCATGATGCGATGCTTCGAATCGAAAGCGAGTCAGAAGATTTCGAAGAGCTTTTCACGAAGCTTGAAGATTTCCTCGGTACAGGATCGGTGAAAGCTGGTTCTGCCGCACTCGCAACAATGCCTTCATGGTGGGGCAAAAGATCAGCATAGCGATCCTTCGGGGTCGCATTTTTTATAATTAAAAAACTGAAGCAACGTTGTGCTTCAGTTGGGTGTGTAGCCTTTGAAATCTGCCGCGG
>JAZJXR010000014.1:63575-74431 GCA_040390775.1 Patescibacteria group bacterium | reverse complement strand
CGGCGTCGACGAGTTCGTTCTCGACGGTCGAGAGGATGAGGGAGAGCGATTTGATCGGCGCTCCTCCCTCCTTTTTGCTCATGGCCGCAAGCACCTTTGACATGTCGGGTTTCACCGATGATCTGATCGTCTGCTCGATCTCATCAAGCGTAGTTTCGATTTGGGATTTCGAATCTTCGTACGCAAGCTTTTCTAGAGCAGGAAGCCTGACCTTATTGCATTTTCGGATCGTCGCCTTGGAATCCGCGATAAAAGCGCGCAGTCTTTCAGTTTCGTCCACACAAATGCTTTGAACACTTGCGAGCTGTTCGAGCTCTGCTTTCGCATTGCTCATGATTCGGCTTGGTTCTTCTTGGATGTTTATCATATGTACCTCTGTTTCCACACTACCAGTAAACTTTCTAAAATTCAACAATTCATGATAAAGTCTTCCCATGGCAACTATTCTTGACGGAAAAAAGCTCTCTCTTCAAATTGCGGAGAAGCTAAAAAAAGAAATACAGCAAAGCGGCAAAGCGCCGACTCTGGCTATCGTGCAAGTGGGGGATCTGCTCGAGTCTAGCGCATATATAAGGCACAAAAAGGCCTTTGCAGAAAGGATCGGTGCTAAGATCTTTCACTTAGAGCTTCCAAAAGATATTTCAGAAGAAGATCTAATAGAGAATGTAAAGAATCTAAACGAAAGTGCGGAATATGCCGGCATCATCGTGCAGATGCCTCTCCCAAAGCATATAGACAAAATGAAAGTGCTTGAAAGTGTAGATCCGAGGAAAGATGTAGACGGTATGCACAGCGCAAATCAAGCCAAAATATTTCAAGGAGATCTTTCGGGCCTAATTCCTGCTACACCAAAGGGTGTGATGTCGCTTCTAAAGAAATACAAAGTGAAGCTCGAGGGCAAGCGCGCTCTCGTCGTCGGCAGATCTTTGCTCGTGGGCCGGCCGATGGCGATGCTGCTTCTGCGCGCGAATGCCACCGTCACGATCGCTCATCGGCATACCAAAGATTTGGAAAAGCTTGCGCGGGAGCACGATGTTATCGTCGTTGCAGTAGGCAAGGCAGAGCTCATCGGAAGAAGCGCTGTAAAAAAGGGCCAGATAATAGTGGATGTGGGCACGAATGCTATTAAAGGCCCCAAAACCCTCGAAGAAGGTGTCAAAAGAAAGCTTGTCGGAGATGTAAAATTTGATGAAGTGGCCAAGATCGTTGCTGCGATTTCTCCTGTGCCGGGCGGGGTAGGGCCGATGACGGTAGCTTCGCTATTTCAGAATTTGGTAATGGTCAGCCGGTAGGCACGTCTTTTGTTATAATATAAAAGAAGAATAAAGCATTAAAAGCTAAAATATAAGAAATATTATATGAGCGATCCATTAAATATCAATCCGCCGATGCGAATCCAGAAAGCCATAATTGCTGTGCTCTCTGTACTTTTCGTATTTCTCGTTTTTAAAAGCATTACCGAATTCAAAATGTGGAGCACGATTGGCTCTTCAGATCAGAATGTGATCACGGTCTCTGGCACAGGGGAGACGTTCGCCGTCCCTGACATCGCCACATTTACTTTCTCTGTAGTAGAAAACGGCAAGACTGTTGCCGAAGCTCAGGATAAAGCCACAACGAAAAATAATGCCGCGATCAAATATCTAAAAGATGCTGGAATCGCGGATAAAGATATAAAAACAGAGAGCTACAACGCTAATCCGCAGTATGCCTACAATCAAATTATGTGTATCAAATATCCTTGCCCGCCATCTCAAACACTGACAGGCTATGAAGTGTCGCAGACGATTTCCGTGAAAGTACGCGACACATCAAAAGCCGGAAATATTCTTTCTGGGGTAGGAGCGCTCGGTGTATCTAATATCAGCGGGCTCACATTTACGATAGATAATGAAGATGCTCTCAAAGCCGAAGCTCGCTCAAAGGCGATTGCAGATGCACGAAGCAAAGCAGAAGCGCTTGCGAAGGATCTTGGAGTGGGCCTCGGCAAGGTAGCCAGCTTCTCTGAAAACACAGGCGCATATCCTGTATATGCAATGAAGTCTGAAGCTATGGCTGTGGGAGGAGGCGCGAGGGATGTGGCAGCGCCATCCGTGCCAACAGGGGAGAACAAAGTGACGATAGATGTGACGGTCACGTACAAAATACGATAGTTTCTTTGGTGGTTTGACTTCCGCCCGAAAGAGGCGTAGTATTAAAAAGCCCCTCGAAGGGGTTTTTTAGTAAAAGCGCAAAGGAAATATAGCATGTCTAAAGTCACCAATTATCTCAAAGAAGTGAAGGCGGAAATGGCTCACGTCACTTTTCCTACACGAAGGCAGACATCTGCTTTTACACTTGTTGTAATTATTCTTTCGCTTGGCGTAGCTCTATACCTCGGCCTTGCTGATTACGTTTTCAGGGTGCTTCTAGGCAGCTTTTTTAAATAATCTCAAAATAATTTTATGTCTAAACAAGCAGAAGGTGAGAGGAATTGGTATGCAATCCACACATACGCTGGCTATGAAAACGCTGTGGCGAGGAATCTAAAGCAGCGCATCGAATCTCTTGGCATGGAAGATCGTATTTTCAATGTGCTCGTGCCGACGGAGAAGAAAATAAAAGTGAAGGCGAATAAGAGAGTCGAGGAAGAAGAAAAAATTTACCCAGGATATATTTTGGTGGACATGATCGTGACGGATGATTCGTGGTACGTAGTGCGCAACACTCCTCGCGTGACGGGATTTGTGGGCTCGGGTGTTTACCCTGTACCGCTTCTTAAGGCAGAGGTAGACGAGCTTTTCCGCAGAATGAATTCCGGCACAGCCAAGCACAATATCGATCTTGATGAAGGCGATGCTGTGACGATTGCTGACGGGCCGTTCAAGGATTTGGAAGGCAAAGTGGCCGAGGTGGACAATGAGAGGGGCAAGGTAAAGGTTTTGGTATCAATGTTCGGCAGGGAGACTCCAGTCGAGCTCGACTTCTTGCAAGTTAAGAAAATATAAGTACAATAACCGCTCTAAATAAATGGCTAAAAAAGTAATCAAAAAATTGAAGCTCGTGATTCCAGCAGGGAAAGCTACGCCTGCGCCGCCGGTGGGTACTGCTCTTGGGCCTGCAGGTATTGCAATCGGTGATTTCGTCCAGAAGTTCAACGCCGCTACGGCGAAAATGATGGGAGACATCGTGCCAGTAGAGATCTCTGTGTACGAAGACAGGTCTTATGATTTCGTATTGAAGACTCCTCCTGCATCATCTCTCGTAAAGAAAGCTCTTGGAATTGAAAGCGGCTCAGGTGAGAACACAAAGAAAAAGGTAGGCACTATCACAAAAGCTCAAATCAAAGAAATTGCAGAAAAGAAGATGGTGGATCTGAATGCTGCATCTATCGAAGCTGCTATGAAGATTATCGAGGGTACATGTAGGTCCATGGGTGTAGAGGTGAAATAAAAATCCCCGCTGATTTAGCGAGGGGCGAGTCCGGCAGCTTTGCCGCAGGCGATCACGATGACGGCAATCCAGCTCAATGCGCAGAAGAGAAGGAATGCACCAAAGATTTTTGTTCCTTCTTTGAACTTTTGCCAGTCGAGCTCGAACACCATGTCAAAGGCCTTATTGAGGTTTTGCCTCGTGCCAGCTTCACGGAGAAGGATGATCATCATTTTGATGAATCCTGCAGCGTAGATCACCAAAGCAGTGTATCCGATAATTTGGATTGTGTTCATGGCGGTTGGATTTATAGGACAGTACCTACGTATTTTTACTCTTCTATTTCAAACTCGTCAAATCAAAGTGTTCAAAACTTTGTATTTTGTAAATATAGTGCCGTGCTCCGTGGTGTGAGATTCTTCAAGCTTTAGCTGCACGTTTATGTCTTCAGTGAGGAGAGACATGCCGCTCCCAAATATCACGGGCTCTATCGTCATGTAAATTTCGTCCACAATTCCTGCCTTGAGGAACATTGTATAAATTGAAGATCCGCCGCAAATCGCTACTTCCTTAAATCCTCTTTCTTCTAATTTTTTGATTAATGTAATCGGATCATCCTGCGTCGTTTCTGCGCCTTCGAAATTCTGCGATTTGGAATACACAATATTTACCCTTTCTTTCATTGGGCGGGGAAGGGTTTTGAAAGTGGTAGAGCCCATCACCACCACGCCCGCGCGCCGTGTCTGCTCTACGAAATGCTGCTTGTCTTCTTTGCTCGTCCAAAGGAAAGGCGAATGGCCGCTATCCTTGGCGATAAATCCATCCAGAGTCTCTGCAGCAATTATAAATACTTTTATCATTTATTTTTTCTTCTTTATATCCCTATCGCTCCATAGGCGGGGGAGCATCATTTCTGGATTCCAATCTTTTTTCAAAGTTTTTAGATCTGTAGATGCGTTGTATTTTCCTTTCACATTGTAATCTGCGCCATCAATTGGCCCCGTTTCGAAGAACACAAGCTGTGCGATTCGGCGGCCAACGACAAGAGGGATAGCGTAATGCATAGAATTATTTGTGATTTCCATTGTCCATCTGTTTACATATCCCACGTCGCCCCAGCCAGCACATTTGCATACCTCGATGAAGCTCCTACCGAGGGATGAGCGTGCCTTCATCATGGTTGTGATGTGATTTTTGCCACCGATGAATTCGTTGGTGTGGGCTAGGATCGTTTCGCCTGGCTCGAGCACTATTATTTTGTCTTCCGGATCTATTCCAGTAAAGTCGAATTTATAATGCTTGAAGATCTCTTTAGCCTTTTCTGCCTTCAGTGGCTTTGTACCCCATACACGCTCTACATGTGATTTGTCGTATATGTTGTAGATATGTTGGAAGTGCTTCGGAGATCTTTGTGGAAAAAAATATTCACCGAGCGTTACATCGTAGCTTGATGTAGCTAGATTTTCGCGCACGAAAGGCGAGATCACGATGTCTCCTTTCTTCATTTCTTCTAATATCTTTTTGTCTGATAGTGCCATGACAGAGATTCTATCCTTTCTGTCTCTAGACCGCAATCGGGGCCTTGATAGGGGGATGGGGATCGTAACCTACAAGCTCGAAATCTTCGAATTTGAAATCAAATAGATCCTTTACCTCTGAATTTATTTTCATGGTTGGGGATTCTTTAGGCTCGCGTGAAAGCTGCTCTTCCACTTGCTCTAGATGATTGGAATATAGATGCACGTCGCCACCCGTCCACACGAATTCGCCAGCTTTTAGATCGCAAGCCTGCGCGATCATCATTGTTAGGAGTGAATATGATGCGATATTAAATGGCACGCCAAGGAAAGTGTCGCAGCTTCTTTGATACAGCTGGCACGAGAGCTTGCCATCGGCCACGTAGAATTGGAAAAGGCAGTGGCAAGGTGGGAGGCCTGCTTTAGCCATCTCATCTGTGTCTGCAGGATTCCAAGCCGATACAATTATTCTTCGAGAATCCGGAGAATTTTTTATAAGATTAATTGCGTCCTTCAGCTGATCCGGCTCTCTTCCATCTGGCGCTTTCCAATGCCGCCATTGGTATCCATATATTGGGCCCAGATTCCCATAATCTTTTGCAAAGCTTTCGTCCGTATTTATTTTTTCCACGAATTCTTTAATGCCAGATTTCCATTCATCGCTGGATGAAGCGGGGATAGGTAAATTATTTCTTTTCAAATAATCTTTGTATGGCCATTCGTCCCATATGTGTACGTTTCTTTCAGCAAGGTATTTCAAATTCGTATCTCCCTTTATGAACCAAAGCAGCTCGTGGATGATGCTATTTAATGCCACCTTCTTTGTGGTCAGTAGCGGGAAGCCTTTGTCCAAGGGAAATCGCATTTGATATCCGAATACAGATATCGTGCCGGTGCCTGTGCGATCCGTTTTCCCCCGTCCGTGCTCTTTTATGTGCCGGAGGAGCTTCAAATATTCTTCATCGTGCGGGTTTGTCATATTGATGAAAAGATTCTATCATACCCTCATGAAAGAAGAAGAGTCGATTATATCAGAGCCTCTCATTGAGGAATTTATAAGGAAATACGAGATCAGAAGGATTCACATAGATTTTTTTGAGCGCCTAATTTTCCTCATCATTGCGGGCCTCGGCCTTATCACAGCGCTTGCGTGGGATGTTTTTTTTAAAGATTTCTTTATAGAAATTTTCGGGCATATTGATTCCACAGATCAAAAGCTTCTTTATGCCGTGCTTCTCACTTTCCTGACGGTGGTCGTTACAATTTTTCTACGTAAGTGTTTCAAGAGGCGTAAATAACGTTATGATTTAAATATAGAAAAAACCGAATATTACTTACACAAATTATTTCCAATGAAAGACAAACAAATTCAAAATCTAATAAAGAAAGAAGAGAAGAGGCAGAAAGGTGTGATCAATCTTATTGCTTCGGAGAATTACGTATCGAAAGATGTGCTCGCGGCTCTCGGTAGCAAGCTGACGGACAAATATGCTGAAGGATATCCGGGCAGAAGGTATTATCGCGGCACAGGTGTCGCTGATGAGGTAGAGAATCTGGCAAAGGCTCGCGCACTTAAATTGTTCAAGCTAGATGCGGCCGATTGGGATGTGAACGTGCAGCTTCTTTCGGGCTCTCCTGCCAATTTCGCAGTGTATGCGGCTCTTGTACCGCAAGGCGGCAAGATCATGGGCATGCGCCTTGATTTCGGCGGGCACTTGACGCACGGGCAGAGCGTATCGATGACGGGCAAATTCTGGCAGCAAGTGCCATATGGAGTGGATCAAAAAACAGAAAAGCTCGATTACGAAGAAATAAAAAAAATCGCAGTAGAGAACAAGCCGAATATTATCGTCGCAGGATTTACAGCTTATGCGCATGTTGTGGATTTCAAAAAATTTCGAGAGATAGCGGATGCGTGTGGCGCGATCCTTATGGTAGACATGTCGCACTTCGCAGGGCTTGTAGCCGGCAGGGAATATCCAACACCCTTCGCTTACGCGGACGTGGTGACGACGACGACGCACAAGACTCTACGCGGCCCACGCAGCGCTATGATCTTCTCGAAGAAAGATGGCAGAGAATTGCCAAAGGCTATCAATCGCACAGTATTTCCGGGGCTTCTTGGTGGCCCGCATTTGAATCAAATTGCAGCTGTGGCTGTGGCAATGAAAGAGGCAGATACGAGTGCTTTCAAAAAATATACAAAGCAAGTGAAGAAGAATGCGAAGGCACTTGCCGAGCGCCTGCAGGCACTTGGCTGGCGCGTGATCGAAGGTGGCACTGAATCGCATCTTCTGCGTGTAGACGTCTGGAAAAATGGCGAGGGCCTCTCTGGCCGCGAAGCCGCAGACAAGCTTGAAGCCGCAGGAATTATCGTAAATGAAAATACGATTCCGTATGATACCCGTAAGCCCCTAGTTCCTTCCGGCATCCGCCTTGGCTCCGCCGCAGAAACAACTCGTGGCAAAAAAGAGAAGGATTTCAAAAAGATTGCTGAAAAAATCGATAAGGTGCTTCGCTCCTAAATTCATCTAAAATTGGCCATTTCAGCCTTATTTTTCAAGGTAGAGTGGTTTTGTGTTAAAATATCATCCATGCATTGGGATATATTAGACGTAATTTTTAGTGTAGTGGGCTTTCCGTTTACAAGCGATCTCAAATCCAAAGTTTGGTGGTGGGTGTTAAATTTTGCTTTCGCGATTTTCTTTTTTATCAAAGGAGATTATCTATTTGCCCTTATTTGCTTAGTAATATTTTTTTTGGATATTGTACTCAATTATTTATTCCCAGAAGCTCACAACTCTCTTTGGTTCAAATTGTATTCAGCGATGATTCTTTTGGCGGTGGTGTTTTTAGGTTTGTTGATAATAATAAATATTCTTTATCAGATAGATCCAATAATTAATCATGTCACAGGGTAAGCTAATCGTAATCGAAGGCACGGACGGCAGCGGGAAGACCACGCAAACGGAATTGCTGCTCGCGCGGCTGAAGAAAGAAAATATCGCTTCAGAATCTTTAAGGTTCCCACGGTATGCAGAGAATCTTTTTGGCGCGCTGATTCGCGAATGCCAAGACGGCAAGCACGGAGATTTCATCGGCATAGATCCAAAGATCGGCTCGGTGCTTTACGCTGCAGATAGGTTCGAGACGATGCCGAAAATAAAAGCGTGGATAGAAGAAGGTAAGCTCGTGATCCTTGATCGCTACGTGTCTTCCAATCAAATCCACCAAGGCGGCAAAATAGCAGATGAAAAGGATCGCGCAATTTTCCTCGATTGGCTCTCGCTTATGGAATTCGAAAAGCTCGGCATCATGAAGCCAGATGCGGTATTTTATTTGGACATGCCTTATGAAGTGTCTCGGCTTCTAATAGAAAATAGAAAGGGGATCAAAGATGAAGCGGATAGCAATTGGGCGTACCTCCGGAACTCAAAAAGAGCGGGGGAATATATGCTCGGCCGCGAAATATCTTGGGTGCGGGTGGAATGCGCGCCGGCCGGCGACCTTTTGCCACGCGAGGAAATAGCAGATGCGATTTGGGAGAAGCTTCTTCCTATGATTAAATAGACGAATGATAGCAGAGAAGATCAAAAGGCTGATAGATGCTGCCGCAAAGGAAATCGGCATAGAAGCACCAGATGCTTTTTTGGAGCACCCAGAGGTTTTTTCTCATGGTGATTATTCTTCTAATATCGCTCTGGCTCATGCCAAAGCTCTCGGCAAATCTCCGCGCACGATTGCAGAGGATTTGAAAAATGAGATAGAAAAGAATTTAATTCCAGAAATCGAGAAGGTAGAAGTAGCAGGAGCTGGATTCTTGAATTTTTATTTATCTCGCGAATTTTTCTCTGATTCCATAAAAGAAATTTCTAATGACGAAAATTTTGGAAAAGGCGAAATGCTTGCGGGCAGATTGGCGCTCTTTGAGTATACCGATGCAAATCCATTCAAGGCTTTTCACATAGGGCATTTGATGTCTAATGCAATAGGAGAATCTTTAAGTCGTTTGGCTTCATTCCAAGGTGCGGATGTTAAAAGGCTCTGCTATGGAGGGGATGTTGGTCTGCATGTGGCCAAGACGATCTGGGGTATGCAAAAGGCACGCGTAGCTTTTCCAGAAGATGGTGATGATCTAACGGATAAAATCAAATTTCTGGGAGATGCGTATGTGGCCGGCAGTGCTGCCTATGAAGATGACGCTGATTCTCAAGCTGAAATAAAGGTGATCAATAAAAAAGTATTTGAAAAAAGCAATCCGGAAATCCAGATTTATTATGATAAGGGAAGAAAATGGGCGATCCAGCATTTTGAAGAAATATACCAGAAGCTCCATACCAAATTTGATAAGCTGATTTTCGAAAGCGAAGTGTCAGATTTGGGTCTGGAGATCGTGAATAATAATATAGGTAATATATTTGAAAAAAGCGAAGGGGCGATAATTTTCAAAGGTGAAGATCATGGATTGCACACGCGGGTGTTCATAAGCTCGCAGGGCTTGCCTCTCTACGAAGCTAAAGATTTGGGTTTGTTTTTTCTGAAAGCCAAGGAATTTCCATCGCATGATCTGTCGATCGTTGTCACGGCAAGCGAGCAAAACGATTATTTCAGAGTCTTGCACAGAGTCTTTGCGATGCTCGATCCGAAGCTTGCTAGCAAATTCATGCATGTTTGCCATGGGCTATTGCGTTTCGCTTCTGGCAAGATGTCGTCTCGAAAGGGAAATATCATCACGGGGGAATCTTTGATAGAGGATGTCAAAGATGTGGCACTTTCGAAAATAAATAAAGATAATATAAATGAAAGCGAAAAGCCGAAAATCGCCGAAGCTGTGGCGATCGCTGCGATCAAATATTCGATCCTGCGCCAATCGCCGGGGAAGGATATAATTTTCGACGAAGAAAAATCTCTTTCTTTCGAAGGCGATTCCGGGCCGTATTTGCAATATGCTCTTGTGCGATCTCTATCGCTTCTCGAGAAAGCCAAAGGTAAATTTGTCTCTGATTTTGGGGATGTCAGATGTCCCCAAGACGAGCCAGTTTTTGAAATAGAAAAGCTTTTGTACAGATTTCCTGAAATTGCCGCCAGAGCTTGGGCAGAGAAAGCTCCGCAGTTAGTAATAGAGTATTTGACGCACCTAGCTTCTAGCTTCAACGGATTTTATGCCAGCGGGCAGATTGTAAGCGATGCCGATGATTCGCCATATAAAGTGGCTATTACAAAGGCATTTTCGAATGTAATGAAGCAGGGGCTTTCGCTCCTCGCGATCCCTGTGCTTGCTAAAATGTAGAGCGTGCTATTATAATTACTCGGCTTATTATCGTTAATTAAATTATTATGAAAATGATTCATGGTTGGCTTTGCAGGAAGAGCGTGGGGATTTTGATCCTTCGCCTCGTAATCGGATTTGTGTTCATCATGCACGGCGCGCAAAAGATGACGAACAATTTTGCAGCTTGGTACGATATGTCTGGCGCGATCGCATTCTTTGCGCAGATTGGATTTGCATCTTTCTGGGCTTATTTGGATGTGTTTGCAGAGATCATCGCTGGAATTGCGATTTTGCTCGGCGTGTTTACGCGCTATGCGGCTATCGCGCTTTCTATCGTGATGATCGTTGCGATATATGTGAAGCTGCATTTCCTTGGAGTGCAGGCAGCAGCAGCAAATCAGGCTATCTCTTGGTACGTGAAGTATTTCCAAGTAGAGCAGGAGTTCGTGCTTCTTGGCGCCAGCTTGGCGCTTATGTTTATCGGTAGCGGCAAGCTTTCTCTTTGGAGAGCATGCCCTTGCCAGAAGACAGGCGTGCATTCAAAGGTGTGTTCTATGGTGGGCTGCGGCGATTGCCATGATGGCGTGTGCGAGAAATCAGGCAGCGCGCAGATGTAAATTTAGTCATTGAATTTTTAAAACGCCGTGCGGGCTGCA
>JAZJXR010000014.1:44891-63565 GCA_040390775.1 Patescibacteria group bacterium | reverse complement strand
CACGGCGTTTTGTTTATTGATAAATTTCTAAATTTAGATAAGATGGCGTACATGGCAGATAGCTACAAAATCCTCCTATACTACAAATACACCAAGGTAGAAGATCCTGAGGCTCTTGCCGCTTGGCATAGGGGTGTGTGCGAAGAATTGGGATTCAAAGGCAGAATCATCATCGCCAAAGAGGGTATCAATGGCACGTTAGAAGGCACAGTAGAAAACACCGAAAAGTACAAAGAAATGCTTTCGGAAAAGTTGGCGGGTATTGAATTCAAAGAAAGTGTGGGTACAGGGAGCGCCTTTCCGAAAATGAAAATAAAGGTGCGTCCTGAAATTGTCTCGCTCCATCTAGGAGAAGATGATGTGGATCCGAATCAGATCACAGGGAAGCACTTATCTCCCGAAGAGATGAAAAAGTGGTACGAAGAAAATCAGGATTTTGTAGTGCTTGATATGAGGAATGATTATGAATTCGCTGTGGGGAGATTTAAGAATTCCATAAACCCGCCGATCGAGAATTTCCGCGAAGTGCCGGAGCATTTGGAAAAGATTGCACACCTCAAGGATAAGAAGGTGGTGACGGTGTGCACCGGAGGCGTGCGCTGCGAAAAGGCTTCTGGATATCTTCTCAAAAAAGGATTTAAAGACGTGTACCAATTACATGGTGGCATGCACAAATATATGGAAAAGTTCCCAGGGGAAGATTTCCTTGGCACGCTATATACATTTGATGGGCGCATCGTGATGGATTTCGGAGGCGCGCGTGAAATTGTAGGGAAGTGCTATTTCTGTGGAGAGCTTTCAGAGAGATATGAAAATTGCGCCCGAAGCGAATGCAACAAGCGCTTCATACGTTGCAGCACTTGCGCCGACGCAGAGGAAAAAGAATGGTGCTCCGATGTTTGTGGGTGTGCTAAAATACCAGCATGAGCCAGCACAAACTATCGCCGATTCGCCATCTCCTAAAAAATTCTTGGCATTTCTGTAAAAAGAATTTCAAATCTTTGGTGCTGGTGTTCCTTCCCCTAGAGCTTGCGGTATTCATTGCGAGCTTAATCCTTGAGTTCGGTTTGACCCCTTCTAGATTCGGATTTGTGTTTATTCTTGCTTCTATATTCGGGATCTTGCTTTCGCTCGCTGCGATCTTCCGCAAGATGTTGGTTTTTTCCGGTGGCATGATTGCATCCGGCATAGAAAAGGGTGAGCGCAGTGATTTCAAAAATATTTATCGCGAAGTGATCTTCCAAGCTGTCCCGATTGCGTGGCTCGCGATTTTGCAGTCTCTATATATATGCGCCGTAGCCATGGCGGCTTTTGCAATATGTTTTGCAGTATTCCTTTCCCCGTTTTTAATTTTAGGGATTATTTCGAGAGTATTTCCTTCGGTGCTTTCCGTGATAGATGATATTGGAGGCCCTCTAAGTATAATAATGCTTTCTATTTCTGCAATCGGATTTTCAGCTCTAAATATATTTTTTGCTATGAAGGTATGGTTCGCTTCTTACACTTTGCTTCTCGAGGGGCGATTTGGTTTGGATGCACTAGCTGATAGCGCGATGCTCACGCGGGGTAAGAGCTGGCAAATATTTTGGAGGCTTGTACTGATTGTGATTATTACATTCCTTCCAATCCTGATTATTTTGGGGCCTGTATATTTTGCGATACTCGTCGCTGCCGCTAAGCAGATGGCGATCGTGTTTGCTCTTGGCCTAAAGCCAGTGTTCCCACCCATCTCAAGCAATTTAATTCTCTGGAGGAGCTTCCTCGCTATGATCGCAAATTTGCTTTGGGCGCCGATATTTATTTCGCTCGGATATTTTTTGTGGAAAGATGTGAAAGCTACAGCATCCCCATTTCACGAAGCTGATTATGCGGTGGCGCGAAAGCGGATCAGGATCGCAATATGGGTAGGTAGCGTGATTGCGATCCTGTGCCCGATAATTGCTGCAATTTCTGTATGGATGTAGAAGAAAGCAAAGCCAAAAAAAGTGCGCATGCGGAAAGAGAAGAGGCGATTCTGAAGTTCTGGAATGAGCGCAATATTTTCGAGAAAACTTTGGCCAAAAAATCCCCAAAGGGCGAATTCGTATTTTATGAAGGGCCGCCTACTGCTAATGGTAAGCCAGGTATTCATCATGTGGAATCACGATCTTTCAAAGATGCGCTTCCCAGATATAAAACTATGCGAGGGTATCATGTGCGCCGCAGGGCAGGATGGGATACTCATGGATTGCCTGTAGAGCTGGAGGTTGAAAAGCGTCTCGGATTTAGATCTAAAAAAGATATAGAGGGATTTGGGATTGCTGAGTTCAACAAAAAATGCAAAGAGAGTGTATTTGAATACATAGACGCATGGAGAAAATTCTCGGAGCGCGTGGGCTACTTTACTGATTTCGATAATGCATATTTTACTTTTCACAATGATTACATAGAATCTCTGTGGAATATCGTCGGCAAAATAGAAAAGCAAAATCTCTTATACAAAGATTATCGCGTTACTCCTTGGTGCACTCGCTGCGGCACCACGCTCTCATCGCACGAGCTCGCGCAAGGCTATCAGGATGTCAAAGATTTGTCGGTGACGGTTAAATTTCATTTACTACCTGGCCAGAAATTTGGAGGTGATAAAGAAACGAAAGACACTGCATATTTGCTTGCGTGGACGACGACGCCATGGACCATTCCAGGGAACGTTGCTCTTGCTGTTGGTAAAGATATTTCTTACACAGCTCTTCGTGTAGAAGGAATTCTTGAGCTCTTGATTCTTGCAAGCGATAGGGTAACGAGTGTCTTCAAAGATCAAAAAATCGAAATTGTTCATAATGATATAAAAGGCAGCGATCTTGTTGGGCTTGAATACGAGCCTTTATATCCATTCCTAAAAGATAATCTTCCTGAATCAGAAAAAGCGAAGCTTCCAAATGCATTCAAAGTATATGCAGCAGATTTTGTGACCACGACAGATGGTACTGGCATTGTGCATACAGCTGTGATGTACGGAAGTGATGACTTTGTGCTCGGTACGAAAGTGGGCCTTCCGAAATATCATTTGGTCAAAGAAGACGGCAGTTTCAAATCAGAATGTGGATTTCTAGCGGGAAGGTATGTGAAAGAAAAAAACGAAACGGGGAAGCCTACGCTCGACGTAGATATAATAGAGGATCTCAAAAAGAGGAATTTGTTTTTTGCGCAGGAGAATTACAAGCATTCATATCCGCATTGCTGGAGGTGCAAGACGCCTCTTTTATATTATGCCCGTGACTCTTGGTATATCGCTATGTCCAAATTGCGCAGCACGCTCGTCGCCGAGAACGAAAAAATAAATTGGGAGCCATCGCATATCAAAGAAGGCAGATTCGGCGAATGGCTGCGCGAAGTGAAGGATTGGGCTATCTCCCGCGAAAGGTATTGGGGTACGCCGCTGCCTGTCTGGATATCAGAAGATGGCAGCGAGAAGCTTGTGGTGGATTCTATAGATAGCCTAAAGAAGCACACAAAGAAATCTGGCAACAAATATTTCGTGATGCGCCATGGCGGCACAGAAGGAAATGCCAAAGGAATCGTGAGCTTCAAAAATGAATCAAATGATCATCTGACGGAGCGCGGATTAGAGCAGATCAAGAAAACTTCAGAGAAATTAAAATTAGAAAAAATAGATTTCGTAATATCGTCGCCATTTGCGCGTACCAGAGAAACGGCAGAGCTTGCGCTAAAGGAGCTTGGACTTGCGGCAGACAAGCTAATAATAGACGCCCGCCTTCACGAAGTAGATCCGGGAAATTTCGATGGCAAAGCGTGGAATGAGTATCACAAATATTTGTACGAAATGGGGGAGAAGTGGTTTGACGCCAAGATCCCAAGCGGCGAATCGCTGCGGGATGTCAACAAAAGAATGCTCGATGCGCTGTATGATCTGGAAAATAAATACGCAGGCAAAAATATTTTGATCGTCACTCATGGCGGGCCGGCTTGGGTATTGTTTGCGGGCGTTGCACACATGGGCCACATGAAGCATTCGGGCAGCGGCGCAGAGCATTTCGTAGAAAATGCCAAGAGGTTTGAAAACGCCGAAGTGCGCGAGCTCCGTTTCGTGCCGCTTCCTCACGATGAAAATTACGAGCTCGATCTGCACAAGCCTTTTATTGATGCTGTAGTGCTCGAGAAAAATGGCAAGAGATTGGTGCGCACCAAAGAGGTGATGGATGTGTGGTTCGATTCGGGCGCTATGCCATTTGCACAGGATCATTATCCCTTTGAAAAAAAAGGGCTTCTTTACCCTGCTGATTTTATTTCCGAAGCGATAGATCAGACTCGTGGGTGGTTTTACACTTTGCATGCAGTTGGCGCGCTGATGGGCAGGGGCAGGGCGTATAAAAATGTGATTTGTCTCGGGCATCTCTTGGATAAGGAAGGCAAAAAAATGTCCAAATCTATTGGGAATGTGATGGATCCGTGGGAGCAGATGGATAAATGGGGCGTGGACGCGATCAGGCTCTGGATGTATTCGATCAATCAGCCGGGGGAGAGCAAAAATTATGATGAAAAGACGGTGGACGAGGTCAACAAAAAATTCTTTAATCTGGTATCGAACGTGCTTTCTTTCTACGAATTGTATAGAGATAAATCTTTGGAATCTAACCTCGCGCCGCATTCTTCAACCGTGCTCGACAAATGGATCCTTGTAAAGCTCGAAACGCTCACGGAAGAAATGACGAAAAATCTAGAAGGCTTCAAGCTCCTTGAGCCCGTGCGTGCCCTCCGTGAATTTATCGATGATCTTTCTACGTGGTATCTGCAGCTATCTCGAGATAGGTTCAGGGATGGAGATAGGGAGGCGAAGCGGACGCTCTATTATGTTTTGAAAACTCTCTCCAAACTATTTGCTCCATTTGCGCCGTTTTATGCAGAAGATCTGCATCAAAAATTGCGCTTAGAAAATGATCCAGAAAGCGTGCATTTAGAAGAGTGGCCTGAGCCAAGAAATCAAAGCATTTTCTCAGGCTTTCGGTCGCTACGCTCAACCAGCCATTCGAAAATCCTTCAATTTCTTGGCGGAGTCAGACCATCAAAAAATCATTCTCTTCTAGATTTTATGCAAAAGATGCGTGAGATAGTATCTATCGGCCTTGATGCTCGCATGAAAGCAAATATAAAAGTGCGCCAACCTCTTGCTTCTTTAGCTATAGAAAAATCTCTTGCCGTGCCAGAAGAATTTTTGGATCTTGTGAAAGAAAGATTGAATGTAAAATCTATTTCTTTTGGAGAAAAAACAGAGCTTGATCTAAATATTACAGAAGAATTAAAAGAAGAAGGAATCGTGCGCGAGATCATAAGATTTGTGCAAGATCTTCGAAAGAAGCAAGGGCTCACTCCAAATGATCGTATTTCATTATCTATTTCTGCAAATCCAATTCTAGAAAAACAAAATTGGCAAAAAATGATCCAAGACACTGTGCTCGCAGACAAAATAAATATTGTAGAAAGTCTGGAAGGCGATAAGCTTGTTGTTGAAGATGCAGAGTTTGTAATTTCTATTCAAAAATAGAAATTTGACATACATGCAGGGTTTTGTAGTATCTCTTTAGAAAGGATCTATATATGGCAGACGGAATACCCTGTAAACACTGCGGATGGCAGGAGATAGATCATAAGTATACGGAGGATCTTGATCCTAGAGAAATGCGAAAGCGTATCAGTGGGTATAAGAAAACCTTGATGAAGTGCCAGCGCTTTGTACCTGAATATGAGGAGAAGGTCTCAGAAGAGGCTCTTCGCTTCCAGCAGGAAGCATACGAGCGTCAGGGCGAAGCGAGAGCGGCTTGGGGGCTTTATTCCGCACTTGTACGTGAGGACAATATGCGCAAGGAGCTAAGGGAATATGCTGCGTCAGCTAGAGGAAAGGGAATGAGCCGAAGTGAAATTGAAAAGGGTAAACAAGCTCTCCTCAAAAGCCGATCTGACGGTCTTCTATACATAGGATGAACTAAGTAGTGCCGCTTGCAATTCATTTTGCAGAGCGGTTTTTTATTGACTTTTGAAGGCTTGAGGATTAAGGTTCTCTTGAACAATTCTGCTATTTCTATGGAAGCAAAAATCAGAACAAGAGCTAAGGCCAAAGCTAAGCCTGGTACCACCTCATTACCAAGTTTTTTTGAACTGGTGGCGACTAGTCAGCGACACTCCTGTATCAAAAAGCTGGTAGTGTTTCCCAATTGGGATGATGAGCTTCAGGTGTTCTTCTTTCCTGAAGGCGAAGGAAGGCAGCTGGGATGTGTCATCCAAAAGGCGTTTGAGTCTATTGTGGAATTCGAGCGATTGTTGTGGCTTGAAGCTTGTAAACTCGATCTTGCGTCAAGCGGACGGGTTTACAATGTGGATGTGCATGCGCCGCAAGAGTCTTTTGCCAAGCTTTACGAAGAGTCCTCAAAAATCCAGGGTTAGCACCTTGGATATTTTTATACTTTATACTCCATACCAAATACTCTATACTCTCTCTATGTATCAGAAGTACACCACAGATGGATTCCTTGTATCGTCGCATCCGAGTGGGGAGGCGGATAGGGTTTTCTTATTTCTTACAAGAGAGTTTGGGATGATCAGAGCTCATGCTACTAGCGTACGGCATTCAAAATCCAAACTCCGGCCGCATATTGCTGCGGGCGCGCTGCTTTCGCTCACGTTTCTGCGCTCCAAGATCAGATGGAGGATTTTGGAAGTAGCTGCTCCATCTAAAGCGCTTGATCCGCAAAGCGCGGAGTACAAAACGTTTGCACAGATAATGCTCGTGCTCAAATCTCTGATACAAGGTGAAGAAAAGAACGAATCGCTTTTTGAATCTGTGATGGAGTTATACAAATTCCTATCTTGTGGTAGTCCGACTACCTCAGAAATGCTTTCGTCTGCTGAATGTTTGGCGATGATTAAAATTTTGCATGCTCTAGGATATGGTGAGCCGAAGGGGGATATCGTGGGTGATGATGCGCAATATAACGAGGCCGCATTCGAAAATATAAATGCTCACAAAAAAGATTTGATTGCAGGTATCAACAGTGCTCTCGCGGATACAGGGCTGTGATATAATTATTGCCTTATGGAAGGTCTTGAAAATGATAAAAGCAGAATAGATCGCCTGCGTGATGCGCTGTATTCTCGCAAGATAAAGATCAAGCCATCTTTTGTGCTAGATCTCCACGGCCACAAGACGTCAGCTCCAGACAAATGGCAAGAAAAAATCGAAGAAAAGCCTCTACCTGAAAAGCCTTCGTCTAATGTATCCAAAAAAATATTCTGGTCAGCTCTTTCGTTTTTTGTAATTTGCGCAGGCATTGCCGTGTATGTGTATATTAGCGGCGCGAATTTGATTTCTGCTTCGAAGATTCAGATAGATATCATAGGGCCATCCAGCATTTCTTCCGGCGGGCAGACGGATTTGGGTGTAGCTATCACGAACAACAACGACACAACGATAGAGATAGCCGACCTCTTGCTCGAATATCCATCTGGCACGAGAAGTAGCGAAGATAATCTAACACCGCTTTCTCATGCGCGGGTATCATTTGGTGATATTGCTCCGCACACTACAGTGAAAAGAAGCATCAAGAGTGTGCTTTTTGGCGAAGATGCATCGAGCGTGCATATTGCTATGTCTCTCGAATATCGCGTGCCGGGTACAACGAGCGTGTTTACCAAAGATGCTGCTTATGATGGCCTGATCGGATCTTCGCCTCTCACTCTTTCCATTGACGCGCTAAACGAAGTAAATGCAAATCAAGATTATCAAATGGTTGTGCATATTTCTTCTAATGCGAGTGAGATCGTAAAGAACATAATTCTGACGGGCACATTGCCATACGGCTTTGAGCCATCAAGCTACTCTATAAATCCAACTAAAGCAGGCGTTTGGAATCTTGGCGATATCGCTCCACATGAAGAAAGAATGATCACGATCAAGGGTAAGATATACGGCACGAAGGATGAGCAAAGATTCTTTTCATTTAACACTGGCGTAGCCGATGAAAAAGATAAGGCTAAAATCGGGGCCACGATTGCAAGCGCCACGCACACGGTGGACATTAAAAAGCCGTTCCTTGGCGTGGATATTACATTTGGCAAAAACAAGGTGGCTGATTATGTGGCCAAGGGTGGCGAAGAAGTGGATTCAAGCATTCTGTGGATCAACAATTTGGATGTACCGGTGTATGACGTAAGCATCACTGCAACGCTATCTGGCACAGCTGTGGACAAGCTTCGCATCAGCGCGGGCAAAGGATTTTATGATTCAAACAAAGGTGTGATCATTTGGACGAAGCAAGGCGACGAGAATTTGGGCGAAGTGCCACCCGGCACGAGCGCTAGTACGGAGCTAGGATTCTTTGTGCCCACATCTTTTTCTGCTAGCGGCGCTCTAATGGCAAATCCAACAGCCACGCTCGATGTCACGATCAAGGCCAAGCGCTTGCTCGAATCTGGCGTGCCGCAGGAAATAGTTTCAACTGCTGTGAAGACCCTGAAGGTCGCGTCCGACGCGCACTTCACTTCTGATATCACACACACTACAGGCCCGATCGAAAATCAAGGAGATATTCCTCCGCAAGTAGGAAAAGAGACGGATTACACAATTACGTGGGCCGTGACGAATACCTTCAACACTCTTTCGGGGGCCAAAGTGGCGGCCACTCTTCCAGAATATGTAAATTGGAATAATGTTGTGTCGCCCTCTTTGGGTGATGTCACATATAATGCTGATTCGCGCACCGTCACGTGGAATTTGGGAGAAGTGCAGCAGCAAAAAGGCGGCAATCCTTCCGTCCGCAAAGTGTCTTTCCAGGTGGGGCTGACGCCGTCCACAAGCCAGATAGGCCAGGCTCCTGTGATAGAAAATGTTGCAAACTTTAGCGCCAGTGATACATTTACGAATACGGCAGTGATAGATGCGGATAAGGGCCTAAGCACGATATTAAAAACAGATCCGGCATTCACGTACGGAAACGATAAAGTAATTGAATAAAATGGAAAAAATTATTGCGCTTTGCAAACGTCGCGGCTTTGTATACCAAGGCTCTGAAATATATGGCGGCCTTGCTGGCACGTGGGATTACGGGCCGCTAGGTGTGGCTCTCAAAAATAATATTGAGAATATCTGGTGGAAGCGATTCGTGCTTGATCGTGAAGATATGTATGGCATGGATGCGGCGATCCTGATGAATCAGAATGTTTGGAAAGCATCTGGGCACGTTGGCGGATTTGCGGATCCACTTTCGGAGTGTAAGAAATGTAAGCATAGATTCCGCACAGATCATCTAGCCGAAGAAAATAAAGAGCAGAAAAAATGCCCAGATTGCGACGGGGAATTAGGCGAGCCAAAGCAGTTCAATATGATGTTCAAGACACATATTGGCGCAATGGAGGATGATTCCGCGGTATCCTATTTGCGGCCCGAGACGGCAGGAGGAATGTTCGTGAATTTCAAAAATGTTTTAGATAGCTTTCATCCGAAATTGCCTTTTGGAATGGCGCAGATCGGCAAAGCTTTCAGGAACGAGATCGCTCCGCGAGATTTTATTTTCAGGGTGCGAGAATTGGAGCAAATGGAGATAGAATATTTTATAGATCCCAAGAATTGGAAAAATGCTTTCGAAGAATTTCGATTAGAAATGCACGCCTTTGCAAAGGATGTTGGCCTAGAGAAAAGCCATGTGCACGAGCTCGAAGTGGCAGATGGAGACAGGGCGCATTATTCGAAGCGCACTATTGATTTCGAATTTGATTTTCCTTTTGGCCGCAAAGAGCTGTACGGCCTCGCGTACCGCACGGATTTTGATTTGAAGGCCCATAGCGAAGCTTCAAAAGCAGATCTCTCTTATTTCGACGAAGAATCAAAAGAGCGATTTATTCCTCATGTGATAGAGCCATCATTTGGAGTGGGCCGCACAATGCTTGCTGTTTTATCTGGTGCATATACAGAAGATGAGCTTGGTGGAGAGCCTCGTACGTATCTCAAATTTAATTCGAAAGTGGCTCCCGTGCTTGCAGCTGTGTTTCCTCTTCTTAAAAACAAACCAGAGCTCGTAGCAAAAGCGCGGGAAGTGTATTCCGAAATTCGTAAAGCCTTTCCGGGCCGGGTGATGTTTGATGATAATGGAAATATTGGTAAGAGATATCGCAGGCAAGATGAAATCGGCACGCCGTATTGCATCACAGTAGATTTCGACACTATCGAAAAAGACGCCGGCGTCACAATCCGCAATCGCGATACGGGGGAGCAAGAAAGAAAGACAGTAGAAGAAATAATTTCTCTAATAAAAGCTTCTCTAGAATAGATTTGACTTAAGTAAGAGTACGGGTATTCTAGGCTCAGAATACATACCATGAACGCGATTCTTATCCACGATCTTTGTCTGAATCAATCAGTTGCAGTCCCAGATCCCGCCGCTTTTGCTCTATGGCTAAGGGTCCATTTGGACATTTTGCCTTGGTCACAAGAAGGTGATGATTGTTCCGTTCAGGCCGGGCCAAGTAGCATTTGGCATTTAAAAAAGGACGCCAGCGCTACTCATTTAACAGGGGAGAATATCACCATGTTTCCTCCTGAGGGGGAGTATGAAGCCCTGATTCGTTGGTTTGAAAAACAAAGTGGGGTTGGCAAACTCTCTATAGGGGATGCTACTCATTTTTCCATCTGGATCGAAAAGCAAATTGTCGGCTTCATCACCGTCAAAAAGCAAGCCTAAAGAGCTTGCTATTTTTATTGCCGGAATTCTGCTAGAATCGGGGGATGAAATACAAGAAAACTACCCTCAAAAGCGGCCTGCGGGTGATCACGGTGCCTATGAAGAATACAGAGACGGTGACGGCCATGGTGCTTGTGGCTGCGGGATCGGATTATGAAAGCAAAGAGATCAATGGCCTTTCACACTTCCTCGAGCATATGTGCTTCCAAGGCACAGAAAGGCGGCCTAATACGGGCGATGTATCGCGCGAGCTAGATAGCCTAGGCGCGCAATCAAATGCATTTACCTCCAAAGAATATACAGGCTATTGGGCCAAATCGCATCAGAAGCATCTGCCGAAGATCATCGATATCATTTCTGATATTTATCAAAATCCAATCTTCAAAGAAGACGCCATCGCTCGCGAGAAGGGTGTAGTTGTAGAAGAAATAAAAATGTACGAGGATCTGCCGCAGGCAAAAGTGGGCGAGGTGTTCGAGGGGCTCCTTTATGGCGATCAGCCAGCGGGCTGGCCAATAATTGGTAGCGAAAAGAATGTGCGAGCTCTTACAAAAGATAATTTGATTGCATATAGAAAGAAGCATTACTCAGCCAAAAATACGATCGTGGTCGTCGCTGGGAAAATAAACGAAAGCCAGACGGTAAAAATGGTGGCAGACGCTTTTCAAAACATTCACACTTCAAAGATCGAAAAGAAAATCAAAACCAAAGAATCGCAGAAATCTCCGGAAATAAAGATCCACTACAAAGATACGGATCAGGCGCATATTGTGATTGGCTTCCGCTCGAATCCGATAGGGCACAAGGATAATCACAAAATGGGAATATTGGAAACTCTCCTCGGCGGCGGCATGAGCTCTAGGCTTTTCCGGAAGCTTCGCGATGAGCTTGGGCTCTGCTATTACGTGCGGGCAGGGCACGATAAGGCTCTTGATCGCGGATATTTTGCGATCGCATCTGGCGTAGCTAAAGACAGGGTGGCAGAAGCCGTCGCAGCTATTTTGGAAGAATGCAAGAAGCTAATTACCGAGAGAGTGTTCCCTGATGAGCTCGAGAAGGCTAAAGAGCTTCGCACTGCATCTATTTATCTAAATCTAGAATCTTCTGATTCGTACGCAGATTTTTTCGCGTTCCAAGATATTTATAACCAGAAGATTCAAACACCGGAAGAGCGAGTGAAAAAAATCGAATCTGTCACCGCGCGCGATATCGCAGATATGGCCAAGAAAACTTTCAAAAATTCTACCCTCAACCTCGCCATCGTCGGCCCGTATAAAGACCATAAAGAATTTGAGAAGGTGCTCAAAATTTAACTTCAATGAAAATAGAACGGCCAAAATCTAATCAGCCAATACCAGATCATGCCAAGAAAGTTTTCGAAGGTGTGCTTTTTGATGTATATCAGTGGCCGCAGGAAATGTATGATGGTACAACTCAGACATTTGAAAGATTGAAGCGGGCGGATGTCGTTGTGGTATTTGGCGTGCTTCCAGATGGTAAGATTCTTATGGCAGATCAAGAGCAGCCGGGGAGAGATCCTTATGTGGGCGCTATCGCAGGGCGTATGGAAAAGGGAGAAGAAGTGATTGATGCCGCAAAGAGAGAATTTCGTGAAGAAACTGGATACGAGGCAGATAAATATATTCTTATTGATGCCAAGCAAACGGCTTCAAAAATAGACTGGGTAGTTTATACTTTTATTGCAAAAGGTTTGCGCAAAGTAGGGGAGCAAGAGCTTGATGGCGGAGAGAAAATAAAGCTTCGTTCCGTTACATTTGATGAGCTTTTAGAAATGGCAGACAAATCTTTCTTTCCAAATAAAGAGCTTGCTCTCATGCTCCTTGCTGCAAAAAGCGATTCGGCGAAAATGACCGAGCTTCGCAAGCTTTTTGATCCGAAGCTTTAGGTACAATTTTCGTACCATAGCTAGAAAGTTGTACCTTTGGTTGACAATTCGGCAGGCTAAGGTAGAAATAAGCTGAAAGGATTGTTCCATGTTCACTATAATAATATTGATTGTCGCACTCATTTCTGTGCTGCTGGTTCTCGTCGGATTCTTTGATGGTTCGGCGGAAATGTGGTTCTTCGGGTTTGTTGTATCTATACCCGTTGTGATTGTTTGGGCCATTGGCGCATTTTTGCAGCACATCACGGGTCCGATATGGTGGATCTGGGGTGAACCTATGGGTTGGTTTCAATTGCCCTGCGTCATCTATGCCGGAATTTTGATTCTTCTTTCTTTGGCAGCGATGTTGTGGCCAATGAAAGAGATCGATTACGGGGCCAATTATTTCTGGTGATACGAATGCTTCGCTTTTGGCGGAGCTTTTTTAATTTCTGTTTGGCTGTGCTATTCTAAAGCCATGGAAAACACTAAGAGGTCTATAGATATATCGCTCGGGACGATTTTGCGCGTGGCGCTCGTGATTATTGCTTTCGTGTTTATATACGTGCTCCGAGATATTGCTCTTGTGATCTTGGCGGCCGTGGTGATCTCTTCCGCAATCGATCCGGGGGTCAGATGGTTCGAAGGTAAGCGGGTGCCTAGGGCTCTCGGCGTTGTGATCATTTACCTTGGAGTCATGGCGATCCTTGCTGTAATATTTCTTTTTGTAATACCGACATTCCTTAGCGAGACGTCGAATCTGGTGGCTAATATCCCTACCTACGTAAAGCAGATAAATGATACTGTGCCACTTCTGGACGATAGCGTGCTCCAAGGCTATTCGCCGATAGTGCGTGATATTGCGGATAGAATTTCTAGCGCGAGCGCCGTCACTTCCGTTTCTGGCGGATTTTCGCCTACGGATACGATTTTGCAATCTGTGAATTCTATAGAAGATGGAGTGGTTACGTTTTTCCTCGTCGCCATTCTTTCATTTTATTTTTCTGTGACGAAAGATGGAGTCGAAAGATTTCTGCGCGTAATCACGCCGCTTGCACAAGAAGAATACGTGATCGGGCTTTGGAATAGGACCCGCCGCAAAATTGGCGCATGGCTGCAAGGGCAGATGTTCCTTGGGGCGCTAGTGGGCTCTATCATTTTCCTCATGCTTTCTATATTCCATATCGAGCATGCGCTTCTTCTTGGATTCCTAATGGGAGTGCTCGAGATCATTCCTGTATTCGGGCCCACATTGGCTGCCGTGCCGGGCGTGATGCTTGCGCTTCTTGATGGGGGAATCGGGCTCGGATTTATAATTTTGCTCATGTATATTTTGGTGCAGCAATTCGAAAGCAATATTTTTTATCCCTTGGTAGTAAAGAAAATGGTGGGCATTTCGCCGATCCTTGTGATCATATCTCTTGTGGTGGGGCTCAAGCTTGCCGGATTTCTCGGGCTTTTGCTATCTGTACCTGTCTCAGTGTTGTTTATGGAATTTATGGACGATCTAGACAAGAAAAAAACGATCGCTAAATCTCGCTAGGATGGCAAAGAATTTTTACATTACCACCACACTCCCGTATGTTAATGGTGAGCCCCACATAGGTTTTGCTATGGAGATTGTTCGCGCAGATGCAATAGCTCGTTATAAAATGCTCGAAGGATTTGAAGTATTTTTTAACACAGGTACAGATGAGCATGGTGCAAAGCTCCTTACAGATGCTGAAGCTTCAGGAAAAGATGTAAAATCATACGTTGATGAATATGCAGAAAAATTTCGTGGGCTCAAAGAATTACTGAACATCCATCCCGATGTTCACTTTATTCGCACTACTGATTCTCATCATGAAAAAGCTGCTCAAGAATTTTGGAAACGTTGTGATAAAAATGGCTATATTTATAAAAAGAATTATGAGTCCAAATATTGTGTAGGTTGCGAGCTAGAAAAGACTGATTCTGAACTTGTGAATGGATATTGTCCTTTGCATCCTAATAAACAGATAGAAATAAGACAGGAAGAAAATTATTTTTTCAAATTTTCGATGTTCCAAGAAAAGTTGCTTAATTTTTATGCCGCAAATCCTGAATTTGTAGTGCCAGATTTTCGCTTCAATGAAATCAAGAGTTTTGTTCAGGGTGGGCTACAAGATTTTTCTATATCTCGCCTAAAGTCCAAAATGTCATGGGGGATAGAAGTCCCTGGAGATCCAGATCATATAATGTATGTGTGGTTTGATGCTCTTGTGAATTATATTTCTACCCTAGGCTGGCCAGAAAATCAGGAAAATTTCGAAAAATTTTGGATTAACGGAACCCCAGTACAATATTGTGGTAAGGATAATATTCGGCAACAAGCTGCAATGTGGCAAACAATGCTTATGGCCGCAGATATTCCCAATACACGTACAATTGTGATCGATGGATTCATTACGGGCGAGGGGGGCATGAAGATGTCTAAATCTCTTGGCAATGCAATAAATCCTTACGACATCGTTTCAGAATACGGCACTGATGCTCTTCGGTATTTTGTATTGCGAGAGCTGCATCCTTTTGAGGATAGTCCTTTCACCTTAGAACGTTTTAAAGAGAGCTACAATGCAAACCTTGCAAATGGTATCGGCAATCTGACTTCGCGGATCATGAAAATGGCGGAAGATAATTTGGATGGACCGGTGGAAATTGCTCCACACGAGGATATGAGCGCATATCATGCATTTCTCGATAAATTTGAATTCAAAGGCGCAATGGATTATATTTGGGCAAAAATCTCGGAGCTTGATGGAATAATCCAAAAGACAGAGCCGTATAAATTAGTGAAAACAGATAAAGAAAAGGGCACAGAGATAATCAAAGATTTGGTAGTAAAGCTTTACAGCATTCGGCGAATGCTCACCGCTGTAATGCCAGACACTTCAGCAAAGATGAAGGAGGCAATAAAAGCAAACAAAATGCCTTCAGAGCCGCTATTTTTGCGAAAGTAATATGCAATTCATAGACAATCATGCGCATTTGAATTTTCCTGAATATGATGCGGATAGGGAGGAGGTGATAAAGAGAGCGAATGATGCAAGAGTAGGCATTATCAATGTGGGCGTAGATTTGGCGAGCTCGAAATGGGCTGTAGAGCTTGCAGAAGCAAATCCAAATATGTGGGCGATAATCGGCCAGCATCCGACGGATACGAAAGAGGATTTTGATGCGGGTAGCTATAGAGAGCTTCTTAAATCTGAAAAGGTGGTGGCGATAGGAGAGTGCGGTTTGGATTATTTTCACGGTGAGGAAGGTGAAAAAGAAAACCAGAAAAAATTATTTATACAGCAAATTGAGCTTGCGATAGAAGCGGGGAAGCCTTTGATGCTTCACATTAGGAATGCATACGAGGATGCGATAGAGATTTTGAAAAAATATCCAGATGTAAAAGGCAATGTGCATTTCTTTGCGGGATCGAAAGAAATTGCGGAGGGGTTTCTGAATCTTGGTTTCACTCTTTCTTTCACGGGGGTAATCACGTTTGCCAATGAATACGAGGAGTTACTCAAATTTATTCCTCTCGACAGAATTCTTTCCGAAACTGATTGCCCGTTTGTATCGCCCGTGCCATATCGCGGCAAAAGGAATGAGCCAGCTTATGTAGTAGAAGTAGTAAAAAAAATCGCAGAAATAAAAGGGCTTTCTATAGAAGAAGTGTCCAAGCAGCTTCTCGCAAATTCCAAAAAACTTTGGAACTTGATTTAAAATCAAGGCTGTGGTTTTATGACTACAGTAATATGAACCCCCAACCCCAAATGTTCTATGAAAACAGTCCTAGTTATAGAAGATTCAGCGATTCTCAGACATGCCATTGAAGCCGCTTCAGTAGATTGGGCAGAGACGCTCAGTTTTCTGTATGCAGAAGATTTTGCCGAGGGCATCAAACTTCTCGGTGAGAATCCTGATCTGGATGTGATCATCCTAGATGTGCGCCTTCCTGATGGCCGATCCTCAAGCGACAATTTTGCAAGAATCATCCGCGAGGAGCATTTTTTCAAAGGGTTGCTTGTGGCATCATCTGCTCAGCCTGGCTATGCTGATGAAATGATTCAGCAAGGCTGCGATCTGTTTGTCGACAAAGAGAAACTTGGTGAGTACCTTAGCTCTTTGTCCAAAGGGAATTATGTCATTGTGGCAGATTCAAACTCGGGATGGAAAGATCAGTGGGTGAAAGCTCTTGGTCCGACCGTCACCGTGAAGGAGGCGTCTACGATTGATACCCTCCTTGATGCTGTCGCGAAATTCAAGGAGAGAATAAAGCTCCTTGTCTTTCCGGAGGAGTTTCTGTCCTATGAAGGTGGCGGCCAAACGCTACTCGAACGCATCTTTGCTCTTGGATTTGAGGGGCCTATTTTCCTCACCTACATTGGCGAAGGCAAAGTATGCGAGAAGGGTTTGCCGACTCGGATCAAAAAGATGAGCCGTATCGATTTGGGTAGATTTTTGGCGAGTGATTCTTTGCGCAAATCTCTTGTGGCACCCTGACCCTCTAAATATCGAGGGTCATTTTTATTTCTTGCGGATGTCCATATTTCGTGCTACTCTGCCTTGGCCTTGAAAGAGGCTTTATTAGGTTTGAAATTATATAAAAATGCAAGAAAACACATCCAAGGAGGGAATGCAGGTCTACGAAGTAGGCTTCCATATCGCTCCGTTTGTGGGGGACGAAAACGTCGCTCACGAAGTCTCGAGGATCAAAGATGCTCTTGAGAAAATCAAGGCAGAAACGATCACAGAAGACTTTCCAAGGTTGCGGGTTCTAGCCTACCCGATCGAAAAGGTCATAAAGGGGGATAAGAAGGTGAATAATGAGGCGTATTTTGGTTGGATCAAATTTGAGGCGCCTACGGCATCGATCGAAGGGTTCAAGAAGGAGATGGACGCGATGGAGAACGTGATCCGCTTTCTGCTCATCACTACGGTGCGCGAGAGCACGCTATATGGCGCGAAATTTATCCGCGACAAAGAGATCAAGCGAGATAAGAAGGAAGATGGCAAGAAGGATCCGAAGCAAGAAGTGAATGTGGAAGAGCTCGACAAATCGATCGATAGCCTTGTGGTATAATTAGAGTTACATATGTATCTAAACAAAGCTATGCTTTTCGGGAATATCACCAAGGATCCGGAGATCCGGGCGCTTCCGTCGGGCATCAAAGTAGCGAGTTTTGGGCTTGCTACCAATCGCACATACAAAGATAAAAATGGCGTCAAGCAGGAGAAAAGCGATTTTCACAACATCGTGGTCTTTGGCAAGCAGGCAGAGCTGATCCAGCAGTATATGAAGAAGGGCAGCTCTCTTTACGTCGAGGGCAGGATCGAATCTCGAAGCTGGGATGCGGCGGACGGCCAGAAGAAATATCGCACAGAAATAATTGTGGAGAATTTCCAATTTGGCCCGAAGTCCGGTGGTGTTTCTACAGGAGGCTCTTATGCTCCAAAAACAGAATCAACCTCATCCAAGGCTCCAGAAGAAAAAGATAATGGATCTCAAATCCAGTATCCGGAAGAAGAAATTAACATAGAAGATATTCCTTTCTAGAAAATAACAGAGAAAAATTATGACAAATTCAAAACAATGCTTTTTTAAGCAAAACGGCATCAATCACATAGATTACAAAGACACAGATATCCTAAAGCGATTCATCAATCCGCACGGCCGAATCATGAGCACAAAGAAGACGGGCGTCTGCGCCAAGAATCAGAGAAAGCTTGCGAACGCTATCAAGCTTGCAAGGTTTATGGGGCTTCTACCTTACGTATCGCGATAATTTTTTACCCCTATGGCAATGCTCGAATACTCTGAAATAAGAGAAAGGAAGTGCATTATCTTTGATAATGAGCCTTACGAGGTGCTTTCTTCGCATGTGTTTAGGAAGCAAATGCGAAAGCCTGTGAATGCTACAAAGCTTCGCAACGTGATCTCTGGCCGCGTGATCGAGCATTCTTTTGGCGCGACGGACAAAGCAGAAGAGGCGGAGATTGAAGTGAAGAATGTAAAATATCTTTACGAAAATCGCGGCGAGAGGTGGTTC
>JAZJXR010000014.1:43394-44881 GCA_040390775.1 Patescibacteria group bacterium | reverse complement strand
GAAGAAAATGATCCTTCGAAGCGCTTCAAGCTTACAGATGAGCTTCTTGGAAATGGCGTGAAATTCATAAGGCCGAACTCTGTAATTGAAGCCAAGCTGTTTGAGGACAAGATTTTCGGTATAGAGCTTCCGGTAAAGGTAGAGCTAAAAGTCACAGAAGCGCCTCCTGCTGTGCGAGGTGATACCGCCAAAGGCGGCAACAAGCTCGTCACTCTCGAAACTGGTGCCACGATCACTGCGCCGATGTTTATAAACGAAGGCGATATAATCCGAATCAATACAGAAACAGGGGAGTATGTGGAAAGGGTTTCGTAAAATTTAACTAAATTTAGGAGGAAATTTTTGAGCTGTAAACAATCACTTTGTTTTTCGTCTTTCAATTCAGGCTTCGGGTGTGATATTATGGATTGGCCAATGATCTACTATACAGGGCATGCTAAAGAGAGGATGATCCTTAGAGGCATTACAGAAAATATGATAAGGAATGCCCTCTTAGTTCCAGATAAGGTGGGGGCTGGCTATGAAAGTAGAAATTTAGTCTTCAAGAAGTTTCCAAAAGGAGTGATCAAGATTGTTTTCATAAAGAAGAAGCGGGCTTACATAATCATATCGGCTATATGGCATATGATGAAATAATAAACAAAAATGAAAATCACTTATGACAAAAAAATAGACGCGATGTACCTTCAGTTTCAAGAGGGCATTTTCTCGCGTAATAAAGAAGTGGAGGAAGGCATCATTGTAGACCTTGGCAAGGGGAACAAGATTCTGGGGATAGAGATTTTGAATGCCAGCAAGAAAATCAAGCCAAAAGGTCTCAGTCATTTGAATTTCGAAATCCCTATCGGGGCTTCTGCATAAATTCAGAAACAGGGGAGTATGTGGAAAGAGTAAGCTAGTATATAATCTAAACATGCAAAAAATATTTAACACAAAGCGCCGAGCCATTAAGACACGAGAAAACTCGAGGTCCAGCTTTTGTTTTGAATAACTCCTAAAGTATTTGAAAGCAAAAACAGGCCCTCGAGTGAGGGTCTGTTTTGTTGTTCTTTCAATCACAAATGGAGGCAAACTATGTTCTTTAGATTCGATCGTCAATCCATCGTTGTTTACGCTACGCATCACATGCTTACTCAGGTGAATGGCAGGGAAGGCGCCAAAGGCTGGGCGTTCTATCCCAAGGGATTCTTTGGAGAGTGGCGTCCAGATAATAACGTCGCGCGGCGCTCTATGGCTCGCCCCAAGAGAGTGTGCTATTCCGTTGGAGTGGGCTGGGTGTTTGCGATCGAGATGCGGATGATGGCGAGCCGCGCAGATCTTCACCCTGTGGGCATCGTCTACGCAAATTCGCATCCGGAGGCTGTGATCCCTGCTTCAAACATTGTGGGAACGATTGGCTACCTCGCTACGACGAAGAGCAAGAGGGTGAAAGTGAAGCTGGCTGCGGCAGGCTAGAGATAGTTCATGCAAACACAAAAGCGGGGGGG
>JAZJXR010000014.1:28524-43384 GCA_040390775.1 Patescibacteria group bacterium | reverse complement strand
AAGCGCGGCTCCTTCGGAGCCGCGCTAATTTTTAATAAAGGTTAATTTCCCATGAGAGGGGGAAAGATATTTTGCTAGATTGCCCAATGGCTTGTCGGTGACGACTTAATCTTGCAAGATATGCATTTCCCCCTCAGCATGGCGTTTTGTCGCGGAAAATTTTCTAGGAGTTCTTCCTTGGCCAATCGTGTCCTAGCTTTGTGATGTTTAGTATATTTTCCTTTGACCAAAGAACATGAGTTTGCTGCCCGTGCTTCTTGTGTATTGTATCGTGTCTTGTGATGGGTTTCGCAAAAAAGTGTTTACGTATCGTCTTTGCTAGTCACCTGCGTAGAAGATAAGCGCACGCACTTAGAAACAGTATGGGCGCGGCAGCACACCCTGTCAATCCTTGACATGTAGATTTGCCTGTAATAATATGTAACATATTGTATTACACATCGTCATATAAACCATGAGAAATATCATCAACATTTCATTGCCATCTAATATGCGCCGAGAGGTAGAAACGGCTGTTAAGGACGGGGATTACGCATCCAAGAGCGAGTTTTTTCGTGATCTTCTTCGTATGTGGAGACACCGAGAGCTGATCGGCGATTTGGAGGCCAGCGAGAGGGAATTTGCTGCAGGTAAGGGTAAAAGGCTTCGATCTCTTAGGGATTTGAGATAAATCCATGACAATAGATTATTCTCCTAGATTCAAGCGCCTCTACAAAAAATTGCCGTTCACGATCAAGGAAATGGCGGAGATACGAGAACGTATTTTCCTCAAAGATCCCTTTGATTCTCGACTAAAAACGCACAAGCTATCTGGAGATATGAAAAATTATTGGGCATTTTCGATCGATCACAAATACAGAATCATATTTTCATTCGTGAGCAATAGGCTCGTACGCTTTCATGCCGTAGGCGATCATTCTATCTACAACTAGAAACTTGTTTTTCCTGTTTTTCTATCGTATGTATGATCTACTATGTTAAATAATTGCTCGAGATAGTCCTTTTCTTTTTTCCATTCCCGATAATTTTTAAAGTCTGGAGTATCTAAAGATGCATCCAGCCCGTTATATTCTTTCATTAATGCTTTGAAATCCTCACCTTTGTTTGCCTTCTCAACCATCTCTTTTTTAATTTTGACCCTTCTGGTTCTCCATTCTTCAGGAACTGATTTGCCTCCTAAAATTTCGTCGTTGTATTTTGCTGCCAAATCTTTTTTCAATTGGAGTATTTGTTCCGCAGTGCTTTCACTAGAGTTAATTAAATCCCATGCAGCAGAATATTTTTGCTCTATCTGCTCTACCGTCTCATCTACAGGTTTTTCATCCCCATCTCGTCGAGCAAATGCTTGGTCGAACATTTCGATTACCTCACTAACCTCCTCTTTAGAAGGTTTTTCTTCAGGTGCGCCCTCGTTTAAACTTACCATTTAATTTTTTATGTTATTTATAAATTACCTTACTCCTCCGGCTTTTCTTCGGGCTCTACTTTGCCTTCGAATGCGAAGCCGTTGGAATCTTTGATGGCTTTTTTGATCTTGGTGAGGATCTCATTACCAACTTTTTTGTTCTCCTTTAGGTATTGGCGAGCTGCGTCATAGCCTCGGCCGATGGTTTCTTCTCCGTATTTGTAGCTGTTGCCGGATTTTGTGAGCACACCCGTTTTCTCTCCAAGCGCCATGATTTCGCCTTCGCGCGAGATGCCCTCGTTGTACATGATGTCGAATTCCGTTTGCTTGAACGGCGCGCCCACTTTGTTTTTCACCACCTTTACGCGAGTGCGGCCTCCCATGATCTCTTCGCCCTTCTTAATCTGCGCGATCCTGCGGATATCAAGGCGCACAGAAGTATAGAATTTTAGAGCCTTGCCTCCCGGAGTTGTTTCTGGATTGCCGAACATGACCCCGATCTGCATGCGAATTTGGTTTATAAATATCACTACCGTCTTAGATTTAGATACGATAGCAGTGAGTTTGCGTAGAGCCTGTGACATAAGCCTTGCTTGCTTGCCCACGTGGAATGCGCCCATGTCTCCTTCGATCTCATCTTTCGGTGTCAGGGCTGCTACGGAGTCAATCACGATCACGTCGATCTTGCCGCTGCGCACTAATGATTCCACGATATCAAGAGCTTGCTCGCCGGTATCTGGCTGAGATATTAAAAGCTCGCTTATTTTTACTCCAAGCTTTGCGGCATACTGCGGATCCATGGCATGCTCTGCATCTATATATGCGCACACTCCGCCAAGCTTTTGTGCTTCAGCTACTACGTGGAGTGAGAGTGTGGTTTTGCCTGAAGATTCTGGTCCGAAAATTTCTATTATCCTGCCGCGGGGAAGCCCGCCCACGCCGAGAGCTTCATCAAGGCCGATAGATCCTGTAGAAATCGCATTTACATCTACCCTCGGCTTATCGCCCAGCTTCATGATCGCATCTTCTCCGAATTTGGTTTTGATTGCGCGCAGAGTGTCTTCAATTGCAGAATCGCTTCCCGATACCACTCTTTCTTTCGCTACTTTTTCTTTTTTCTTTTGCATAGTTTTTTGGAAGTTATTAATTTGCGGGCGAGTAATAGATGCTAATCTTTTGCGACACCTCTTTGCCAAACCTATCCTTCACAGATACCTTGATTATATTATAGCCAGGGAGGAGCAGCAATCTATCCATAAAATTGCCTCCCGCGTCAGCAAATATCTGCCGATCGTCTATCGTCAAATACGCCGCTCGCGACACATGCCCCGACACAGGGACGATTGGATAACTCACAGTATCCAGATTTTTAGGGGCGGTTATGGTAAGAGAGGGGCCTAGGAACACTTTTGCCACTTCGAATATTCCATATAGCACAAAGAGGCTGAAAAAGGTAATTACAAGTATTATGCCGATGTTTCGTTTCATTTTAGAACACTTCGCTCTCAGCGGTTGGATTATCTTCCATTCCGATCACGGTTCTTGGCTTGGCGCCGTCTCCTGGGCCGATCACGCCGCGCTCTTCAAGGATATCGATGAGCCTTGCTGCGCGAGCATAGCCTACACGGAGCTTTCTTTGGATATAGGATGTAGAAGCTTTGCCGGCTTGCATTACGATCTCGCGCGCTTCTTCGTACAGCTCGTCATCGTCTTCTCCTACGCCCTCTGCCATCAAGCTAGAATCAAAGATCGGGTTGCGGCTTTCTGAAGCTTGTGGATCCACGATTCCGGATACCATGCTTGGAGCCTCGGATTCATAATTATCCACCAAATATTTCACCACTTTTTTCACTTCAGTTTCTGATATATAAGGCGATTGGATTCGGGCAGGGTCTGGGGCTTCCTGTGTGGCAAAAAGCATATCTCCTTGGCCGACGAGCTTCTCTGCTCCTGCTTTATCTATAATTGTGCGCGAATCTATCTGGCTGCCCACTTTAAGAGCAATGCGGGTCGGAATGTTGGCCTTGATGAGGCCTGTGATGATATTTACAGAAGGTCTTTGAGTTGAAAGTATCAGGTGAATACCCACAGCGCGAGACATTTGTGCGAGCCGTACGATGCAGGCCTCAAGCTCGCGGGGGTAAGCCTGCATTAGGTCTGCAAGCTCATCGATCACCACTACAATATAAGGCATCGTCTCTGGCATATTTTCTTCATCTTTTTTCTTGAGGGCGGGCTCTAGGATGTTTTTGTGATAAGAGCTGATGTCGCGGACGGATACTTTTTCGAGCGTGTCATACCTGCGATCCATTTCTTTGGCTGCCCATTTCAAGGCAAGGATGGTTTTCTTTGCATCCGTGATTACAGGAGTAAGTAGGTGAGGGATCTTGTTGTACAAAGTGAGCTCCACGCGCTTGGCGTCCACCATGATGAATTTCAGGAGATCTGGCGAATTGCGATAAAGCAGGGAATTCAAGATTGCGTGGACTGTCACGGATTTGCCGGATCCTGTAGTACCTGCAATAAGCAGGTGGGGCATTTTGGCGAGGTCTGCGTACACTGGTACGCCGGATACGCTCTTGCCGATAGACACCAAAAGAGGTTTTACAGAAGAAGTAAATGCTTCGGTGCCAAGCATTGATCCAAGGCCCACCATTGTTTTGGCAAAGTTTGGTACTTCTATGCCCACCAGAGATTTGCCTGGGATCGGAGCTTCTATACGAATGGATGGAGCAGCAAGCGCAAGCGCTAGGTTGTCTTGTAGCCCAACGATCTTTGAGAGTTTGACGCCTTCTGCAGGCTTTAGGGCGTACCTTGTAACAGTGGGGCCAATCGTGATCTCATCCATTTCTACATCAATTCCAAAATTTTGCAGCGTGCGCTTTATCACGTTTGCGTTTGCTTTGATGTCGCCGACACCTGGCTTGCCTTTATCTGTTTCAAGTAGGGATAGAGGAGGGGGTACGTAGGCTTTGCTGGATGCACTCATATGGAGACCTTTGAAGTCGAAGCCTTCGGGCTCTTCTTCCTTTTTCTTTGCAAATATTCCCGATGTTTCTTTTCGCACATCTTCGAGTGGAGCTGTTTTTGCGTTTTGATTTTCAGCCATCACAGCTGCTGTTTTCTCTACTGCGGTCTCTACATCAGAAGTGCCCGCAGGCTTTGCTTTGCCGGATCTCCATTTCGTTAGGAAAGATAGCCAATCGCTTTTTAGATGAGTATCAAATATTACGAGTAGCGAGATAGCGATCATTGCTAGAAGAAGCATCACAGATGCATCGACATCAAACAGCGATACTAGCGGGCGCACCATAGCGTAGCCCACGATACCTCCTGAGCTCTCGCGCGCAATGCTTATGATACCGAGAGCAGAGAAGAAAAAAAGCCCGCCGAATATTATCTTTATATAAGAGAATCTTTGCTCTAAATTTTGAAAGAAAGATATCCCTAGGATTGCAAAAAGAAGAGGGATTAAATAGTAGCCGACGCCAAACAATTTTTGGAATGCACCATAGACGCCTCGGCCCACTGCTCCTGCCTTATCAATAGAGGCTAATAGAAAAATAAGTGCAAGGAAAAATAGTACGATCGCAATAATGCTTTGGAGTGTTTCATCCTTGAGGCGGCCGCTTCTTGTAGCAGGTGTTCGCTTTTCTTTTTCGGTATTCTTTTTCATAGAATAATCATAACACACAAGGCTAATTCGGAGTCTGTTGACATCCCCTCTGTCTTTTATACAATAGCCTGACTTTAATACACCACCTATCAAAGACATGGAAAAAGATAACAAAGGACAAGAGCTAGAGATCATCAATTACCTATCAAGAGGTAATCAATTTGTCCTTTATATTTTTCGCAAAATATCAAAGGTTTCTGAAGCAGTTTATATAGTTACAGACATGGTAAAGGACGCGGAGCCGATCAAATGGTCTTTGCGTGAAGTGGCCTCAGAATCAGTGTCTCTTAAACATTTTTTAAGCGAGAGAAGTGTCTTTAATGCTGTCGAAAGAATGCTGCTTGAGCTTGAGGGTCTTTTGGATCTTGCTCACAGGGTAAGGGTCCTGTCAGACATGAATGCTATTTTGATTCAAAATGAAATAAGGAAGATCGTTGCCGAAATAAAAGAGAGCTCTAAAGGGGGCGGATATGAAAGCTTGGTTTCGCCATTATTTTTTGAAGTACCGAAGCCTGCTCCCAAGGAAGAAAGTCATAAAGGACAGCATGTCCTTTATGACTTTTATAATACCCAAACAAAGAATTTGCCTCGCACTCCTAAACAAAAGATCTCGCCAGTATCGAGCGATGATAAAGGACAGAGGCGCCAGAAAATCTTATCTATAATAAAACAGAAAGGGCTTGTGACCATAAAAGACATAATGCTATCGGTTCGAGATTGCAGCGAGAAAACGATCCAAAGAGAGCTGACGCAAATGGTCCTAGAAGGTGTTTTGTTAAAGACAGGGGAGAGGCGTTGGAGCCGATATTCAGTGCCCGACGCGTAGGGTGTCTTGTCGCAAAAGAGCTCGTCCTCCGTCTACATATTCGGAAGGCCTCCAGCATTGACTTTTGTCTGCTTTTGGTATAGTATGCCCCGCGTGGTATTGGTGCTTTTTGGCTTTATTTCAGGCCATATTTTGCCCTAGTTATCCACACATAGATTGCAAGCTTCTGCCCCGCCTTGCTATAATGCTTGGGTGAGGTAGAGCAATCTACCTTTCGCACTTTGAAAATAACATAATCCTGGCATCAGTAATTTTTTCGGATACGGATGTATTCCCGAATTCAGACCAAATTTCGCCAACTATTTTTGCGTGCTAAGTGTCAAAATTTAGCGCTCAAGAAATAGTATTAGTCGGAGAGCTCACTCTTTAAGGTCGAACCAAAAAGGGCGCTCTTCGAAACAGATCTTCAAAAAGAATAGTCGAAAACAATTCTTCCGAAGATCTTTTAGAAGAAGCAATGTCGTTCTCACCATTATCAAATTATTATTAGTTAATGAAGAACGGGATTGTGTAATTAATTAATCATGAGTAAATTCACAAAGACAATCGCTGGATTTGCTGGCGCAGTAGCTCTTGTTGCATCACTTGCAGGAAGCGCTGGCGCAGCATCATTCAGCACAAACCTTACTGTAGGTAGCCGAGGCGCAGACGTCTCAGCACTTCAGTCTTGGTTGGTTTCAAGGGGATACCTAACAATGCCAGCTGGCGTTTCTATGGGATACTTTGGAGGCCTAACAAAGGCAGCAGTCGCAGCTTATCAGTCAGCTAAGGGAATCTCTCCTGCAGTTGGATACTTTGGCCCGATCACTCGAGCTGCAGTAAACGGCGATACAGGTGGATCAGTTTCAACTGTACCAGGCTGTGGAGCTGGCGCATTGTATAACTCTATCACTGGAGCTTCATGCACAGGTTCAACTGGTTCTACAGGAGGTTCAACAGGATCATTCGTAATGGATGGAACTGACGGATCTGTAACTGTAAGCCTTTCACCTTACGTAACAACAAGCCAGACTCTTAAGAAGGGAGACACAAAGGATATCTACGCTGTTAAATTCCAGGCTACATCTGGAAAGGTCAACGTAAATCGATTTGACGTCTACTTCGACACACGACCATGGCTCATCTTCGGTAAGCTCGTTTTGAAGGATAGCAACGGCAACGTTCTTGCTACTAAGGTCCTTTCAGGCGCAGCAGATGCTACTGAGATCACAGCTGGATCAGACTACCTAGTCCGATTCGACAACGTGAACGCGGTGGTTTCTCCAGATGCTGATCTAGTGCTCGTAGTTAACGCTTCAGTACTTGCAGCTTCTGACAAGATCGTAGGTCAGACTGTCCACGTTCAGGTTCCTGGAGGAGCTATCCGAACTATCAACGGTAAGGGATACACTGATTCTCTAGGACTTGGTACAGAATTCAACGCTCCAAATATGGCTTCTCTAGTTCTATCTTCAACAGGTTCAACTGGCGATCTATACACACGCGTTGATCCTTCAACACCAGATACTCGCAACGAGACTGTGTCTACAACAAACACAACAGAGGCAAAAACTCTTGGAGTGTTTGGTCTTAAGGCTCAGAACCGAGGCGGTGTGATCAACAGCTTGTCTGTAAACATTCAGAGCGTTCCTGGTTATGACAAGACAACATTGTTCCAGAACGTTCGTTTGATGGACGGCGCAACAACTTATGGAGCAAACAGCTTGTCTTCAGGTGGAGTTGCATCATTTACAAACCTTACTATCAACCTTGCTCAGGATCAGTGGAAGAGCTTGAAAGTTGTAGCTGATGTTCTTGCAACATCTACTTCTTTCTCAGCTTCTTCAACTCTTGACCTTTCAACGGTTGTTGGTACAGATGATAATTACAGCTCATTCACTTGCGAAGGTGGAACAACATGTTCTTCTGTAGGAGCTGGATATGACGTTTCTTCAAACAACGTTACATTCGTTCCAAACGGAGGCATCACAATCTCAGGTATCTCAAGCAGCAAGGGAAGCGTAACTACTCCTACATCAGGAACATGGCTTGCAGCTTACCCTACTCTTAACTTCACAGTAACCAACAGTGGTAACAACCCAATCTTCATAAGCAAGACTGCTTCTGTAGCATTGGCTACTACTACTTCGTCTGGACCAAACGCTTCTTCAACTGTAACTTCAGTTGTAGCATCTGGCTCAACGACTGGTGACTCAACAGCGGCATACATTGTAAACGTAGGTGCTTCAAGGACCTTCTCTTACAACTACACTGTTGACAACACTAACGGTACAACAGCTGCTAAGAAGCTCTCAATTACACAGATCAACTACGGTACTGGATCAACAGACGGAACTGACAACACTTTGAATGTCAACTTCGGTCTAGAGAACCTCTACGTACAGATCCCGTAATCGGGCTCTCGTAGCTAATCTCTTAGCTTTAGGCTAGGAGGACGTAAGCAAAACCCCCGCGCAAGCGGGGGTTTTGTATTCTCCCCTCGAGGGGAGTGGTCGCACTCGGCCGAGGGGTGTGACTTCTAGGAATTCACACCCACCGCCGGAGTACCGGCACCTCCCTCAAGGGAGGAATCAAGCTGTGCAAAACCTGTGCATAAAAAGTGCATAAAAATAGCCTAGGGCGTTTGCAAATTTTTGCATAGTAGTATAATTAAGGCAGGTTAGAGAGTCTTAGTTACCCTTCTTTTTTCAATTTTGGGAATATGCTTTGTGCTGCGAATCCTTTGGGATAATCGTGCCTGAGTTCCCACCTAACTTAAAATGTTGGGTGTAACATAAGCTTCAATAGCCTTCTCACAAAAGTCCCCCTCGTAGGGGATTTTTGTGTGGTAGAATATTCCCATGCGCAAACAGCTTATTTTTTTAACTCTATTTTTTTCCTCCCTGCTTTGGATCGCAAACAGCTTTGCAGAGAAATACGATCTGTATTTCGTGACCACGTGGTTCGACAATATCAGCCACACCCTCGGCGGCATAGTGATGGCAGGGCTGTTCATTATTTTTTATGATCGCATTCTGAGGCGCATGCCGCTTCGGCAGAGCGTTTTTTTCTTCACGTTTTTTATCGGAGTAATGTGGGAATTTTTTGAGCTTTATAAGGGGCTCACAAATACCGGAATGCGTGGGTACTATATTGATACAGCAGGGGATATTTTTTTTGACATGCTGGGGGCTGGCTTTACTTGCCTATTTGCTTACAGAAATAATAATTCAAAGCACTAACATATGATAAAAAAGCTTAAAGTTACATTCTGCGGAGGGGCCACCACGGTGACGGGCGCAAATTTTTTGCTCGAAACGGTGCCAGAATCTGGGGAGCAGCAGGTGAAGATCCTAATTGATTGTGGGCTCGAGCAAGGCAGCCGAGAAGCGGAGACGAACAACAGAAAGCCCTTTCCGTACGATGTTGCGAAGATAGATTATCTTTTCGTCACTCATGCGCACGTGGATCACGTCGGACGCATTCCAAAGCTCGTAAAGGATGGCTTCAAAGGCAAGATCTTCTCCACACCAGAAACCCGCAAGCTCGCCCCGATCATGCTAGAAGATTCTATGAAGGTTTTTAGCATGGATCAAAGCGAGCTCCCGCCGCTTTATAATGAGGAAGATATAGTAAATGCTATGAAGCTTTGGCATGATATTCCTTATGACACTTGCACAGAGCTCGCAGGGCGACTCGAGGTGTGCGCCAAAGACGCTGGGCATATATTAGGATCTGTTATGTATGAATTTGCCTACAATGGCAAGAAAATTGTGTTTACGGGGGATTTGGGCAATTCTCCGACGCCGCTGCTTCGTGACACCGCTGTGCTCACCGATACGAATTATCTCGTGATGGAAAGCGTGTATGGGGATCGTAATCATGAATCCAAAGAAGAGCGCCGCGGCAAGCTTGAGAATGTGATCGAAGAAGCATATAAAAGAAAGGGCACGCTCGTCATCCCGTGCTTTTCTCTAGAAAAGACGCAGGTATTGCTTCATGAAATGAACAAATTGCTTTCAGAGGGTAGGATTCCAGAGGAGCCCGTATATCTGGATTCGCCACTTGCAATAAAGGTGACGGCAATATATCAAGACAAATCTCGGGGCTTTAATGAAGAAGTGAAAGCGGAGATGCAGCATGATGATATATTTAATTTTCCTAATTTGAAGAAAATAAATTCGGCCGAAGAATCCAAAGCACTCCTAGATTCGCCTTCTCCCAAGATCATAATCGCAGGGTCTGGCATGTCTTCCGGCGGGCGAGTGGTGCATCATGAGCAGCATTATCTGCCTGATGAGCGCAATACCCTGCTTCTTATCGGCTATCAAGCATTGGGTACCTTGGGCAGACATATTCAAAATGGCGAGAAGCATGTGCGGATCTATGGCCATGATGTGCCTGTAAGGGCCAAGATCGAAACGATATTCGGATATTCTTCGCACAAAGATTCTGATGGCCTGCTCGAATTCGTGTCCAACACGCGCGATACTTTGATAAAAGTATTTACAGTAATGGGGGAGCCAAAGGCTGCAATGTATTTGGCCCAAAAGATCCAAGACACTCTGGCTGTAGAAGCAGAGCATCCCCATCAAGGAGAAA
Organism: Patescibacteria group bacterium; assembly: GCA_040390775.1. Taxonomy (GTDB): domain Bacteria; phylum Patescibacteriota; class Minisyncoccia; order Phycocordibacterales; family CAIRYW01; genus JAQBQZ01. Next base: position 32,896 of record JAZJXR010000014.1, on the reverse strand, counting down.
GCGTAATTTTGGATTTTTAAAATCTAGTCTGTGATAAAATAAAGGAATAATGATAGATTCAAATTTAAATCCAATAGACAAAAATCGCCATGAGCATTTTCAGCCCAAGATCTGTATTTCTGGTGCTGCGGATCTGGCGCATTTGCCTCCGATAGCCCATGAGACGGCTAAAGCTCTTGGTGAAGCGATCGCAAAACAAGGCGCGATAATCCTGACGGGAGCCACCACGGGCTATCCGTTTTGGGCAGCGCTTGGAGCCAAAAAAGCTGGAGGCGTGTCCATCGGCCTCTCTCCAGCATCAAGCGAAAGGGAGCATGTGGATGGCTATAAATTGCCGATCGATTATATGGATGTAATTATTTACACAGGATTTGGATATCCAGGCAGAGATCTTTTTCTGACACGAGCATCCGATGCTGTGATCATCGGCCCTGGGCGTATCGGTACCTTTCATGAATTCACAGTGGCCTATGAAGATGGCAAGCCCTTGGGCGTGCTTGAAAGTGATCTGTGGCAGACGGATGAGATCTTGCATACTATATTAGACAGAAGCCATAGGCCGAAAGACAGCGTTATCTTCGATAAGGATCCGGTGCGGCTCGTGGAGCGCATTTTGGCCATGGTAAAGGATAGAAAGGTGGATGACACCTATTTGAAAGGTATTCGGGGCTAACTCCACATTCTCAACGCTGTAATTTCGTGCTAAAATTGGCGTCTAATATGCCAATGGACAACAACAAAAAAGAGCAAAAGCGAGGCGGTAATATGCAAAAGAATGCTCCAAAGGACGATAAGACAAGATCAGAGCTTTTGCGGAACGTGCTCTTTGTTTTCTTGTTCCTTTCTGTTTTGGTGGTTGCTTACCCTTATTTTTCGGGCGATGGATCTAATTCTACAAAAATCAGCCTTTCCGAGTTGGCGAACGATATAAAGGCAAGCAAGGTATCTGAGATCGTGGTAAATGGCGACAGCATTAAAGCCACGTATTTGGACAAATCAGAGAAAGATTCCACCAAAGAAACGGATACACCGATTACGGACACCTTGTCTCGCTACGGTGTTTCCCCCGATCTGCTTTCCAAGGTGAATATTTCCGTGTCTAGCGGATCAGGATTCCTGTTTTGGTTTGAAAATCTGGCGCCGATAATTTTCCCTGTTTTGTTTATTTTGATCTTCGTATGGTATCTATCAAGGCAAGTCAAGGGTGCTGGCATGCAGGCATTTTCTTTTGGATCATCGCGCGCGAGGCTCACAACGCCGGATGACAAGAAGCAGAAGGTCACATTCAAAGACGTGGCTGGAGCTAAAGAAGCCAAAGAAGAGCTTTCTGAAATTGTAGATTTCCTCAAAAATCCAAAAAAGTTTCTCGAAATTGGCGCGCGTATTCCAAAAGGAATTTTGCTTATGGGTGCTCCTGGCACAGGCAAGACGCTGCTTGCTCGTGCCGTAGCAGGTGAAGCTGGCGTATCTTTCTTCTCAATATCTGGATCAGAATTCGTGGAAATGTTCGTAGGTGTCGGTGCTTCGCGAGTGAGGGATCTTTTCAAGATCGCAAAGGCTACTGCACCGGCAATTATTTTCGTAGATGAAATAGACGCTGTAGGAAGAGTGCGCGGCACCGGCATGGGAGGGGGGAACGATGAGAGAGAGCAAACGCTAAATCAAATCTTGGTAGAGATGGATGGCTTCGAGCCGAATGAAAAGGTGATAGTGATGGCAGCTACCAACAGGCCGGACGTGCTTGATCCTGCGCTCCTTCGCCCTGGCAGATTCGATAGGCGAGTGACGATTGATCTGCCAGACAGAAAAGATCGCGAGGAAATATTGAAGGTGCATTCTCGCACCAAGCCATTTGCAGAAGATATAAATTTGGGGCTCATAGCTGAGCGCACTCCGGGATTTTCTGGCGCGGATCTGTATTCTCTGATGAATGAAGGCGCTATCCTTGCAGCTCGCGAAAATCGCACAAAAGTGGCGCAATTCGATCTGATTCGATCTATAGAAAAGGTCATGCTTGGCCCCGAAAGGCGCAGCCATTTGCTTTCAGAGCAAGAAAAGGAGCTGACGGCATATCACGAGGCGGGGCATGCTGTGGTGGCTTCTGTGCTTCCTTTTGCGGATCCGGTGCACAAAATCTCGATCATATCTCGAGGCAGGGCTGCGGGCTACACTTTGAAATTGCCACTTGAAGATAAGAGAATGCAATCCAAAAAGGAATTTCTGGATGATATTGCCATGTCGCTTGGAGGATACGTGGCAGAGAAGATGGTGTTTGGCGATATCACAACGGGCCCATCGAATGATCTTCAAGTGTCTACTGCTCTTGCAAGAGACATGGTGACGAAATATGGAATGTCAGACAAGCTGGGGCCTGTGGCACTTGAAGGCGCAGGCGGCAAAGTGCTTTTTGGCCAAGGGGTAAATGATCATGAATATTCCGAGAGAGTGGGCGCTGAAATAGATAGCGAAGTGTCTCTCATCATTCATGACGCCCTCAAAAAAGCACAAGATATTTTGACACAGCATCGCACACTTCTCGACGTAGTCTCCAAGCGCCTAGTCGAAGTGGAAGTGATCGAAATGGCAGAATACGAAAAGATCCTCGTTGCTCACGGCATATCTCTAAAAAAGAAAAAGACAATTGAGCCAGGGGCTACTACGATTGTAGGGTAGTTGTTGTATGATTAAGTAATGGGAGAAAGATTCAAAATTCATAATCCAGAAGATACTCCTCCTCCGAAAAAGACCTTTATTATCCATCCTTCCAGACCCAAAACTTTTATAATAAAAGAGCAGTCAGAAGCAGCTCGTACCGCATCAGATTCAGAATGGTTCAAGCAGCAAAATACAAATGATTGCGGGCCATGCCTACTTCTAAATTCAATAAATGCTTTGGGTATAGAAAATGCACCGCGAAGCGTTGAAGAAATGAGAGCAGAAGTAAACGCAATTCGGCGTGCTGCAAATGCAAGGGAATTAGCTCCCACAGATTGGTTCACTACCGATGATTTGAACAGATTTTTTTTGAGCAGAGGGTTTAGCGTCACTGGATATTCCGGTGATCCAGGTGATAGAGAAGCGCAGGATTCCGTAGTTCGTAGTGTAAATACGAATCTAGAGAAATCCTTCGATTTAATTTATACTACATTTCCTGGATCGCATTATCGCGGCGTGATCCCAAAAGCAGATCAAGAAGACTATGAATTACTAGATTCATTTTCAAATGCACCGCAAACGATTACCAAAATGCAAGTAGAGGCACTTGTCTCGGAAACCCTAAACGCACCCAAAAGACGTACGGGCCAACTTGAAGCAATAGGAATCGTAAGGAGAATGCAAAGGGGAGAGTAAGATATTCAATGCGCGTGCTTGGACTCGAACCAAGGACCGCGGAGGTATAAGCTCCGAGCTCTAACCAACTGAGCTACACGCGCAATACAGGTATCTTATATGAAAACGCTCCCTTTTTCCAGTTGTAACAAATAGTAGTATTATATCTTTATGGAAGAAAAAGAAGGTACAGAAAAGCCTGTGAACATAGCCTATATTGACGCAGCCAATCTTGATAAAGGTATTAAGAGCAATTTCGGATGGAAGATGGATTATAGAAAATTTCGAATCTGGCTTTCTGAGAAGTATAAGGTTGAAAAGGCTCTTATATTTATCGGCTTAATATCAAAGTATAAAGACCTTTATACCCGTCTTCAGGAGTGCGGCTTCACTCTAATTTTCAAGGATGTAATCTATCAGAAAGGCGCGCCAAAAGGAAATTGTGATTCTGATCTACTTATGCAAGCAAGCTGCGACCTCTACGAAGGTAATCTGAGTAAAGCTGTAATCGTCACTAGTGATGGAGATTACGCACCCCTCATAAAAGTTCTTAAAAAGAAAGAAAGGCTTGAAATCATTCTTTCCCCTGCACCTGCTAAAAAGTGCTCAATACTTTTAAAAAGGACAGGCGCAGCCATAGCTTACATAAATGATCAAAGGGCTATTTTGGAGTATAAAGAGGAGCTCGCGAGGGCTTAAAATGAAAAGGCCCCCGATACAGACGAACTGTACAAGGGTCCTTTTCGTGGTGATACGTAGATTATAGACGATAAGCCCCCTTTGTCAATGACAATAGATCTTAATGTGACGGTAGTCTGACCACCTTCAACACAATTACTCGAAATGCACTATCTTTTTTCTTTCAATTAGATCTCGCAAAATTGGATAGGATGACAGTCTAGCGTCGTGCTCGGCTATTGCCTTGGCTTCCGTGCGAGCAGCTTCTACGAGCTTGATATTGCGGAGCGCTTCCATAGCAATGTCGGACACGCCCCATTGCTTGCCGGAAGTTAGCTCGCCTACACCGCGCTGCATCATATCG
>JAZJXR010000014.1:6794-28514 GCA_040390775.1 Patescibacteria group bacterium | reverse complement strand
TCCGTTTTTGGCTGTTTTGAAGGCTTTTAATCTATCGATCGATTTATCGCTTTTGCTTTCTGCAAACACGTAGCAATACGCTTGATGATTGCTGCGGAGCACGCGCCCGCGTAGCTGATGTAATTGCGAGAGCCCAAATCTTTCTCCACCCTCGATGATTATAGAAGTGGCATTTGGCACGTTGACGCCAACTTCTACGACGGAAGTGGAAACGAGGATATCTATCTTGCCGAGAGAGAATTCCTGCATCACTTTATCTTTTTCTATCGGAGTCATCTTGCTGTGCATTATTTCGATCCGGAATTCGGGGAACACCTTTTCCTTAAGCCGCTTGGCTTCTTCCTTTACGGATTTGGCAAGAATTGCTTTCTCTTTGTCTGGATCTGGCTCATTTATGCGAGGGCAGATTATATATGCTTGGCGCCCAGATTTTATTTCTGTGCGCATTTTTTCATACACCTCATCCCGCTTATTTGGCAGCACAATATCGGTAATTATTTGCTTTCTGCCGGCTGGCATTTCGTCGAGCAGGGATAGATCTAGATCTCCGTATATCGTGAGAGCGAGTGTGCGAGGGATCGGGGTGGCCGTCATTGATAATAAATGCGGGATCACGCCGTCTTTGCGTGCCAGCTTTTGGCGCTGATTCACGCCGAATCTATGCTGCTCGTCTATGATCACATATGCTAGATTTTTGAATTTCACTTTTTTCTGAATCAGCGAATGCGTACCAATCACAAGCGAAATTTTACCTTCTGCGATCCATTTAAGCATCTGGGTTTTGGAAATATTGGTAGAGCCCAAGGGATTTACTTTTGAAGGGAATTTTTTGCATGTGCTTCCCGTCACGAGTGCCATCTCGATAGGCAGGTGCTTGAAATATGAAATGAAAGATTCAAAATGCTGCCCAGCTAATATTTCCGTCGGCGCCATATATGCCACTTGCAGATTTCCAAAATCTTGGTGCTCGCCTAAATCATTTTGGGGGTGCCCGCGCACTACGGCATATGATGTCGCCGCTGCCACAGCCGTCTTGCCGCTGCCTACATCTCCCTCAAGCAAGCGCGATAGTGGTGTGCCCACTTCCATTTCTTTTGCAATCGTATCTATTGCGCGCGATTGCGCGCCAGTGAGAGGGAATGGCAGGCGGGATACGAAATCATCCGCAATATTTTTCGCATCTTTTATTTTCACAGATTTCATTTTGGATAGCTCTTTTCTTTCCGTTTGTTTTTGCAGCTGGATGAGGAACACTTCCTCGAACGCAAATCTTTTCCTTGCGGCTTCAAAGTGAACCATTTTTTGCGGAGCATGCAGCCACACAAGAGCTGTAGAGAGAGTAGGCAAGGAATATTTTGATAGCATAGCTCCTGGTATTGGATCTTGGATAGATTCAAGAATTCCTGATTTGAAAATCTTTTGCACATGGTGGAATATCCAGCTAGACGAAATACCGCGCGTTTCTGAATATACGGGATAAAGCGTCGCAGGCGCATCGCCGTGTTCTTTATCTCCTGCAAATAGCGATTCGCCAGATATTTCAGGGATCTCTGCCACCTCTTCTATTTTTGGATTTGAAATCGCAAGGCCGTATTTGCTTTCGCTCACCTTGCCCTCCACGCGCACCAGTGCGCCGTCTCGGAGCATCTTGGCGATGTATGGCTGGTTGAACCAAACAAGATTTATAGATCCCGTAGAATCTTCCACCACAGCTTTCGCCATTGCTACTTTGCTTTTGAATCCTTTGCTGGTATCAAGATTTTTTATTTTGCCAAATATGCTAGCCGTATCTCCGCTAGAAAGATTTGCAATAGTAGAAGCTTTGCTCGTGTCGCCATATCGCACAGGATAATACCGCAGCAGATCCTCGACCGTTTCTATACGAAGCTTCTTAAGCCCTAGCTTTTGCTGCGGCGAAATGCGGAAATGATTTTCTAGTTTGTCAGTAAGTTTCATACAGAGAATACTACATCCTCCGGCCGAGTACGGCCACCTCCCTCAAGGGAGGAATCAGATTCTCCCCTTGAGGGGAGTACGGCCACTATTATTTTACTGCGGCCGGGAGGGATGTATATTTATTTTGTGAATTTGAAAGTAGGAACAATTTTAGACCAAAAATCATCATGCAAAGATGTATCTTTGTTGTCATAATCTTGAGCAGAAATGGCCATGAACACATATTTATCGTTCCTAGCGATCTTTGAGTGCAGGAACATGCATTTGGTTTCCCATTCTGTAAGCAAATCATGTGAACTTTGTGCATCTTTACTCGTACTTGCACATTCCGCAGCGTCTCTATCCCATGTCTTTACGTCTTCTGGTACAATATGCCAAAGCGGCCAGTATTCACCTGTACCACTCAGGGTTTTAACTTTAAAATCCACAGACCCGTCAGAATTCTCTAATATTTGATGATCTCTCCAAGAATCACTGAATGAAAGCTCGTAGCCATATCTTTTATTGCTATAAATTTTCCCATCCGAGGCTACAGCAGAGGCAGTATGATCCGCCGGCTTATAGTCTGAAGGGAAATTACCGATGGGGGCATTTGATTCTTCTTCTACAGGAGCGTTTTTATGAAATATTTTATATCCGCCGAAGCTTAAAAGACCAAGTGCGATTAAAACGGCGATCGCGATGCCGACGAAACCCCTTTGTGAATTTTTCATCAAATTTATTTAGCCTAATAATTTTTCTCTGTTGGTGCCTTCCAGAATGTGAGAGATAGAATTATCAGTACGAATGCCACGAGAGCCATGAATGGGATCGTGATATAGCCAAGGTGGGTGACGAACACTTTGCTGCATGAGATGCTCTGGCCGACGGCTGAGCATGGGATGATAGACGTGCCGCTCCACTGCAGATACACATGATTCAATGCTATGAGTGCGCCGATCACGGATAGGATGATGCCATAGGTCTTCATGAAATATTCTTTTCTATAAAGCGAAATCCCAAGGAGCAGTGCTTGTGGATACATAAATATTCTTTGGAACCAGCAGAATTTGCATGGCTCGAATCCGCGAATATCAGAATAATAGAGGCTGCCAGCGGTAGACACGAGAGCCACGAGGAAAGCAAGCAGGAATCCATTTTCTGAAAGCGTTTTTACAAAAGCAGATTCTGGATTTTTCTTTCGGACGAAAAATCCAACAATGTAAATCACGATGATTATTTGCGCGATAACGACGAGAGAAAGCAAAAAATTTTCTGTGATGTTTATCATGTTATTTTGTTGTGGCTGGTGAAGAAGATCCGCTCACGGTAATTGGCGTAGATGAAGCATCGCCAAGTGAGCATCCTGATTTTGCGGCAAGATCGGCTGGGGTGATGGCGCCGCTTTGCCTTGATCCGTCTGCAAATTGCCATGTAGGGTAGCTCTCTATTTTGGCATCGATGCATGCTTGCGTCTGATTAGCGGCATCCGGCGTCGAGCACTCTATATATGGAAGCAGCTTCGCTGATGCGCCAAAGAGCTTCTTTTGCTCGGCGCAATGAGGGCACCAGAAAGCGCCGTAGAATTTGACGCCTTTGTCCGCAAGGCAAGTCGCGAGCGCATCATATTGGCCAGGGCCGCTTGGAGCGCTGCTATTATTCAAAAGCGAGAGCCCTGCTGTGAGCAAAATAGCTGCCAATACGATAATAATGATATATGTGGATTGTTTTTTCATGCCCGTATTTTAACCCTTTTGGCCCCAAAATGCACTATATCCACAAATCCCACACCTTGGCTGCGGCGTTGATGGGTGTGCCTGCAAGTGGAAAGTGGTGGAGGTTTATAAAAGGAAGGCTATTGGCTTCGATGATGCCCCAGCGCTGCTCGTCTGGATCCTGCGTCACATTTGGAATTATAAAATCAAATCCGATCACGGGGGCATTCAGGAGATCTCCTGCTCTTTTCAAATATTCTATTATTTTCGGATGCGTTTCGGGCAACATTTCTGCAGCATAGCCGCCATAATTTATGCCGATCTTTTCTGACAGGTCCACCACTTTTCCGTTTGGCAGAATTGTATCTAAATCATAATTTTGCCTTCCGATAAAAGATATAAGAAGAGGGGAGATAATTACGTCTTTTACTTTATCGTGCTTTGCTGCATTTTTCTTTGAAATCAATTCTTTAACCGTGTGAACGCCGTCGCCCGTAATTCTTGGCGGATCTCCTCGCAGAATTCCTACGATCTCTCCTCCAATATATGTGCCGCGATACACGCTGCCAAATAATTGCTCTTCTATTATCACGTATCTGCAGAGCTTCTTTGCGATCCTGAAAGCGTGCACGAGATCTTCTTCTGTATGTATATGTGTGATGGTGTGGCGGCCGCGCGATCCAAGGCGGGGCTTTGCGATAAAAGGCGGCTTGCCTTCCTTGAAGGCGGCGAGAGCATTCTTCTCGCTTGCCACGCTTCTTCCGAATGCTACGGGTATATTATTTTTGCGCAGAAATTTCTTGAGCATCCATTTATCATCCATCCAAGAATAAGATACTACGTTTAATTCTGGTGGGATCGGCAAGCTCTCGAAATAATGCCAGTGGCCGCGGAGCTTTGCGCGGTATTGCTCGATTGGCTTTCCAAAGATTGTGAATTGTTGCATCTCTATTCCGCGCTTTTTTGCTTCGTCCCATATTACTTCTGATCTTTCGGTATGTGCTTTTGTGCTATCTGTATTCATGCCCCACAGCCGCGTCTTTTGGAAAATCCAAATGTAAGGAGTCAAAATCCACCTTAGAAGATTATCAAAATATCTATGATGAATGTATGCGAGGCCATGCCAAAGCGGGGTGAGCGGGATCATCATCGTCTGCGTCATGTACGCAAAAAAGTGATTCGTGGGATTATTGCCGCAATCTACGCATTTGGTTTTCATGTTTGTATAATAGCAAAAGAGCAGCCGAAGCTGCCCTTTTGTGCGATCTAGTGCCCTAGTGTCATAAAAAATATGCCTATAATGCTACTAAAAACCGACAGGAATATTATAGCATTTATCTGTGATAGAAAAAACAGAGTATCTGTGATAACCTGTTGCTACCGCGGATATGTGGAGACGTGTCAGAGTGGTCGAATGTGCCCCCTTGCTAAGGGGGTAGGGTGAATAACCCTCGAGGGTTCGAATCCCTCCGTCTCCGTATGAAGTATTCATTTGTTTTTTATGGAATCGTGCTTGCTCTGATGATAGGAGGATTTTTGCTCTGGCCACGGCGCACGGAGGCTCCTGCAGAAATAGTGGCTTTTAAATCTGCGCCAAAAGCAGAAGCGAATAATAAAAATAGAGTTGTGCTTGCAGTGCCGTACATCAGCGAAGCGCCGGAGGGGATTTGGAAGCAGCCTTGGGCGAATGCTTGTGAAGAGGCGAGCGTGATGATGGTGGATGAATTCTACAAGGGATCGAAATCCGTCAGCGTTGCCCATGCCAAGGAATACATGCTTAATCTATTTGCTGAAGAAGAAGTCAGGTACGAATCTTCTCGAAATGCAGATGGGCTGCAGATTGCGGATATGTCGCGTAGGTTTGCAAGCTTTAATGCAGAGCTAAAAGAAAATCCAACTATGGACGAAATAAAAGCAGAGATCAAAGCGGGCCGGCCAGTGATCACGCTTCATCGCGGATTCGATTTACATAATCCAAACATAGAATTTTCGCCGACGCTTTCCTCATACCACACGATCGTTGTGGTGGGATTCGATGATGATAAAAAGGTATTTATTACAAACGATCCGGGGGATGAAAAAGCAGGAGCCAATCACGAATACGGCTATGATCTATTTATGAATTCTCTTCACGATTACAATGCAGCAGACAATCTTGCTGATGGCACTCCGTCCGCTGTCTTTACTTCTATTTCAATATAAGTATAAGATGTAGAAAGTATTTGTTCCCATTATCATGAAACCGATCCTCTACAGAATCGATGTCTGGTTCTGCTTTCATTTGCGGCCTGCTTGGCTTCGCGTTTGCTGGCACAGGCTTTGGATTCGTGAATACAAATTTCATCCGTCTTTGGATTTCGATCCTGGTATGATGCAAGCTCTTGAGTACGATCCCAAAGCATTGCTTCGTTACAAAATAGAAGTGGAAGGTCGTAGGCGAAAAGCTTACAGTATGTCAGCCAGCACCGCATAGCTCGCGGTGTTTTTTATTTCTTTAATGCGCGAGAGCGAAGCAAAGCACTTTGCGGGCGTTGGCGGCGAGAAGGGCGCGGCGGGCTTCGGATAGGGTGGCGCCTGTGGTGGATACATCATCGAGCACGATCACGCATCTGGCTTTTATTTTATCCAAATATTTGCGGCTTACCATCATGGAATGCGATACGTTCGTCAGCCTTTTTGCGCGCGATAGATTTTTCTGCGGAGCTGTGGCTCGGGTTTTCTCGAGGGCTCCCCTCATAAATTCCATCGGCGGCAAGAGCGCGGCGATTTTCTTCGCCACTTCTTCTGCATGATTAAAGCCTTTGTTTAATAAATTTTTTTTGGACATCGGAATGCCGATGATGATCGGATCCTTGAAATCATGCATCATCTCCATTTCTGAGAGCTCTTCGAGCAAGAAATCTGCGGCAAGCCCTGCAAATATATCTGCCATTTTGGGATTATTTCTTCTTTTGACGGCTAGAATTCCGCTTCGCACCATTTTGTTTTCATAATGAAACAGCGTCAGCGTGCCATCTCCAAGCTTTTGCGGCATTGCGATAATCTGCCATGCGGATTCTTCAAGCGAAAGCGCACGCAGGAATTCTGGATCATCTCTGCCGAATCCAAGCTTGAATGCTTCTTTCAGTATATTTCCACACTTCTTCAAAAATCCTTGCATGTGTTATAATTTTACAACTAATCAATGGATAATCCATTCAAAAACTTCTTTGCAAAAGGGGATACAAACGTGATCGGGATAGATATCGGATCTTCTGCTATTAAGGTCGTGCAGCTTGCCAAAGTGCGCGGCCGGGCCGTGCTCAAAACCTATGGCTCGCTCGCGCTTGGGCCATATGCCAATCTTACGATCGGCCAAGCCACCAATTTGTCTTCAGACAAGCTGGCCGAAGCGATCAAAGATCTGATTCGCGAATCAAACGTCACCACCACAAATTCTGGCATTTCTATACCTCTCAGGTCCAGCCTTGTGACCTTGCTTGAAATGCCAGCTCTACCCGAAGAAAAGCTACGGGAAATGATTCCGCTTGAAGCTCGGAAATTTATCCCTGTGCCGATCTCGGAAGTGTCTATCGATTGGTGGATAATTCCAAAAGAAGAAGACAAGGCTTTTGATTTCGATCCGGAAGGCAGCATAAAGAAGCCTTCGAGGGGAGACAAGACAGAAGTGCTGCTTGTCTCGATCCACAACGAAGTCCTCTCTGGATATAATTCTATCGTGACAGCAGCAGGGCTTAAGACAAGCTTTTTTGAAATAGAAATGTTTGCCTCTGTTCGCGCGCTTGTGGATCGCGAGATCGCGCCCGTTATGATATTCGACATGGGCGCATCGAGTACAAAAATTTATATTTCTGAGCGCGGTGTTGTCAAAGAATCTCATATCATAAACAAAGGCTCTCAAGAGATCACCATAAGCCTATCTAAAGGCCTTCAGGTGTCGATCGAAAAAGCTGAAAAGATAAAAAGGAATTTGGGAGAAGGCAGCGCAGCGGACGAAAAGAATGTTTATGGCATTATCGAGCTTACTCTGGATTATATTTTTTCCGAAGCAGGAAGCCTGATGCTGGCGTATCAAAAGAAGCACAGCAAATCTATTGGCAAGGTGTACCTCACCGGCGGAGGCGTCGCTATGAAAGGATTTTTCGATGTTGCTCGCTCTAGGTTTGAGACGGAAGTGGTCTTGGGTAATCCCTTCAACAAAGTAGAGGCTCCGGCGTTTCTTGCAGATCTGTTAAAGCAGACGGGGCTTGATTTTGCAGTAGCGGTGGGCATCGCGCTGCGCAAGCTTCAGGAGATAGATTAGATTTTTATTATTTATGAAAACAAAATTTTTAGATATTCTCTCTCGCCACCAGATCCTGCTTTCTTCTGCAATCATCGCGACTGTCATCGTGGGAGGAGCCGGTGCGTATTACAAAAATCTCGAGCTCACTGCAGCGCTAAATTCTAGCTGCCCCTTGCAATCAGACATTGATAATAAGACAGCCGAAAGAGCGCAGATGGCATCAGATCTTACTGTGGCTTCTTCCGCCAAGCTCTCACTTCTCGCCGAGATTCCAAAAGCAAGCATGGAGTACGCGTCGATAACGGATGCAATTCCCAAAATAGAGAAAGCGATTCTAAGCGATTACGCTCTTCTCCAAGAAAAGAAAAAGACAGATGATATCACTGCTAGATACAATGCCGAAAAGGTTTTGGCCGATTTCGCGACCAGCATCAAATCATACACGGATGCTAAAGCATCTATTACGTTACAGCTTCCAGAAAGAAAATCTCTCGATGGATTGCTAGCTGCTACAGATAGCGCTCAGAAATCATACGCCGCCGCTTCTACAGCTTTCTATGCGGCAAAGCCAAAGGCAGGGAATTACAACGCTTTGCAATCCGCATACAACACTGCGCTAGCAAGCCTCAATGCTGCGAGTGCAAAAAGCGGTGCGGCTCTTAGGGCTTACAACCAAAAATATCCATCTAATTTCGGAGAGACATATGCTCAGCTATCTGCTGATCTAGCTTTAGATACTTCTCAGATCACGAACCTTGTTGCTAGATACAATTCCACTCTTGCTGCATACAAAAGCAAATATCTGATCACTCCTGGAGTATTCTCAGACACAGAGGCTGCATACAAGAACGCTCTTAATGCTTACAATTCTTTGGTGGCAAAGAACCAAGCCGCTAAAGATTATGCAAATAGCCTTAGGGCTATGCTTCCAGAATTGAAAAATTACAGAGATGTGGTTTTGCCGCAAAAGATAGTTGATGCAGGTAATCAGATCGTGAGCATTCAATCAGCTATCGCGACGGCAGATTATTTTCTGAAGCAAGCTTCGATGTGCGTCCCTGACAACACTCCGGCTTATGTGGATACCTCGGCGCCTGCCGAGCAGGTTCCTGCGGATGAGCCTACGGTCAGTGATTCAAATGTAAATGCTGGAGAAGGGGATGCAAATACAGAAGAGCCGAACATGTATGACAACAATACCTGTGATCCGGGGGAAGAAAAGATTATTGATGGGCTTTATATGTATTGCAAGAAGACAACTCCAGAATGCGATTACACTTTACTTGAATCGGACAGCAAAAAATTCGAGAATTTAAAAGCAGATCATGATCTTCATCTCAATACATACAGAAAGCTAGCTTTGCAGCTATCTGATCTGAAAGCGGCCAAAGCCGATCTGGCAAAAGCGATAGAGGGTGGCTCTGGAGATGTGCAAAGCGGAGCCGCGTCAGTTTCTGCAAAAATGATCGATCTGGATAGCGCTATAGATGAGACGACGAACAATATGGGGATTTTGCAGGTGGCGATCGAGCAAGATGAATACGATATGCAGGCATTAAGCGAAAAGAACAACAACTGCTTTGTCCTACCAACGAGGCTTCGCGATATTCCAGAAGCTTTTCTTAAGAGATAGATCGGTGTTTCTCCACACATGATTCTCCCATTGCATTTGGAAATGATATATAATAGACACTAATGGAAACAAAGTTCTCGACATCATTCATTCCCAAGACGAACCTTGCTCCGGTAGACAGGAGCGTCAAAAAGCCGCTTGGCCTTTTTGCTTTTCTTGCTACGATCATATTTTTCATTAGCGCGGTGATTGCGGCTGGAGCATTCGGCTGGGAAAAGTATTTGGAAAGCTCTAAAGCCAGCATGCAAAGCGATCTCGATAAAAACATCAAAGCCTTCGAGCCGCAGACGATCGATCAATACGTGCGCCTCGACAACAGGATCAATTCTGCCAAAGAGCTTTTGGCAAAGCACGTGGCTGTTTCTTATATATTTGATTTTCTCGCGGACAAGACGCTTCAAAGCGTTGGGTTTTCGGATTTCAAATACAGTGTGGCTACCGATGGTGTAGCGTCGCTAGCAATGAACGGTGTCGCCAAGAGCTACAATGCCGTGGCGTATCAATCCACAGTGTTTGGTGCAGAGAGAGCTCTGAAAGGCCCGATTTTTTCAAATCTTGATCTGGATAATCAGGGGGATGTGGTGTTTAATTTTACGACTAACATTGATCACGGATTTATCGCATACACTAGAAAGGCCGCCACGGGCGACGCTGCAGTGCCCGCCGATGCAGCAGCGCTGCCGGATGAATCTCTTGGATCTACTACAGCCATTTTTCCAACAGCACCCCAAAATTAAATGAAAAATATCTTTCCTACAATATTAATATTAGCAGCGCTCGGGCTTTTCTTTTTCTTTACGAATGGGCAGTACCAGCAAATCAAATCTCTCCAAAGCGATATCGCTAGCTACAATTCTGCTTTGGGCAAATCACAGGAAGTCTTGAAGAAGCGCGGCGAGCTCCAAGCCAAGTACGCTCAATTTGCAGCTTCTGATATTGATGCTTTGACCAAGCTTTTGCCGGATCATGTGGATAACGTTCAGCTGATATTAGATATCAACGGTATTGCGCGAAAGCACAATATGTCTGTATCCAAAGTCAAAATAGATCAGGCTGCGCCAGCAAATAGCAAAGACAGTGTGCTCGGCCCTACCACGCAGGCCTATTCTTCTATATTGGTATCTTTCCGCACACAGGCTTCATACGAAGATTTTGTAGCTTTTATTAAGGATCTGGAGCAAGGGCTGCGATTGGTGGACGTCACTGATCTTTCTTTCAAAGCTGGGCCCAAGGATCTGAATGATTATGCCGTCACCATTAAAACCTATTGGCTAAAATAATTTTGGCAAGATAATTATATGAAAGAAATTTTCCAAAAACTAAAAATGCCGATCATCGTTCTAGCGCTTATTTTTGCTGGATTCATTGTGTACAACAGCTTTATCAAAAAGCCAGCTTCCACTTCTCTATTGAAGACCACAAGCCAAATCTCAAGCTCTACCCCGGAAAGCAATTTCTTGCCTATCCTTATAGAGGTGCAGGGCGTTACTCTCGATGAGAAGCTCTTTCTTGATCCTGTATTCCGCGCTTTGGTGGATTTCAGCCAGCCGATCGTGCCAGAATCTTTGGGCAAGGCCAATCCGTTTTCAGGCAGCCTTTCCGGCGGATCTAATTCTTCAGTAGAATCTCTTGGATTTGTCGACACTTCGACCACGACTCCAGCTAAAGCTAATACCAAAAAGAAGTAAAAATGAATCTAATAGATCTTTTGCTAAAAAAGGGCGTCATCACTACCGCTTCCGCGAAGAAGGTCAAGGCTGATGCCGAAGATACGCACGAAAGCATCGAAGCTCTTCTCGAAAAGGAAGGCGTAGCGAGCGAAAAAATCCTTGAAGTAAAAGGCGAGGAGATCGGCATACCGGTAAAGACGCCGATGTCGTCTGCTATTGCGTTTGAGGTGCTCAAATATCTGCCGGAAGAATCTGCGAATTTCTACAAAATGATTCCTTTTGCTCTCGAAGATGGCGTGCTGGATGTAGGCATCGTCGATCCAGAAAATTTCGAAGCAAGGGATGCGCTGAATTTTATTTCTTCCAAAGACAACATTCCCTACAAGCTGTTTTTGATATCAGAAAAAGATTTCAAAAAGGCTATCGATTCTTATAAAGGCCTTTCTGGTGAAGTGACGAAAGCCTTGACCGAGCTTGAGACGGATCTTTCGGATGAAGAAAAAGAGATCGCGGCAGCAGAAGCGGGCGAGGAGAATCTTTCCCAGAAAATAAATCAGACAAATATCATCGAAGATGCTCCAGTGACGAAGATCGTAGCTACTATATTAAGGTATGCGATCGAAGGCGAAGCATCCGACGTACACATAGAGCCAATGCCAGACAAGGTGAGGGTTAGATTTCGCTTGGACGGTGTGCTTCATACAAGCCTTATTCTTCCGCCAAAGGTTCTCAACGCTGTGGTGGCGCGCATAAAGGTGCTTTCCAACATGAAGCTCGACGAAAAGCGAAAGCCACAAGACGGCAGATTTTCTGCGCGCATTGATGGCAGGAAGATCGATTTTCGCGTGTCTACTTTTCCTGTGTATTATGGCGAGAAAGTGGTGATGAGAATTTTGGATCAGGCCAAAGGCGTAAAGCCGCTTGATGCTATCGATCTTTCCCCAAGGTACCTAAAGATGATGAGGGATGCTATCGAGAGGCCATTCGGGCTTATCTTGATTTCAGGCCCTACAGGAAGCGGAAAGACGACGACGCTGTATTCAATGCTCGCCGAAATAGACAAAGAAAGCCACAACGTACTTTCGCTCGAAGATCCGGTGGAGTACAACGTAGAAGGCGTGAGCCAATCCCAAGTGCGCCCAGAGATCGGATATACTTTTGCGAACGGTCTTCGCACTACACTCCGCCAAGACCCTGATGTGATCATGGTGGGGGAGATACGCGATAAGGAGACGGCTGGCCTCGCGATCCAAGCAGCGCTTACGGGGCACCTTGTGCTATCCACGATTCACACTAATGATTCTATCGGCGTCGTGCCTCGCCTGATTGATATGGGTGTCGATCCGTATCTGATCGCGCCGACACTGATCCTCTCTGTAGCTCAAAGGCTTGTAGCAAAGATCTGCCCCGACAGCGGCAAGCCTATTGCTGTGGATGATAGCTTGAAGGCTATGATAGATAAGCAATTTGCAGATCTGCCGGAAGAATTTCGAAAAGAAATCCCAGATGGCAAAGAAATGCTTCAGATATCTCCTTCGCCATCCTGCCCCAAGGGTACGCGCGGGCGCATGGCGGTGTTCGAGATGTTCGGCATGGATAAAGAGCTTGAAAAAGTGATCCTCACCAAGCCTTCTGGTCCCGAGATCTGGAAAGCGGTGCGCGCCAAGGGCATGATCACGATGCGCGAAGATGCCATAATAAAAGCGCTAAGGAAGCAGATACCTTTTGAAGAAATAAACAACCTTGTATAGATTGCCTTCTCTACATGATATAATTTAGCCATGACAGATTCAGACAAAATGATAGATACAAAACCAAAAAAGAATTACAAAATCTTGATCGTAGATGACGACAAATTCCTCTTGTCGATGTATTCAATGAAATTTTCCAAAGAGGGAATGGATGTGACCTCGATCCCAAGCCCTACAGAAGCGCTGGAGAAATTAAAAGGCGGATTTGTGCCTGATATCATAATCCTCGATATCGTAATGCCGGAAATGGATGGGATCGAGCTCCTTAGCAATATCCGAAAAGATAAGCTGGCAGAGAGCGCTGTTGTGATCATTCTTTCCAATCAGGGCCAGCCGTCTGAGATAGACAGAGCCAAAGCTTTCGGTATTGCAGGCTATATCGTAAAGGCTACCACCATTCCATCAGAGGTGCTTCATGAAGTAGTGCGGATCGCAGAAGAAAACGGAAAGTAAAAAATATTGTACAAATGCAAAACGAAGAATATAAAAAAGAATTAAACGATCTTCTCGAAACCGTCATCAAAGAAGGCGCTTCTGATATACATCTTTCAGAAGGCAGGAGCCCGACGATTCGTGTGTCTGGATCTTTGATCCCGCTTGCTAGGAAGGCGGCATTGAAGCGCGAAGATACAGAGGCGATACTTTCTCTACTCGTCACTCCAGAGATGAAGAGCCAATTCGCAAAGGTGAAGGAGATGGATTTTTCTTACAATTTTAACGAGAAGGCTAGATTTCGCGGCAATGCATTCCTCCAGCAGGGGCACGTGTCTATCGCTTTGCGCCTGATTCCAAAGCAGATAAAAACGATCGAAGATCTGCGCTTGCCATCTCTTCTTGCAGATTTCGCAAGGCGCAAGCAGGGATTTTTCCTTGTAGTGGGGCCTGTAGGCCAAGGCAAGACGACGACCCTCGCTGCAATGATCGAGCTTATCAACCAAGAGCGCGCAGAGCATATCGTCACGATCGAGGATCCCGTAGAATATATTTATGATCAAAAGAAATCCATCATCGATCAAAGAGAAGTACATATCGACACTAATGATTTTGGCATAGCTCTTACAGAAGCGCTTCGCGAAGACGTGAACGTGCTCCTCGTTGGCGAGATGCGCAATCCGGAGACGATGTCTGCGGCTGTGACGGCTGCCGAAACGGGCCATCTTGTTTTCTCGACGCTTCACACCAATAATGCCGCGCAAACGATCGATCGTATTATAGATTCTTTCCCTGGAGGCCAGCAGGATCAGATCCGCGTACAGCTTGCATCTTCCCTTATTGGAGTATTTTCACAAAGGCTTGTACCGCGTATTTCTGGCGGCCTTGTGCCGGCTTACGAGCTTTTGATCGTGAACAATGCTGTATCGAATCTTATTCGCGAAAAAAGAGTGCATGAGATAAACACCGTGATCGAAACGTCATCAGAAAGCGGCATGATCGATATGAACAGATGCCTAGCAGAGCTTGTACGAGCAGGGGAGATCACGATCGAAAACGCCTACCGCTACGCCTTTAATCCAAAGATGCTAGAGAGAATGATCTAAACAGATGCTATTTAATTACAAAGCGCTAGACGCACAAGGGCAAGAAGTAGGCGGATCGATAGACGCCGTCAATGCAGATGTGGCTATTGCATCAGTGCAGCGGCGCGGGCTCGTTATCACCACGATATCCGAAGCCAACACCAATCAAGGCTTGAATAGCAAAATCAAGCTTTTTGAAAGAATTTCAAACAAAGATGTGGTGATACTTTCGCGCCAGATCGCCACGCTTTTCGGAGCGCAGGTGTCTGCTCTTCGCGTGTTCAGGCTTCTCGGAGGCGAGACGGAGAACAAAGTGCTCGGCCAGAAAATTTCCGAGGTAGCAGACGATATCCAAGGAGGTGCCACTATTTCCAAAGCTCTATCCAAGCACCCTAAAGCTTTTTCTACATTTTATGTAAATATGGTCAAGGCTGGCGAAGAATCCGGCAAGCTTGATCAGACATTCGCGTACCTCGCTGATTATTTGGATCGCAGCTATGCCGTTTCTAGCAAGGCCAAGAACGCCCTGATATATCCGGCGTTTGTGGTGGCCACATTTATCGCCGTGATGGTCTTGATGCTAACGCTCGTGATCCCAAAGATCTCTACGATCATCACAGAATCCGGCCAAGCGATTCCTTTGTACACGCGCATCGTCATCGGATTTTCCAATTTCTTTGTAGATTACGGATGGCTGATATTGATCTCCGTGATCGCTCTTGGATTTTTCGCTTGGAGGACGGGCCGCGGAGCGAGCGGCTCTTTGGCATTCGATGAAGCCAAGCTTTCTATTCCATACATCGGCTCTCTCTACAAAAAGCTTTATCTCTCAAGGATTGCAGATAACATGAACACTCTGTTAATTTCCGGCGTGCCGATGATCAAAGCGCTTGAGCTGACGAGTGACGTGGTAGATAGCAAGGTATATGAGAAAGTGCTCAAGGGCTCTCTCGAGCTTGTCAAAGGCGGCCGGCCGCTTTCAGATGCGCTTGCTACCTATCCAGAAGTGCCGGGGATCATGGTGCAGATGACGAAGATCGGCGAAGAAACGGGAGAATTGGGGAGCATTCTAGATACGCTCGCCAAATTTTATCAGAGAGAAGTCGTGAATGCTGTGGACACGCTGGTGGATCTTATCGAGCCTGTGATGATCGTATCGCTTGGGCTTGGTGTGGCATTCCTTCTTGCTTCAGTGCTCATCCCAATCTATAATATTTCATCATCAATTTAATAAAATCAATATGAAAAATAAATATAAAAAAGGACTGACTACAAAATACTCTCTACTGAATACTCGTGCGGGATTTACATTGATCGAGCTTCTCGTTGTGATCGCGATCATTGGGCTTCTGTCTAGCGTCGTATTGGTTTCTCTTAATGGAGCGCGCAGCAAAGCCAAGCGTGCCTCAGCTCTTCAGTCTCTAAACAGCACGATGGTAGAATTGCAATCTTGCATAGATGACGGCGGCATAATTTCGACGACAGTAAACGTGCCTACTTCCGGAGCAATTATTTGCAAGACCTCAGGTGGCGCCACTGTCTCCGGCCATGATGCCACTTGGCCGGATATTTCTGGTTCAGGGTTTGCATACGTAGCTCCTACATCAGGCACACTCACGGCTGGCACGCTTATCTTTACTGCGACGCAAACAGGCTACACCACGATCACCTGCGACGTAGCGAAAAGCAACTGCGTATAGCTGCTATTTCTTGGGTTATCCCCAAGCTTGCTTTACATTCGCTTTATTTATCAAGGTATAATATATCCACGGTCGAATGTCGTTTGTCTTTACCGTAAAAAGGCATAATCAATTGATTATTATTAATTAAGAATTATTAAGAAATGAAAATTTCAAAGAAGAAAGGTTTTACATTGATCGAGCTCCTCGTTGTGATCGCGATCATCGGTATTTTGTCATCAGTTGTGCTCGTGTCTCTTAGCGGAGCTAGGACGAAAGCGAAGACAGCAGCTTTCAAGGGTGAGGTATCTTCTATCACACCTGCAGCTATCTCAGCTTGCGATGGTGGTACAAGCAGCACAGCGATTACTCTTCCTACATTCAGCACACTCACAGCGACTGGTGCTACATGTACAGGAGATGGTACTTTCAGTATCTCAGCTACTCCTACTGTTACAGGTGGCGGTGGTGATTGCACAGCAGCTACTGTCACAGAAGCTGGCCCTACATTCACAGGTTGCTAAATCTTCTAGGTTAGTGTGGCTCAAAACCCGCCCCGACTTCAGTCGTGGGCGGGTTTTGTTGTATAATGTATCCATGCGAAAATCTAAAAGAGGCTTTACTCTGATCGAGCTTATGGTCGCTGTATCTATCATCGGCCTTTTTGCTGCAGTGGTGTTTGTAAGCCTTGGCGGAAGTAGAGCAAAGGCTAGGGATGCTGTGCGTTCCACGGATCTCAAAAATCTTTCCCTTGCAGCAGAGCAGTATTTCGCAGAGCACGGATCTTTTGCGACGAGCATTTCTAATTTGGATCAGTATTTTGGCAATACCACAGCCGGCAGTGCTCCCACAGATCCTTCAACACACAATCTGTATTCATATGTAAAGCTCGAGCATGGCTATTGTGTCGGCGGCATAATGGAGACGAATGTGGCGAGCCCGTCGCCAGCGGATTCTGATTGCCCGAGCGAAATGGGGAATTACATAATCAAAGGGCCCAAGGTATAATAAATCCATGCTTACATTTCTCGGCTTCATGGTTTTCATTTTTGGATGCATAATTGGGAGCTTTCTAAATGTGCTTGTGCTTCGGTACAACACGGGCCGCACGGTGGGCGGTAGATCATTCTGCTTTTCATGCGGCAAGACGCTGTCCGCCTTAGAGCTCGTGCCGATCCTAAGCTTTGTGCTATCCCTCGGCAAATGCAGAGGGTGCAAGAGCAAGATCTCTTGGCAATACCCTTTGGTAGAATTCGTGACAGGGCTCGTGTTTATGATCATTTTCCTTCGGGAAGTTTTGATAGGCGGAAGCATCGCTGCGATAGTGTTCTACTCTTTTGTATTTTCTATCCTGATCGCGATTTCTGTGTACGATCTGCGGCACAAGATCGTGCCGGATCTTTTGGTGTTTGTATTCGGCGCAGCATCTCTTCTGTGGCTCTTGCTTTCACATTCTCTATTTTATTTTGCCACTCTTCATGGCGTGCTGGATCTGCTTGCTGGGCCGATTCTTTTTGCACCGTTTTTCGCGCTTTGGTATGCATCAGATGGCGCTTGGATGGGGCTGGGGGATGGCAAGCTTGCTCTCGGCATCGGCTGGATGCTTGGTTTTGTGCGCGGCGTGTCTGCTATCATCCTCGGATTTTGGAGCGCTGCTATATTTGCTCTCGCGCTCATGGCTATCCAATTTGCATACAGATCCAAGCCTTCCAGATTGAATGCGAAATCAGAAATTCCGTTTGCGCCGTTTCTGGTGCTTGGCGCTTTACTTGCATATATCTTTAATCCAGATCTATTCAATCTAGGGGCTTTAATTTTCGGAATGTAGCATGAGATCTTCTATATCAAAAATCGCGAATAAAGGCTTTACTCTGATCGAGCTCATTGTAGCTGTTTCTATAATCATCGTGATCACTTCTGTTGCGCTATTCCATCAAGCTAAATTCTCGAGCGATATTCTAATCAGCAATATGGCTTACGAGATTGCGCTTACGATCAGGCAGGCGCAGGTGTACGGCATTAGCTCAAAAGGCAAAGCTAGCGATCAGATCCAGAGCACAGAGCAGTATCGCGTGGGCTACGGAGTGCATTTTGAAGGTAGCAATACTGAAGAAAAGCCTAGCACATTTCTTACTTTTATTGATGTGTCTGATCAGCCTGGTGCATCTACGCCTGGAAGCGATACTCATTTTAATTACGAATATGATCCCCCGACGGACAACTCCGAGACATACCGTGATCTGGTCACAAATACAATCGAGCTAACCCAAGGCGAGAAGATCCATAGATTTTGCGCGCACAATACTAGCGGCTGGAATTGCTGGGATACTGCTACAAACAAATCAAACAAGACTCTTGATATAGTATTTGTAAAGCCAAATCCTGACGCTCACATTACTATCGGGCTCGATAAGGCATATACCAGAGATTATGATCAAGCAAAGATCGTGATCGAATCGGGGCTTGGGGACAAATGCCGGACTGTGCGCGTATTCATATCTGGGCAGGTATCGGTGGATGCAGCTGATGCAAATTTGCCTTTTGGAGGATGCGAGGTGAATAATTAATATGCAAAATAAAAATCACAAAAATAAAACACTAGGATTCACTCTGATCGAGATCATGGTGGCTGTTTCTATATTTGCGCTCGTGATGGTGGTGGCTATCGGAGCTGTGCTATCTGTCGTCGCTGCCAACAAAAAGGCGCAAGCCTTGAACTCTGTGATCACAAACTTGAATTTTGCTCTCGAAGGTATGATGAGGGACCTTCGCACAGGATATGATTATGATTGCGATATTTCTACGGTGGAGCTTGATGATTGTGTATCTTCTGCCGGCAATGCGGTCGTGTTCACTTCGGCGCAATCAGCAAATCAAAAGGTCATATATAGCCTAAACACT
The DNA here is from genome assembly GCA_040390775.1 of Patescibacteria group bacterium. GTDB lineage: Bacteria > Patescibacteriota > Minisyncoccia > Phycocordibacterales > CAIRYW01 > JAQBQZ01. The sequence continues at coordinate 9,428 of JAZJXR010000014.1, read as the reverse complement.
GTAGATCATGCGATCTATAAAAAAGTGGCGGATGAGAACGCCTATTCGATGACGGCTCCTGAAGTAAAAGTAGAAAAGCTGGATTTTTATGTCACGGGTACGGCGCACGGCGAAAGCCAAGATAATCGCCAGCCAAAGATTTTGATAATAATTCAAGGCGAATATACGGGTTATGGCGATGTGGCGAAATTCAGCTTGCAGACTATGGTGTCACAAAGAAAGCTAGATATATGATAAAGAAAATAGAAAACAAAAAGGGTTTTACTTTGATTGAAACATTGGTGGCGATCACTATTTTGCTTTTGTCTATCGTGGGCCCGCTCCAGATCGCGGCGCAAGCTCTTTTTTCGGCATTCTATTCTCGAGAAGAGATCACGGCGTATTATTTGGCAGAGGAATCTATCGAATATATCAAGAACGCCCGCGATACCAGATTCCTTGTGGACGTATTCAATAGCGATGGCACGCCTGTGGACGGAGGCGCATGGCTCTATGGTCTCGACGAATGCGTAGCTGATCCATCCTCGGGCCAGACGGGGTGTAGAGTAGATGCCACGAAATCATTTATTGGTGATCCAGATGCAATTGTATCTTGCATGAATAGCGCTCCATGCCCTAACATGCTCTTTAATCAAAATACTGGGATATGGAGCTACAATTCTAGCGATCCAAGTGCAGTGCCATCCAGATTCAATCGCACGGTAGTGATAATTCCGCAATCAAATAACGGCACGCCGACAAATAATGAAGAAGCGCTGATCGAAGCAACGGTGACGTGGACGAGCTCGAGCGGATTCGGCGCTGCGAACAGGAAGGTGACGGTGAAGGCTCTTATGACTAACTGGGAAAGAAAATAATGAGAAAAATTGCTAAAAAAACAGGATTCACACTTCTATTTGCGTCTCTTGTCGGCGCGCTTGTGCTGGCTGTCGGCGCTGCGATCCTTAGCATCACTCTAAAGCAGCTCACGCTTTCTTCTGCTGGCAAAGCTACGCAGCAATCATTTTATTCCGCTGACGCTGGCGTGGAATGCGCGCTGTATCTTGATCGCGGTGCAGGGCAGCCTGGCTGCCAGCTTGGTTTTTTTGCAGCTCCTAGCACGACGCCCTCAGGATACGCTTCATGCCTTGATGATTATCCGCAATATAAGACAGAAAGAAAGATCAGATGCATGGGCAAAGAGATCGCGATCAATCCCGGCGATCCAAATGGTGCGCCAAAAAAGGAAGCTAATGGAGATATGACGAATGATTTTATTATAGAAAAGGATTCGCCTTTGTCTGGCGATTCGGCGGATAATGATGATATGTGCTTAGTGGTTACAGTTACAAAGAGGGCCTCAGATGGCTCGACGATTATTGAATCTAGAGGCTACAATACCTGCAACACTTCTGCTGCTAATAGGTACGAGCGTGCCATAAGATCCATAAACCAATAACAGTTCCACCATGAATCTTCCCGAGGCAAAAGCCAGAGCAAAAAAGCTGCGAGAGCTGATCGAGCATTATAGGCGAGAGCAGCATGTGTTCGATAGATCCGAAATATCTCCCGATGCTCTTGATTCGCTAAAGCATGAGCTATCTCAGATCGAGCAAGAATTTCCTGCGCTCGTTACTCCTGATTCTCCTACTCAAAGGGTGGCTGGAGGAATAAAAGATGAGCTTGCTAAGGTGCGGCACAAAATAAAGCAGTGGTCGCTCAATGATTGTTTCACTCCAAAAGAATTTGAAGAATTTGATAAGAGGACGAAGAAATTTTTAAATTTAGATTTGAATGCGGACATGGCCTATGTGTGTGAGCACAAAATAGACGGCCTCAAGATCGTGCTTGAATACAAAAGTGGCATGCTTTTTCAAGCCGCTACGCGGGGGAATGGCGAGGCGGGCGAAGATGTGACGCATAACATTCGCACAATTGAATCGGTGCCCATAAAGCTTTCAGAAGATATCGATATTATAGTCGAAGGAGAAGTGTGGATGAGGAAGAGCGTGTTTGCAGAGCTCAATTGGGAGCGCGCAAAAAACGGAGAAGAGCTTTTTGCAAATCCACGCAACATTGCAGCAGGATCGATCAGGCAGCTTGATAGCAATATAGCGGCTTCGCGCAGGCTCGAAGTATTTGTATATGATATCGCTGAAATTGGGCGGCCGATCCATACCCAATATGAAGAATTGCAATATTTGCAGAAGCTTGGATTTAAGGTTAATCGAAATTTTGAAAAAGCGGCAAATGCCGCAGCTGTGATCAAGTATTGGAAAAAATGGGAAGAGAAAAAGAGCAAAGAAGATTATTTTTTTGACGGTGTGGTAGTGAAGGTAGACGATCAGAATTTATATCCCAAGCTCGGATTCACGGGCAAGGCGCCGCGATATGCGATTGCATTCAAGTTTGCTGCTGAGCAGGTGACGACGGTGCTTCAAGATATCACGCTCCAAGTGGGGCGCACTGGCGTCATTACACCCGTGGCAAATTTGCGCCCTGTGCTTGTCTACGGCTCGACGGTATCGCGCGCCACGTTGCACAATGAAGATGAAATCAGGCGTCTTGGCGTAAAAATCGGTGACACCGTGGTGGTAGGGCGCGCCGGCGACGTAATTCCCGACATCATTAAGGTATTGCCGGAATTCCGCACCG
>JAZJXR010000014.1:0-6784 GCA_040390775.1 Patescibacteria group bacterium | reverse complement strand
TTTGCGGATCGGCGACACTGTGATCCTGCAAAAAGCAGGGGATGTGATTCCAGAGGTGGTAGAAGTGCTAAAGGATCTGCGCACGGGCAAAGAAAAGAATTTCAAAATGCCAAGCAAATGCCCTGTTTGCGAATTTCCTCTCGTCAAAAAATCTATTGGCAAAAATAGCGAAAGTGCTGCATGGTATTGCGAGAACAAAAAATGCGCCGCCAAAGATCGGCGCAGCTTGTATTATTTTACGAGCAAGGTCGCTTTTGATATCGATGGCCTTGGCCCAAAGATCGTGGATCTGCTTCTTGATAATAATTTGGTGGCGGGGCGGCCGGATTTTTTCACTTTGAAAAAAGGCGATCTCTTGGCTCTGCCTAGATTTGCAGAAAGATCAGTGGATAATCTTCTGGCATCTATAGAAAAGGCGCGAAATGTAGAGCTGTACCGCTTGATCGTTGCCCTATCTATTTCTCAGGTGGGCGAAGAGACGGCGTACGATCTGGCGAATCATTTCGGATCTATCGACAAATTATCTCACGCCTCATTTGAGGATCTAGAAAAGATAGACGGCGTAGGCAGCGTGATCGCGCGCGAAATCATAGCGTGGTTTAGAGATGCTCATAATCAAAAAATGCTTGCGAAATTATTGCCTGAGCTCAAAATAATCTCGCCTAAAAAAGAGAAGAAGAATTTGCCCCTAAAAGGTAAAACATTTGTACTGACAGGCACGATATCTATGGATAGAGAAGAAGCCAAAAAGAAAATCAAATCTTTAGGCGGCGGCGTGTCTTCTTCTGTATCCAAAAATACCTCTTATGTTGTCGCGGGCGAATCTGCTGGCTCGAAGCTCGACAAGGCACGCGAGCTCGGCGTCAAAATCCTAAACGAAAAAGCATTTTTGAAGCTTCTTGCATAATTTCGATTTCGGGGTAAATTAAAGATCGTTAGGTTCTTCAAATTCAACACGTCCGAGTGGACACGTTGTGCAAAAAGTGAACACGTCAAATCAAACTGACACGTTTATGAACGAAAAACTAAACATGAGGCCAGGGCTCGCCAACGAACTCTTCAAGGCTTTGGAAAGGAGCGGTCTTTGGACCGATGAGTTGGTCAAGCAGGCATGCGCTGGGGATTTTATGGAGAAAGTGGCACATGCTGTTTATGGTGATGCGGATATCGTTCGGAAGAATTACGAGATCGATTGTGATGCTCCGCCTTTTATCCCTGATGAGCGCAGAATGAAGGTCTGGACCCATGAAAAGAATGGCAAGATTCTCTGGGATCGTCACGCTGAAATTTGTCGGAGCGGGTATTGGAGTCGCTACAATGCCAACGTGCTCGACTTCCTGCTTGCGAACCAGCAGCTTCTCAAGGGAAATGAAAGTTCTACCTGGACTGCCTTCAAGGGCACTGTCTATCAATATACAGATGGGGGGCTACTCCACCGCGGATTGCATTATAGTCCGGGATTAGGATGGACAAGCGGTACCCAATTGATTCCTCCGGGTGTTTAAGTATCTAGGCTTCGCAATGCGAAGCCGTTTTTATTTCGGCTATTTTATATGTTAGACTCTTCTTATGATTTCCAAGGAAGAAATAGAAAAATTGGCAGGCCTTGCGAGGCTCGCTCTTACGGAAGAAGAAAAAGCCAAATTTCAAAGCGAAATTGAGGCGATTTTGGGCTTTGTAGCAAAGGTCAAAGAGGCAGCGGAAGATGCGCCTCCGCCTGAGTATTCTTCTATAAATGTGCTCCGAAATGACGAAGTGCTTCATAACGGCGAATATACCGAAGATTTGCTAAATGCTGCTCCAATGAGGGAAGACAATTTTGTAAAAGTAAAAAAGATTCTGGAATAAAATGATCGATTTAAAAAATATTACAATTGTATCTGTGCACAAGTCTCTGATAGGAGGAGAATTTACTGCTCGCGAGCTTGCAGAAGCATATTTGAAAAATATTGAAGAAAAGAACAAAGATTTAAATGCTTATTTGGAAGTGTTTGCTGATGTGCTCGAGCAAGCGGATGCGGCGGATGCCCGAATTAAATCCGGAGAAAAAGATAATCTGCTTCTCGGGATTCCACTTGCAGTAAAAGACAATATTCTGATCGAAGGCAGGCGAGTGGGCGCTGCGTCCAAAATCCTTGAAGGATATGTGGCGCCATGGAGTGCGACTGCGATAAAAAAGCTCCAAGAAAAAGGCGTAGTGTTCCTCGGCCGCACAAATATGGATGAATTTGCCATGGGCGGCTCGACAGAAAATTCTGCATACGGCGTGACGAAAAATCCCCACGATCTTTCTCGTGTCCCAGGCGGCACATCAGGTGGATCAGCTGCTGCAGTTGCTTCTGGCATGGCTCTTGCAGCGCTCGGTTCTGACACCGGAGGATCTATTCGCCAGCCTTCGGCGTTTTGCGGCACTGTAGGATTCAAACCTTCTTACGGGGCGGTATCGCGTCACGGTCTGATTGCTGCTGTATCTTCTTTCGATCAAATAGGGCCAATTACCAAAAATGTCGAAGATGCAGAAATTATTTTTAGTGCTATAAGAGGCGTTGATCCTTACGATGCCACTACTGCAAACATCTCGAGTAGAGAAGTAGCGTCAAAAAAAATCGGCATAGTTACTTCCTTACTTGAAATTGAAGGTCTTGATCCTGAAATACGCAAAGTTTTTGATTTATCAGTTGAAAAGTTTAAATCCGAAGGATATGAAATAGTGCAGATTGATTTACCTAATATTTCGTACTCTCTCTCTGCATATTACATTATCAATCCTGCAGAAATATCTTCTAATATGGCCAGATTCGATGGGATGAGATTCGGCGCAAAAAAGGAGGGAGATAATTTGCTCCAAGATTATTTGAAAACCCGCGGCGAGCTGCTTGGCGCGGAAGTAAAACGCCGAATCATGATCGGCACGTATGTGCTTTCGAGCGGATATTACGATGCATTTTATGGCAAGGCCAATGCTGTGCGTGAGCTTATAAAAAATGATTTCAAAAAAGCATTTGAAAAAGTGGATGCCATATTGCTCCCAACCACTCCATCTACTGCATTTAAAATCGGAGAAAAATCTAATAATCCACTTGAAATGTATCTCGCGGATATATTTACAGTGGCAGCAAACATCGCATCTGTGCCCGCTGTTTCTATTCCTTGTGGGATGAGTTCTTCAGGCCTTCCAATAGGTATGCAGCTTATGGGTGCGTACGGCCAAGATTTGAATCTTCTCGAGATTGCAAAAGTATTTGAATCCACTGTCTACTAAATACTGAGTACGGTATACTTGTTGTTATGGCAGATCAACCTAAGCCCAAACCAAAAACAGCAGGCGATGAAGGTGGCGGCAGTAGCCCTCTTATTGATGCGGTGTTTTGGATTTTGCTTGTTCTCGTCGCGTACTCTCTGATCAAAGGAATGTTTGGAAGCTTGGGGCTTTCTTTTGCGCTTCCGAGTGCGGCATCATTTTTTGAATTCGTGTTTGATAAGGTGCAGATCTATTCTGTGTTTCTTTCGCTAGTGTTTTTTATCGGAATTATTTATTTCAACTTCAAGCTCGGAGAGCTTGCGCACCAGAGCCATCATAGGATACATGGCGGGCATGGGCACGGCCATGAGCATTCACACGAAGCAGATGAGCCTCATGATAAAGTCTCGCATGCCGCGCATTCGTCTGATCATCATATTCATGCCGGAAGTGATGAGCGGCCGCAAAATAGGCGCTGGAAAATGGTGGAGGCTCGTCTTAGCTCAGGTAGCGAAGGGGATAGGCGCCTAGCACTGATAGAGGCAGATATAATTCTTCAGGATATGCTAACGGAGATGCACCTGCCAGGCAGCGGAATCGCTGAGAAGCTAAAAATGGCAAACAGAAATAATTTCCGCACGCTAGATGATGCGTGGGAAGCGCACAAGATTCGCAATCGCATTGCGCATGAGGGCGCTGCTTTTCATCTTTCTGAAGAGGATGCAAAGCGCGCAATCAATTTGTACAAGAGAGTCTTTGACGAGTTTTATTTTATTTAGAGTTTGCTAAAGATCAATTTTTCTGCTAATCTTCTCGCTACTTATAGCGGGGTGGAGAAGTAGTATCTCGTCAGGCTCATAACCTGAAGGCCTAGGTGCAATTCCTAGCCCCGCAACAGATTTTTGGTTTTGCTCGACATGTGATAAATTGACGGTGTTGTCGGTGTAGCTCAGCCGGTTAGAGCGTGCGCTTCATAAGCGCAAGGTCGTGGGTTCGAGTCCCACCTCCGACATAATGTTTTGAGATCAGTAAATAATTGGTTAGCATAATGTCCTGTCACGTGATATTATATATCCGTGCCGATATTTAAAAAAGTAAATAAGGATTTTTTTAAAAAATGGACGCCAGAGATGGCTTATGTACTCGGATTTTTTGCTGCTGATGGATATATCACAGTAAATAAGCGCGGTGGGCAATTTTGGTGCATTCAGATTACAGATGAAGCGCTGCTGCTAAAAATAAGACGCATTATCGGATCGGAACATAAAATTAATGTGCGCAAAGGTATTGGAAATAATAAGGAACTCTTTCGAATGCAGATTGGCAGCATAGAAATGTGTAATGATTTGCGCAAACTTGGCTTTAATGAAAGAAAAACAAATAGCTTGGCTGCACCGAATGTTCCGACCGATCTTTTTTCTGACTTTGTTCGAGGGTATTTTGATGGAGACGGGAATGTGTGGATAGGATATGTTCATAAAGAAAGAGTTAAAAAACTTAGGACAATTCGTACGATTTTTACTTCATGCTCAGAGGGTTTTCTGAATATTTTGAGGTGTAGGCTTGAGGAGGATGGTATTGAAAAAGGAGTAATCAGAAAAGGTGATGGTGGCTATTTTCGTCTTACGTACAGTATCCATGGTTCTTTGAAATTGTATGATTTTATGTATAATAGCCACATTCAAAGGAACGGACTGTTTTTAGAGAGAAAAAAGTCTGTTTTTGAGAAATATGTGAGTTTGCGGCTGTAGCTCAACGGTAGAGCACTCCCCTGTAGAAATGCAGCTTTTTGTCGAAATGGCAGATTGAAACTCTCCGGGATATCGGTGAAGGCTAAGTTCAAAAATAAAACTTTGGATATGCGAATACCGAGGGAACCCCAACACAGGGTTGGGGGCGCCGTAGAGACTAGATACCGGAGTACCTAAGGGTAATACCTATGGTAAAGATATAGTCCACGCCTTTATGAAAATATTGGATAAGTGCACGGGAGAGGTCGAGGGGTCAGCACCCTTCAGCCGCGCAAGACCAAAAAATGCCAGAGTTTACTCTGGCATTTTTTGTGTCTCGCACAGGATAGAGAAATGTCTGGGAGACATTTCGTAAGGGTGCTGACGACCTTTTGAGCCTAAAATTGATTTTAAGAAATTTTAGCCAAAAGGTGTACTGTTCATGTAATGAAAAGCGCCCTTGGGTATGCTAATGTATAAATTATGACCAAGAAATTCTGGAATAAAGAATACAAAAGCGGGGAGCACTTGGCGCTATCAACAGAGCCGTCTTCGGATATGCTCTCTTTTGTGCATTGGGCAGAGCGTAACGCTGAATGGCATCCGTTCCCAAGAGGCGGCATGATCCTCGATATTGGCTGCGGCAATGGGCGCAACATCATCGCGCTTTCTCGAGAAGCCAAAATGAAGGGCTATGGATTTGATATTTCAGGAGAAGCTATTGCTCAAGCTAATACTCTTGGAAAGGGTATCGGAATCAAATTCGAAGTTAGAAGCGCTGCGACCGATTTGCCGCTTCCGGATAGATCCGTCGATGTTGTACTCGACATGATGACAAGCCATTTCCTCCAAAAAGATGAGCGAGAAAATCTGCTAAAGGAAATTCTGCGAGTAATGAAGCCGTACGGCTGGCTGTTTTTCAAATCTTTTATTTTAGAAGGCGATCAGAATGCTGCGAGGATGATAAAAGAAAATCCAGGAGGCGAAGAGAATTCATATATACATCCAAAGATCGGTGTATTTGAGCACGTCTGGACGGAAGAAGGGCTATGCGAATTTTTTGCTCCACATTTCAAAATTCACAAGCTCATAAAATCTTATAAGCATGTCAAAGATGGCAAGGCATGGAAGCGCCGTACAGCATCGCTTTATCTCGAGAAGCTTCCATAAGGCTACACATTTTGTAGGACATTTTTTCTATTATCGTCTATACTATGCGTCCTATTCATAATTTATAAACACATGATTCAAGCAAAAGATCTGTCAAAAGAAGCGCCGCGAAGCCCATACCAGATAATTAATGGCTACTCGATTTTGGCTCGTACGCTAGATAAATGCCGCGCGTCAATTGCGGGCACAGCGGGCGAATATCATTTCGATTGCCCAGTAGACAATATGCTGTTTGGATTCAAAGGCATTGATGCAAATGAATTCAAGGCAGCTGTAGAAGCCGGCGCAAGCGATGAAGAAATGGGAGCGTGGGTAGAAGAGCATGGTACACCAAAGACGGCTGAAGAAAAAGCAGCATGGTCAGAAAGCTTCCATAGCGATTTTTCTTATGCTCATGATCCAGCAAAGAGCGAATGGTTCAGAGGCGAGTGCACTCGGCTCAATCTTGATCCAGAAAAGACGACACTCTTCGACATGCTAGAAGTGGACGACAAAGCCAGCTTCGCGTAAATAAATTCAAAAATTGATAAACTGCCTGCGATGTATTACCATTGCGGGCAGTTTGCATTTGTGCCGATGTAGCTCAGCTGGTAGAGCAACTCCATGGTAAGGAGTAGGTCGCCGGTTCAATTCCGGCCATCGG
>JAZJXR010000013.1:0-31461 GCA_040390775.1 Patescibacteria group bacterium | reverse complement strand
CTATCATGACAATTTCCGCGGCGGCAGTGATTGTCGGATTGTTTAGCTAAGTCCAAAATGGTATATTGATTTTTTATAAGCCGTCGTAGCTTAGTGGTAAAGCACTGTCTTGGTAAGACAGAGACCGTGGGTCCGATTCCCACCGACGGCTCCCGCTAGCCAGTGTAGCTCAGTTGGTAGAGCACGTCTTTCGTAAAGACGGGGTCGTCGGTTCAATCCCGACCTTCGGCTTCCAAAATTTACTTTCTATTGTGTTAGGATGTTGGTATGACAGAAGAAGAGCGAGTCAAAAAAATAATAGAAATCGAAGCGGGGATGGCGGCTCCGGATTTTTGGGTAGATAAGGCGAGGGCGCAGGCGGCTATAAAGGAGCTCCAAGAGCTTAAGGATTTTGTGCCGGGCGGGGGCAAGTATGATAAGGGCGAAGCTGTGATGACCATATTTGCCGGAGCGGGAGGCGATGATGCCGAGGATTTCGCCGCGATGCTCTTCGAGATGTACAAAAAATATTTGGGGTGGCAGGGCTGGGGCTATGATCTGCTTTCGGAAAACACAAACGATCATGGCGGATACAGAAACGTGACGATTGAAATCAAAGGCAAAAATGTGTACGGCACTTTGAAGCGCGAATCCGGCGTGCATCGCTTGGTGCGCATCTCGCCATTCAATTCGGGAGGCAAGAGGCAGACATCGTTCGTAATGGTGGAAGTGATCCCGAAATTCGACAAGGGAATGAATGTAGAGATCCCGGAATCAGAGATGAATATTATTTTTACCAAATCCGGAGGCCCAGGAGGGCAAAATGTGAACAAGCGCGAGACGGCTGTGCGCATCACGCATATTCCTACAAAGCTTTCTGTGCACGTAGATGGAGAGCGCAATCAAGCGCAAAACAAAGAGAAAGCAATCGAGCTCCTGCGTGCAAAGCTCTATGCTATAATGGAAGACGCAAGGAGAGCTGAAGAGGCGGGTAGCTACGTGTCCAAAACCACGGAAGCCGAGTGGGGTAGCCAGATAAGGTCTTACGTGCTCCATCCATACAAAATGATAAAGGATCATCGCACCAATTTTGAAACGGCCAACGTAGAAAAAGTCTTGGAGCGCGGTGAGATCGATGAATTCATCGAGGCAGAAAAATCTCTCTAAAGCAAATATTATAATGATCTACTTTGATAAAGTATTTAAGACGTATCCCAACAACACTACGGCTCTCTCCGATGTCTCTTTTACCATAAAGCCTAAAGAATTCGTATCTATTGTTGGGCATTCGGGCGCTGGCAAAACATCCCTGATAAAAATGATTCTTGGCGAAGAGAAGCCTAGCAAAGGCTCTGTGTATTTTGAATCTGTAAATATCCACAATTTGCGAAAAGATGCCATCACGGATTATCGCCGCAGGATCGGTACGGTATTTCAAGATTTCAGGCTACTTCCGAATTTGACGGTGTATGAAAATGTCGCCTTTGCTATGGAGGCGTGTGGCAGAGGCGATGAAGAAATTGCAGCAGATGTGCCGCATGTGCTCGAGCTTGTGGGTCTAGGGAATAAAATGATGAATTTCCCTCATGAATTATCTGGCGGAGAGAAGCAGAGGGTCGCTATTGCGCGTGCGATTGTGAATCAGCCGGATGTGGTGATTGCGGATGAGCCGACGGGGAATTTGGATCCCGTGTCTACGCATGACGTGATAGAAATTTTGAAAAAGATAAATGATTTGGGCACCACTGTGATCCTAACGACGCACAACAAAGGCGTAATAGATTTTGTGCACTCGCGCGTGATCACGATGGAGGGTGGCAAGGTGGCACGGGACGACAAGCAGGGAAAGTACGCCATATGATGTAGTCAGTATAGAGTAGACAGTATTCAGTATGGGGAAAATACAAAATTTTAGAGATTTGCTGGCTTGGCAGGAAGGCCATAAACTCGTACTTTTTATTTATGAAATCACGAATAAATTTCCTCAAGAAGAAAAGTTTGGGCTTACAAATCAGATCCGGAGGGCTGTAGTATCTATTACATCTAATATCGCTGAAGGATTCGGCAGAAGTTCTGCAAAAGACAAGCATCATTTCTTTGTCATGGCGAAAACTTCTCTATCGGAGGTAGAAAATCAGCTTCTCATTGCAAAAGATTTAGGCTATGTGACTCTTGAGAAATATACAGAAGTAGGTGAGAAAATTGAATTGACCCACAGGCTCTTGGGCGGGCTCATAAAACTACTTTCGCAAGTAAGTCATGTTTGATAGACTTCTAAAATGGACATAAAAATAATATTCGGTGCGATTGCTGCAGGCCTTGCGCTTTTCAGTTCATATTTATATATCAGTGATATTTTGCGAGGTAATACAAAGCCTCATACTTATACCTGGCTTATTTGGGCGATTGTTACAGTTATAGCTTATTTTGGTCAAGTGGTATCAGGCGGAGGGCCTGGATCATGGGCTACAGGAGTTGCAGCTATTGTGACCATAGTTACTCTTCTTTTATCGCTTCAAGGAAAATATGGTACGAAAGATATTACGAATTTCGACAAAGTTTGCCTAGCATTAGCGATCTTTTCGATTCTTCCTTGGCTTTTAGCTAAAAGTGTATTATGGTCTGTCTTACTTGCGACATTTATTGATCTCATCGCGTTTTTTCCAACTATGCGCAAAACGTGGCATGCTCCAAAGAGTGAGTCGTTAGGATCTATGTATGCGGATGCAGTGAAGCATGCCCTGTCTACATTTTCTATGGCAAACTATTCTTTGATTACAGTGATATATCCGTTGTCAGTGCTTGCGACAAAATTTGTGATAATAGGCGAAATTGTCTTTCTGAGAAATTTCGCAAAAAATAGGAAATAAATGTAGTTTTTCTCCACTGTATACTGACTACTGAATACTGTATACTATTCCTGTATGCTTTGGACAAACATTAAAAGAATATCTAGATCAGGATTCCTGAATTTTTGGAGGAATGGATCCGTGTCTTTCACGGCTGTGCTGATTATGACGCTGGCGCTCCTCGTAGTGGGCTCTCTTATTATCATGTCTGCCCTCCAGACGTACACCTTGAATGCGATCAAAAATAATGTGGACGTGAACGTGTATTTCACTTTGGGGGCGACGGAAGCCGATATGCAATCTATAGTAAAAAGGATCGAGGCTTTGCCCGAGGTTGCTAGTACTAAATTTTCTTCAAGTGATGAGGAGCTGGCGGCCTTTAAGGCTCGCCACGCCGGCGATGAGCTCACCTTGCAGGCTTTGACGGAGGTGGGCAATAATCCTTTCGGTGCAGCTCTTGAGATCAAGGCCAAAGATCCGGCGCATTACGAAAGCATCGCCAATTTCCTCGACGATCAAAAGAAAAATGATGCTGCAAGCGTGATTGATAAAGTGAATTACGCTCGCAACAAAGAAGCGATCGATAAGCTCACAAATATTCAAGAAGCTTCCAAATCTCTTAGTATTGCATTCGTAGTATTTTTTGGGCTGATAGCATTCCTCATTACTTTTAATACGATTAGGCTCACTATATATATGGCACGCGAAGAAATATCCGTAAAGCGCTTAGTGGGCGCATCCACTCGGTATATCAAAGGGCCTTTTGTTGTCTCGGGCCTTATGTATGGCATTGGAGGCACGATTCTTGCGCTGCTTTTGCTCCTCCCAATCACATACTGGGCTGGGCCTTATACCGCAAAGCTAAATGTAGGCATAGACCCGGGGCTCAATATCTGGTGGTATTTCTTAGGCCACTTTTTCTACGTAGCGGCTATCTTTCTGGCTTCAGGCCTTGGTATTGGGGCACTGTCAAGCTATCTTGCGGTGAAGAAATATCTTAAAATCTAAAAGACATACAGTAGGTGTCAATAAATGAAAAAATCGCACAAATATATATTCGTGATTGGGGGAGTGATGAGCGGGGTGGGTAAGGGCGTCTCAACTTCTTCGATAGGTGCGATACTCCAAGCAAAGGGATTTCGGGTCAACATGGTAAAGGTTGATCCTTATTTGAATGTGGACGCCGGCACAATGAATCCTACAGAGCACGGCGAAGTATTCGTGCTCAATTCTGGCCTCGAGACGGATCAAGATATGGGAAATTATGAGAGGTTCCTCAATCGCGACATCAGCTCATTTTCATATATGACAAGTGGTATGGTGTACAAGAGCGTGATAGATCGCGAGCGTGCGCTCGGCTATGGCGGCAAATGCGTCGAAGCTATTCCAGATATTCGCGATGAGATCATTGCAAGATTGGAAAAGGCAGCCACGAATTCTGATTCTGACATTTCTATAATTGAGATTGGTGGCACTGTAGGGGATTATCAGAACATAATGTTCATCGAAGCGGCACGAGTGCTCAAAATCCGCCACTCTCGAGACGTGGCTTTCGTCATGGTGTCATATCTCCCTGTGCCGGGGAAATTAGGCGAGATGAAGAGCAAGCCTACGCAAAATGCTATCCGCCAGCTGAATTCCTATGGAGTGAATTGTGATTTCCTGATAGCAAGGAGCGAAGTGGCTATGGATGATAAGCGAAAGGAAAAGATCGCGATCTCATGCAGCGTGCCTGTCGACAATGTGATCTCTGCACCGGATGTGGATTCTATATACGATATCCCTCTTAATTTCGAAGCAGATAATTTAGGCGAGATGATCATGAAGCATCTGGATTTGGATGAAAAAGATCATGATCTTAAGGAATGGAGAGCTTTTGTAGAAAAGATAAAGAATACTTCGCGTGAAGTAAAGATCGCGATCGTCGGCAAATATTTCGACAGTGGGGATTTTATGCTTTCAGATGCATACCTATCTGTAATTGAGGCGATCAAATTTTCTTCTTTTTATGAAGGAGCCAAGCCCAAGCTCACTTGGCTTTCTGCTAAAGAATTCGAGAAACATCCAGAGAAGCTAGAAGAGCTTTCTAATTATGATGGTATCGTGGTGCCGGGCGGATTCGGCGAAACGGGCATCGAAGGTAAGCTCGCTGTCATCAAATACGCTCGCGAAAACAAAATTCCATATTTCGGACTTTGCTATGGCATGCAGCTAATGACGATCGAATATGCGAGGAGTGTGCTCGGCCTCAAGGATGCCAACACCGCAGAGATAAATCAAAACGCAGAGCATTTGATAATCGATATTATGCCGGATCAGAAAGATAAGCTTCTTGCAGGGGATTACGGCGGATCGATGCGCCTTGGCGCATATCCAGCAGAGCTTCGCGAGGGCACTGTAGCAATTCACGCATACGGCAAGAAAGAAATTTCAGAGCGCCACCGCCATCGCTATGAGGTGAATCCAAAATACGTAGATCAGCTTGAAAATGCTGGGCTCGTGTTCTCGGGCAAATCCCCAGATGGCAAGCTGTGCGAGATCGCAGAGCTGCCAACGAACGCCCATCCGTTTTTCCTTGGCACACAATTCCATCCGGAATTCCTCGCTCGGCCTCTTTCACCGCATCCTCTTTTCACAGCTTTCATAAAGGCAGCGCTCAAGAAATCATAAAATAATTACGCTGTCATAAAAATTATTTTACCCCGTCTCGATATGCATGACGGCAGTAAAAGATTTAATTTTAGAGAGAATCAAAGATTACGAGCGCGAGCTCGAAAATGCTGATTCCAACGATTTCCTTTCTATCCAGCTTATAGAGGCTGATCTTGAAAAGCTTGCGCGCAATCTGGAATTTGCAGAACTGGAAGAAAAATCTCACGACTTTTCTCACAAATAAAAAGCTTCCACACACTACATCGATATTGTTTTGTAGGATTGCCAAGTAATTCGCAGAATCACTACTGTGATGATTAAGCCAATGATCGGATCGGCCGCTTGCAAGCCTAAGGCGACGAGAATTGAGCTTGCAACTACAGATATGCTGACCAATCCGTCCACGCGAGCATGATTGCCGTCAGCTATCAAAGCCTTGCTGCTGAGGCGCTTGCCTGCACGGAGCCTGATTACGGCAGCTACTTCGTTGCCTACAAAGCCGATTATTCCACCGATTATTAATATGTATAAATGTGCAACGGGCATTGGATTTAGAAGACGATTTACCGCTTGTACAGCAGCTACACATGCGCTAATAAAAATAGTTGCCACCACAAAATATCCGGAAAATTTTTCTGCCACTTTGTTTCTTAGCAAAAACGCTGCAGCTAAAGGAAATGCTGTAAGGGCATCTCCAAAATTATGAATTACGTCAGCAAGAAGTGAAATCGAATTCGTCTTTGAGAAAATTATTGATTGAGCTATGGCTGTGATAAGCAGGACGATTAGGCTCCAGCTTACTGCTTTTACGCCAGCTTTCGAGCGAATGATGGATTCGTCAACGAGACCGTGAGAATGATCGTGATGTTCGTGTGGAGTGTGCATTGTGATGCATACAAGTATAGCAAATTTTAACTACGGGGGTCTGGGACGATGTTGGAACCTTTTTTGAGAGAAACCGAGCCTGATGCCCTAAAAAATATAAATTTGAATCCTACTCGGCTATCGTTTTCTGTCCCTCTTCAAGTCCCGCAGCAAAAACTGCGTTTGGCTTATCCCAATCATTTGTAACTAAATTAGACTTTTGCCTCAAAAGCTCGATAATTTTCTCATAACTAGCACTACCATCAAAAAGAAAAGAATAGTTAGGATCTTGTCTCAAAAATTCCACAATTTCTCCTTTAGTTGTCCAAGGTTCATTGTCGTTAAAGATCACTTTTGTATTGTTTCTTTTATCCTCAAAAAGAGTTTCTTGCTTGTCTCCAATTTCCTGACCTATCGAAATAAGAATATTTTTATAACCATCCGATTTTCCTAAAGCAGTGATTCTTACCCTAACCCTTTTATCTCTCCTATTCTCGTTTTGATGGTGACGACCAAGAATATACATATCCTCATATTGAATATTTGCTTCATTTCTCTTATCTTGTTTTATTTGCAAATTCCTAAGCCACCTTACGGGCGTTTTTGTAGCATTCCATTCAAAAATACCTTCGTCCATACGATTAAACTCTTGAGTAACAAGCCTTTTGCGCCCGGCTGCATCAAGTTCATAAACCAATTCTGCTGAGCCATCTGGAGCATCCGCTTGATTTTCTGGAGATGTATTTATATTTGTAAATGATTGATTCTTTATAGAATCTTTAATGAACATAAACTGAACATTCCCAAGGCCTTCGCTTGTGGCTGGCTCAGATATGCTAATCTCGCGAATCTTATCGTCACTTTGAGATCTTTTAGGAACAGTCGATAACCTTATAAGACGCATATTCGTGCCTTTTGCATAGTATGGATCAAATCTATCTTCAAATGAGACTGCCCAATATTTTCCTGGATAATCAGCGATAATGGGATAAAATTTCTGTGGCAATTCTTTTGCGTAAGGATTTTCAGCAAACTCATTATTCAAATCTCCATATATCAAACCAGAACGATCTATACCATTTTGTTCAGCAAAATCAAAAAGTTCTCTTGTCCGACTAAAGAGATTCATAATCTCCTGTTTAGAAACAGTGGCTAAATGCCGTGGTTGTTCTAGATTATCAGGTTTTTTTACTGCAGGCACAGATTCACCTAGAGTGGCTCCTCCTAGTTTAAAATCTTTTAGGCCTCGCTCAAAAGGATTGTCCATAAAATGTATTATACCAAATCTTAAAAACTGCCAGTCAGAAAATCTCGATCCTTACAGGATCAGTACACCTTTTGGTCAAAATTTTCTTGAAATCAATTTTGAGCTCAAAAGGTTTTCTCGTCCCTGACGCAAAGTGCCCCGCACTTTGCTCCTGCCATTTTCCTCCATTCTGTCGTCAACTGCCAGTCAGGGACTCGAACCCCAATAACATCCTCCAGAGGGATGTGTCCTACCATTAGACGAACTGGCAACAATCCAAATGCTCGCCTAGAATAGCGCTTTTCCGCCTAAAAATCAAAGGTACGACTAATCTCCACGTAAAGATATACACATTTGCAGGACTATTCTGGTATTCTGCAGAATACAAGAATATGCTAAAATTATGTAATGAAAACAGCTAGAGAATTGGAGAGGCATTTAAAGGGAATCGCTAGCTATCGCCGTATTGAGATCCTTCTCATCATTTCAAAGAAAGAGGGAATTACGCTCGATCAAATTGCAGAGGGACTTGATTGCAACATGAAGACGATCTCGGAGCATACTCGCAAGTTGTCGCTCGCGGGGCTTGTAAACAAAAAATACGAGGGCCTAAGTGTGCATCACACTTTATCGCCATATGGCAAAAAGTTTATTCACTTTATAAAACTATTCTAATATTCTGCAGAATACCAGAATAGTTTGGATAAGTTTTTCACATTCGTATTTTTGCGAGGTTCGTTGTAATATCATGTTATGAAAAACGCCATAATTTTGCACGGTACAGGTGACAAAAATACTGACTTTTGGTTCCCTTATATAAAAACGAAGCTTGAGGAAAAGGGCTTTGAAGTGTGGCTACCGCAATTACCTAATGCCGAGACGCCGAATTTGAAAGATTGGCTGAGCTTTGTTCTGGAGAATGGAAAATTTAATGAGGAGACGGTGCTGATCGGGCATTCTGCTGGAGCACAGCTTATCTTAAGCATTTTGGAAAAGCTTCAAACTCCAATAGCAAAAGCAATCTTGGTTTCAGGATATGCAAAAGCATTGAGGGCGACACCGGAAGATGAAAAGAATACGGAGGATTTTAATTGGGAAGAAATAAAAGGTAAAGCTGAGCGATTTGTATTTATAAATTCAGACAACGATCCTTGGACATGTGACGATAAGCAGGGCAGATCAATGCTCGATCATCTAGGAGGAATCCAAATTATTCCAAAAGGAGAAGGGCATATGGGATCCGCTACACATAATCAGACGTATAAAGAGTTTCCATTACTTGCCAATCTAATTTAGTAAAAATCCCACCCCTTCACCATCACAACTAAAATCTGCTAAAATATAAAAATGAGAAAAATAATCACAACAACTTTTGTAACAATGGATGGCGTGATGCAGGCGCCAGGCGGGCCGGAGGAAGATAAGGCAGGAGGATTTGCATACGGCGGCTGGCAGATTTCTTTCCCGCAAGACGAGGCGATGAATGCTATTTTGGGCGGATTTTTTGGCATTCCATTCGAGCTTCTCTTGGGCAAGATCACCTATGATATTTTTGCTGCATATTGGCCCCATGCAACCACAGACCTTGAAGTAGCGAATCCGTTCAATAGCACGAAAAAATATGTTGTGTCACATAAATCTTTTGAACCAGGGTGGAATAATTCGGTTTGTATTACAGGCGATGTGGTAGCGCAGATTCAGAAGCTCAAAGAAGAAGATGGCCCTGATCTATGGGTTTGGGGCAGTGGCAACCTAATTCAGACGCTTCTTAAGTATAATCTGATTGATCGCATGCATCTATTCGTACATCCGATCACAATTGGCACAGGTAAAAAGCTTTTCGCGGAAGGCACGCAGGCGCAAAATTTCAAGCTTACCGATTCAAAGATCGGTAGCAACGGCGTAATATTTGCCACATACGAGCCTGCGGGGGATCTTTCAAATATCCATAAATTTCAGAATGAAAACACCAAAGAGATGTAAGCATTATCTGGCGGCACTCTTTTCTGTGGTGCTTCTTTTTGCCTATGTGCTGCCAGCCAAATCGGCGGCGCAGCTTTTTACCCACAATCTTAAATTGGGTTCGGAGGATGCGGAGGTCTTCCTCTTGCAGCAATATTTGAACCAGCATGGATTTATAGTTGCGTCATCTGGCATCGGATCAACGGGCAATGAAAGCGATTTTTTCGGGACGAAGACGAAGCTTGCCCTGATCAGATTTCAAAATGTGCATGCGGCAGAAATATTGAGCCCGCTCGGGCTATTTTCAGGAACGGGCAATTTTTTCAAAGCTACGAGAGATTTTGTGAACAGGACTCTTGTACAAAATACTGCAAAGGTGCCAACGATAATCTCTGGCGCGCATCATCAAAGCGGCAGTAATAGCAAAATTGTACCGACTATCATTTTGAATGATATAGCCAAGACGTACGGCGATGCGCCCTTTGCTTTGAGTGCGTCTTCAGATAGCGATGGGGCGATCATTTATGAAAGCAGTGATGATGGTGTCGCCACGATCAGCGGATCAACCGTGACGATCGTTGGCCCGGGTACTGCTACCATCACGGCGTCACAAGCTGCGTCTCAAAGCTTTGCTCTTGGATCAAAAGCTGCGATACTGACTGTAGCAGGACAAGCACCCACCATCGCTTTTGATGATCTTGTCGAGTATTGGAGCGGCACTCCGTTTGCCGTGACCCTTGCGCCGACGTCAGATAGCTCCGGCGATTTTAGCTTTTTGAGCAGCGACCCATCTGTGGCATCAATCAGTGGCAGCAGCTGCACAGTGCAAGGGATCGGGGTGACCACGATCACTGCGAATCAAGCTGCAAATGGGGTATATGGCGAAGGCGCTAAGGCCGCGAACATAAATGTCTACAGCGATCCTTGCAGCCCTGATCCTTGCCAAAATGGCGGGGCATGCAATCGATTTCCTGATAGCTATACATGCTCTTGCCCTGACGGATTTGTCGGCCTGAACTGCGATCAAGCGGGGCTCGCGTGCGGCGATCTTGTATGTATACATAGCGATTCTTGCGGGGATGATGGTGTGTCCTGTGCCTGCCAGCCGTGCTTTATAGGCCCTACCTGTAGCGATTTTGACGTAATGAATTGTGCGTAGAATGGATTTGCTATAATCACCATATGATAAAGCCGCCAGCATCCAAAGATTTTCCGGATTCATTTTTCCGCGTGGCGGTTAAGGGTCTTTGTGTTCAGGATGGCAAGGTGCTTATTTTTAAAGAAGATTCCATAATACATGAAGGGAAATGGGAATTGCCGGGCGGAGGATTGGATTTCGGAGAAGATCCTCATACAGGGCTGAGGCGAGAAATTGAGGAGGAAGCTGGACTGAAGGTGAAAACTATATCGAAAAATCCTGTTTATGTATGGACGTGTCATTTTGAAAATAAGAGAGAAATGGATTGGTATTATTCTTTGGTGCTTTGCTATCGGATCGAATTAGAAAATCTAGATTTTACTCCTACAGACGAATGCGTGGAGCTCGGATTCTTTTCTAAAGAAGATCTAGACAATCTTGAACTTTGCCACCAAACGAAAGCATTCAAGGGAGTATTCGATCCTAAGGATTTTATTTAATTTTATGAAATTTACTTTTGTAAGGCATGGTGAGACGGACTATAACAAACGAGGAATTATAACCGGAAGATTTGACGAGCCTCTGAACGAAGAGGGATTGGGTCAAGCAAAAGAAGCTGCTTCGCGGATTCCCAAAGAAGATTTTGATGTTATGTTTCGATCTTCGCTCATAAGAGCCAAACAAACTGCAGATATAATAAATGAAAAGCTGGCGCTTCCGATTATCGTCACAGATCAAATAACAGAAAGAGATTTCGGCTCTCTAGTGGGCAAGACATGGGATGAGATCAGCGCAGAAGTTGGATTTGATGCTAGACAGATCGATAAAGAACAAAAGTATGACTACCGACCTTTCGGAGGAGAATCTGCGGAAGAGGTATGGGAGCGGCTTTCAAATTTTATTGAGGATGCAAAAGCAGGAAAATATAAAAAGCCTCTCGTCATTTGCCACGGAGGCATAATCAGAATGCTTCATGCAAGAGCTGGCCAAGAATTTACACATATTGCAAACGCGGTAGAGCAGGAATTTGATTTATAATTTATGTACAATCACGCGCCGGAAAAATACATATGCCCTTTGTGCCAGATAGCGAAAGGAGAAATGACAGACAAAGGATTGTTTGAGAAATCTGTGATATACAGGGACGAATTTATTACCGCTTTTGTTGCTGGTAAATGGTGGAGATCAAATCCTGGCCATGTACTAATTATACCGAATGAACATTTAGAGAATATTTATGACATGCCAGAAGCAATGGGGCATAAGGTCTTTGATTTTTCTAAAAAGGTGGCTATAGCCCTTAAGGAAGCATATGAATGTGAGGGAATTTCCACCAGACAGCATAACGAGCCCGCCGGCAATCAAGATGTATTTCACTTCCATCTACATGTTTTTCCTAGATACAATGGAGATAATCTATACATAAATCACAAGGATACATATTGGCCATCTCAAGAAGAAAAGCAGCCATATGTAGATAAGTTGAAAGCAATTTTGTCTAAATAGGTTTCCAGATTCCCAATTTTGACTTTTGAGCGTGGTACAATTTGTGCATGAAAAGGTTTCACATATTTTTTGCTGTTGTTTATGCTGCAATTGTAGGATTTATACTATGGGTGCTTTATGACACAAATGAGTTCAGAAATGTTTCGATTTTAGAAATTGCAATTTTTGTTGGAATAGTATTGTCACTATTTTCACATATAAAATTATTTTTTAACCACGCTAAGATCAAAGGTGAAATGGTCTTTTTGTGGTTTACATTTATAAATATGCTTGTGCCTGCATTTGGAGTATTTTACTTACGTTCTCTCCATTGCGAAGGATTTGATCTTACATGTGTAGTTTATGGAGATATCCTTCTAAATACCACTGTATTTCTTTGGATTTCCACTATCATTATAGGACTGGTCACTGCTCTGAGAAAGCGTGATACAATTTATCCATGATAATAGAACACGATTCGTTTGGGACGCTTTGGATCATTGGCTGGATATTTACTATCGGGTATTTGAATTTGCCTTTTAAGAAAGGTCTATTCGCTCTCATCATCTGGCCTTACTATCTAGGTATGCATTTCAGGAAAGCGTAATTAGATTATTTATAGAAAAGTAAAGGACCAGCTACCCTGCAAGGCATAGCTGGTCCGGATACGTCTCTTAAACTCTGAGGAGAGGAGATCGTATCAAATACAAATTATCTAAATAATCCCGCGAAAATTTTGAATCCAAAAGTTCAATCACTTATAGCTACACTTTGCATTGCTGTAACTATACCCAAGAAGGCTTAGTAAGCCCATACCCTGCAGCCACAAAAGGCGGCATAAATCTCGCGATCTCTGGCAGTTGCTGTGCCGTCGATCATTCTGATCTCGATTCCAGACATTCTGATATCTTCAGCGCAGGCATTCGAAATGTGGCTAAGCTCATCCCACCTGTTTTCAATTGCTTCGATAATCTCGGTTGCGCCGGGCGTATCTGCGTATTGATTGAGAAGCTCTTGCCGTTTCTGCATCGATTCAATCTCGATGTCGATATCGGCGAGGTCACGATTTGATGTGGCGATGTGCCACTCGAGCACCTGTCTTTTTGCTGCTTTGTTTTTCATGTCGGTATCCTTTTGGTTTGGTTTTCGTGGATTATTTAGCTTTTACCCACGGCTCCGAATACTCTGATAATAGAGTGCTCAAAGCTATGGGTAAAGAATGTAAAAGAGCTTGCTACTGTGCAAGTATAGCATAGTTCAATCATGTTGTCAAGTACCCTAAAAATAGCTGTTTTGGTATCAAGATTTCTAACTTTTGCTATAATCACCCTATGATAAAGCCGCCAGCATCCAAAGATTTTCCGGATTCTTTTTTTCGCGTCACTGTGAAGGGGCTCTGTGTGCGTGAGGGCAAAGTGTTGCTTGCAAAAGAGGATTCGATAATACATGAAGGTAAATGGGAAATGCTAGGAGGCGGATTGGATTTTGGTGAAGATCTGCACGCAGGACTTCGGCGAGAAATTGAAGAAGAGACGGGTCTTAAAGTAAAAGATATATCTAAAAACCCAGTTTATACATACACGTGTAGATTGGAAGGAAAAAGAAATATGGATTGGTATTATTCGCTTGTGCTCTGCTACAGAATCGAGCTCGAAAGCCTAGACTTTACTCCTACAGATGAATGCATGGAGCTCGGATTCTTTTCCAAAGAAGATCTAGGTAATATCGAGCTTTGTTATCAAACGAACGGTCTCAAAAATGTTTTTGATCCCAAGGATTTTATTTAAATGAAGCAATTTATACCTGCAAATCCAAGCATATATCCAAGCGCGGAGGTAGTGGATCTGGCAGAAGAGAGAAAGATCGAAAAAGAAGTGGAAGCGCTTGTGGAGCTGCATGATTTTATAAAGAATCATCCAGACGCGCCGGTGAAAGAGATCGCCAAATTCATGCCGCCTGTGGATTCTAGGGTTGTAAACAAAGCCATACAATTTTTGGCTATTCGTGATAAAAAAGTGGGGAATTAGCGCTGGGTTATCCCCACTTTAGGCTAATAAGCTATTTTGAAAATGTTGTACATGATACAATTTGTGCGAGATTAATAGCACATTAGATAATAATTTATGAGTATTATAAAGTTCGGCAAGCGATTTCTTTTTGCTTCAGTAGCAGTTTTTAGCTTATTCTTTTTTGTATCTCCTGCGCATGCCGATACTATTGATGTGTCTTATGGCCGCGGCGGCACTACCGTTGGCACTTTTGCCGGCGCAAGCAGCGTGCTAGCGTCTTTCACTCCTGCAAATGTGCTCACAGAGGGCGACACTGTATATTTATATTTTTCAAGCGATATATTGATCACAAGCGGCAATCTAGCGGCTTCTGATTTCACGATCCAGCAATCTGGTGGCGCAGCAACGGCTGCGAGCGGCCTTTCATATATTGCGTCTGTGAATTCGGGCCCTTTTGCGGGCTATCATAGGATCCGCCTAACGATTCCTTCAGCCGCGCTTTCAAATACCGGCCTTGGCGAAATAATCGTGCGAATGAGCGGCACGGCAGGAGAAAACGAGATCCAGAATCCTACAAACGCAAGCGCGGATGATACTTTTGGCATTTCCACTGCAGATGATAACGGAACGCAAACGAATATAGATTACACAGCAGGAGCTCTTGATCATATCGTCATCTCTCCAAGCAGCGAATCAATATCTGCTGATGATACGCAGAGCTACAGCACAGAAGGCTTTGATTCTTATGGCAATTCTACAGGCAGTGTAACGAACGCCACTCTCTTTTCAATCACGGATGGCGCGGGAGGATCTTTTGACGGCTCTACATATCATGCAGAGCATGCTGGAGATTGGACGGTGACAGGGCATGATGGATCGTTCACTGACACTTCTTCGCTTCATGTGAGCGCGGGCGAGCTTCATCACATTACTATTTCTCCAGGCAGCGCTTCTATTGCGACAACAGAAACGCAGAATTACACCGCCGAGGCTTTTGATCAGCGCGGCAATTCTTTGGGAGATGTCACTGATTCTACAACCTTTGGTGTAGATAGCGGCCCTGGATCATTCGATGGGCACACATATAATCCAGGCGGAGCAGCAGATGGTATCGTGGTAGAAGGCAATGATGGCGGCTTCACGGATACTGCCACCATCAACGTCACTCTTGTAGACGAGAATGGCCCTCTTGATCACATTGTGATCTCTCCAGATAATAGCTCTATAAATGCAGACCAGATACAAACATTTTCTGCCGAAGGTTATGATTCTGAGGGTCATGATCTGGGGGATGTGACAGGGGACACTACCTTCAGTGTTACTTCCGGCGGAGGATCATTCGATGCTCACACATATCATCCAGGAACGGCAGGAAGCGGCATCACGGTACAGGGAGACGATAGTGGAAAGACGGATACTGCCACGATCAACGTCACTCATGGGGCTCCTGATCATATGACATTCGATGTACAGCCTACAAACACAGTAAAGAAGCATGCAATATCACCGACGGTGCAGGTAAGCGTACGAGATTATCACGGAAATCTAATTGACGATTCTTCAGGGAAATTTGTGACACTCGTGGCTCTTGATGGCTCGCATGTTGTACCGGTCAGCGGAGGTGTGCGATCTGTAAACACTGGTACAGCTACGTTCCCTTCGCTTTCAATCGAGAAAGAAAAGAATCACTTGAGGCTCAGGGCTTCTGTAAATATCGGAGGCGTAGCTAATATCCTGTCTAGCTTCTTCAACATCACAGAGCAAAGGGATGAACATGGTCCTCACGGTAGGGATTAAGCAAACCTCACATGAAGAAAACGATTTTTTTGATCGTAATATTGGCAGCTATTGCACTCGTATCATGGTACGTGTTTCGAGATTCGAATATACAAGTAAAAACGGATGATCAGGCGTCGCAAAGGCTCGGTACGGAAGATCTGGGAATCTATCCGTATGTCTGCGATAATAGTATGGAATTCACCATGTCTCCTTCTTCTGATATGTCTTCTGTGCACATTGTTCCTGGTAAGGGCGCCAAATTCCCAGAAGCGACGCTTGCCAAAGCTCCTGCAGCAGCTGGCCAGAAATACGAAGCCGTCGGTATTATATTCATTGGTGCTGGCGAGGGTGTCACGCTGACTACAGGCGGCAAAACTTACGCTTGTGATCCAATGCCGCAGCCAGAAAGAGCGCCGTGGAACTTCGGAGATGCAGGAGAGGGTGGAGGATCTGCGCCTTATCCAGATCTGCAATAAATTAATTATCTAAATTTTGTACGTATGAATTTTCGAAACAGAAAGCTCGTCATTACTATCCGCACTCTCGCTGGGCTAGCGTTCCTCGGGAGCGGCGCTGGAGGATTTTATTCCGCATTCCATTCTATGGCTGGAGTGCCGCCAGAGATGATGGCAAGCACCCAAAGCCTTTGGGATATGGGAATATTTGGCATGATCAAAACAACGGAGATAGTATCGGGCCTCATGCTTATTTTCGGATTCTTGCCGCAGCTTGCCACGATATTCCTTTCGCCGATTTGCGTAGGCATTTTTGTGTTTGATTTTGCGATTGGTCACACAGAATATTTACCATCTGGGATTGTCGTGTCTATTTTGGTGGCGTTCCTTGGATATGCTTATTTCGATAAGTACAGGGCGCTGTTTCAAAGCTGAATAGGAGCACTTTTCCACAGAATTAGCTTTTATTTGCTGGTATTTATTAGCTGGCTAATGTATCCTTAACGCAACATGAACAACAAATTTGCAATTTCATTATCAAGATTTGCATTTTTCGTTTTCGCTTTTATATCGGTTGCGGCTCTCGGTGTTAATACTACAAGCGCAGATAATCCAGATGGAGCTGTTATTCCTGGGAGGTATATTGTAGTGCTTAAGGATGGCGGAGATGCGGATCAGGCTACGGCTAGGATCGAAGGTCGCCACAAGGGCATCCATAGCGATTCCCATTTCAAAGAAGCGTTCAAAGGCTTTTCTGTATCGGCGAGTGTAAGCGATGCGTCTGCCCTCTCTAGCGATCCTGATGTGGCCGCGGTTGTGCCAGACAGGTTCGTTTCTATATTCAATGAAGATCGCCCTGAAAGAATTGATAGTAGGCTAGATAGCGATGCGCGCGGCAGTGCAAACGCAAAAAGCGGCCCTACTATCATGGCTCAGACGCTGCCAACAGGTATTGATCGCATCAACGCAGAAAATAAATCCAACAAAGGTACAAACGTAAACGTTGCTGTGCTCGACACTGGTATCTTGGCTACGCATCCAGATCTTTCTGGGGCAGTAGTCGGCGGCACGAATTGCTCAGGCGGATCTTCAAGCAACACTACAGATCAAAACGGCCACGGTACGCACGTATCAGGGACGATCGCAGGGCGCAATAATTCTCTCGGCGTAGTGGGTGTTGCCCCTGAAGCGAAGCTTTGGGCGGTGAAGGTGCTTGATTCATCAGGCAGCGGATCTTGGTCTTCTGTGATTTGCGGATTGAACTACGTAGTGGCGCATTCTCCAGCTCATGGCGGCCCTATCAAAGTTGTGAACATGAGCCTTGGAGGCACAGGCAGCTCTGATAATAATTGCGGCAATACAAATAATGATCCCCTTCACAGAGCTATCTGCGCAGTGCGCGATGCTGGAGTCACGGTCGTGGTAGCTGCGGGTAATGGCAATAGTGCGGGTGTTGGCGTCAGCGCTTCTACAACAGTGCCTGCTGCATACAGCGATGCTGTGATCACTGTCTCTGCTCTTGCAGATTCTGATGGGAGGACGGGTGGGCTTGGCAGCCGCACTACATATGGCCCAGATGATACTTTTGCTACATTCAGCAATTTTGGCTCTCCGGTGTCTATTGGAGCTCCGGGCGTTTCTATTCTATCTACATGGCTCAATAATTCTTATGCTACACTTTCTGGTACGAGCATGGCTACGCCTCACGTGTCTGGCGCAGCCGCTTTGTATATCAAGAACAATCCAAGCGCATCTTGGAGTGATGTAAAAAGCGCGCTTGTATCGGCTGGAGAGGCATCTGGATCAGGGCACACTGATCCTTCCAGCAAGCATCCAGAAAAAGTGCTTAGAGTAGATACTTTGTAATATTAATAATATCAATATGATTAAAAACACAAATTACAAGAGACACCTATCTGTCGTCGCTTTGGCTACGGCGCTTTGCTTGACGGGCGCTCTGGTTTCTTTTGCTGATGAGCATGGTGGCAATGATGGGGATCGTGATGATCATCACGAAGAGCATCATGAAGTGCACAGATACAAGCCATCGATCTCAAGGCACGCTGATATCACAGCTGATGCCACAGAAATTGATGGGGGTGCTTACGTCACATATTCTTTGCCGACAGCGACAGACAGATTGGACGGTTCGATCCCCGTCACATGTTCTCCTGTATCCGGTTCGCTTTTTGCAGCAGGCCGCACAGAGGTGATCTGCTCTGCTACAAATAGTGCGAATAGGACGGCGCACAGCCGATTCAAGGTTACGGTACGTAATGTCACAAGCCCGATAATCAGCCTTGTGTTCACTTCTTTTTCAACGACCACAAGCGATGCTGTGATTCCTGCTGATAGCCCAAGCGGCACTGTTGTCACATACACGGTATCAGCTACGGATTATCATCATAAAAGCTTTACTCCAGATCAGATAAGCTGTACACCATCTTCGGGATCTACATTCCCTTTAGATATCACGAGAATCGTATGTTCGATCAACGTAGAGCATCACAAAATTTTTGAAGAGACACCTGCGTCTGTATATGTAGTAGACGGCAGAGCACCAACGATCACTTTGCGAGGTGATGCTTCGATCAGCCTCAGCGTCGGCGGCACTTATACAGAACAGGGTGCAGATGTGCACGATGCTATAGACGGCGATCTTTATGCTACAGAAACCAATCTTTCTGGCCCGCTCTATGTCACTATCGTAAGTGATGTAAACACTGCCGTAGCTGGTACGTATCACGTTACATACGATGCTTACGATTCAAACAACAACAATGCTACAGAGAGGATCCGTACCGTCACGGTCTCTGGCGCATCTGTGTCGCACACTGGAAATATCGTTGGCGGGGGAGGAGGTGGCGGAGGCGGTGGAAATAAGCCAGCTCCAAACTTTGGCGTAAATAATCAGGCGCCAGGAGCGGGAGCGGGGACGAATGGTACCGGAAGCGATTCAAATGGATCAGGAAACTTCACCTTTACGCACGCGCTTTCTCCAACTACTGGCGGCAAATTTGGCTCTGATGTAAAGCAGCTGCAGATATTCCTAAACAAGCACGGATTCCTTGTGGCCAAAACGGGCCCTGGATCTCCTGGGCATGAGACATCTGGATTTACTCCTGGCCTAAAAGCGGCTCTCAAAAAATTCCAAGAGGCGAATGCTAAGTTTATCTTGAATCCTGTTGGGCTCACACAAGGCACAGGTACACTTGGCCCATCTACTATGAAATTCATCAACTCTCTTCTAGCAGGAAAATCTCCATCTGCTGGAGGTTCTACTGGCAGCGCGGGCGGAGCAAATGGTGGCAGCAAGAATAATGGCGACAATAAGAATAATCAGAAGCCGGCTAACACATCCAATAATCCTGTGCACGCGGCTCCAGTAGTTGCTCCTACAGTTACGCCTCTTGCTCCACAAAATCCGCCGCACACTTGCCCAAAGTGGCTCTGCTTCTGGCAATAGAGAGATATCTAAATATCGATGATCACTGCTGACACAGAATTGTTTAGTGGGGAAGGTGTATCTGTCACTGGTATTGTTGATGCTCTTATAAACAAAGCTCATGATTCAAAAGCTTCTGATATACACATTGATCCCACGAGCAAGGATCTGCGAGTAAGGCTTCGAATAGATGGCGTACTTCACGATCTGCACAGATTTCCCCAGAGCATCCAATCAGAGATAATTTCTAGGATCAAGGTGCTTTCTGGGCTGCGCACCGATGAGCATCAGGCTACCCAAGATGGCCGCTTCCGGCATGATTTTGAGGGCGGCGAGTGCGCTGATATCCGCGTGTCTATTATTCCAACGCATTACGGCGAGAATGCGGTGCTCAGGCTCTTGTTCGATAGCGCTTCCAAAAATTTTACTCTAGATTCCCTAGGATTTGAGGAAGATGATCAGCAAAAAATTAAAGCTGGCATACACAAATCAAGCGGCATGATCCTTGTGACAGGCCCCACTGGTAGCGGCAAGACCACTACTCTATATACGCTGATGGGCATGCTGAATTCAAAAGAAGTGTCTCTCATTTCCATTGAAGATCCGATCGAATATGCCATAGATGGAGTAGAGCAGATACAAGTAAATTCTCGCTCGGGCCTTACATTTGCGAATGGCCTTCGTACGATCTTGCGCCAAGATCCAAATATAATCATGGTAGGTGAAATCCGAGATTCTGATACAGCGTCTATTGCTATAAATACAGCTCTTACTGGACACTTGCTTCTTTCTACTTTGCATACCAATGATGCTGCCACCACGCTGCCGAGGCTTCTTGATATGAGGATCGAATCTTTTTTGGTGGCTTCTACTATAAATGTGGCGATCGGCCAACGGCTCGTACGCAAAATATGCGATCATTGCAAAGCAAAAGTGAAAGTGACGGCTGCGCTAGCGAAGAGCTTGGCGGGGATAGGGCTCGTGCGCCCGATTGCAGAAGGTGCATTTATTTGGAAAGGCAAAGGCTGCGAGAAGTGCTCTGACAGCGGATTTTCTGGCAGGCTTTGCGTAGCAGAAGTGCTTGTGGTAGATGATGAGATTCGTGCTGCGATCATAGATCATTCTCCAGCAAGCACGATTCGCAGCATAGCCGTCAAAAACGGTATGCGTACGATGCTCGAAGATGGCTTCGAGAAAGTACGCAAGGGGATGACGACCCCAGAAGAAATACTTCGAGTAATCCATGAATAAATCAAAATCTAAAATCAAAAAAATAAAATCTGATATCTGGCTCAAGGTAAAGCCGTATTCAAAATTTCTGGTGAAGCATGTGAATACACTGAAAGAATCTGTGGCGGCGCTTTTATCCAAAAGATCATCGCTCAAAGAGCAGGTGTTTTTTGCGAAACGATTATCATTCCTCATTACAGCTGGCGTACCGATCTTGGATAGCCTTGCGATCGTAAGGGAGCAGACTAGATCGCCAAAGCAGCTTATTGTGATAAATACAGTGATGACGGACGTATCGAACGGGCAGACTCTGTCAAAGAGCTTGGCCAAATTTCCAGATATGTTTGGGCAATTCGCAGTGAACGTGATCAGGATCGGCGAGACGGTCGGAACCCTCAGCCAGAATTTTGATTATCTTGCTGAAGAGCTCAAAAAAAAGCAGGCTTTGCGCCGCAAAATCATTGGCGCTTTTATTTATCCCGCCGTGATCACTCTTGCCACGCTTTGTATTACTGCCTTTCTTGTGCTATATCTTTTTCCGAAGATCATGCCGATATTCCTTAGCATGCACATGAAGCTGCCTCTTTCGACCCGAGTGGTGATATTCGTCAGCACGTTCCTACAGAGATGGTGGCTTGTGCTTATCGTGCTAGTGGTGGTAGCTTTTGCGCTTTTTATGAATGCACTGAAAAAGAATCCGAAAGTGCGCGAGAAATTCGATAGAGCGATGATCACTTTACCCTTCGTTTCTTCGCTTACCCAGATCTACAATATTACAAATGATACGCGTACCATCGGGCTCCTCTTAAAAAGCGGGATCTCTCTTTCGAATGCTCTCGTGATCGCAGGCGAGACGAGCGGTAATATCGAATATCGCAGGGAGTGGCTAAAGATGGAAGATATCGTAAATCGCGGGCAGAATCTTTCCCTGCATCTAGCCAAAAATCCAACTCTTTTTCCGCATATGTTTGCCCAAATGGTGGCTGTCGGTGAGAAAAGCGGCAGCTTGTCTGATTCCATAATATATGTGTCAGAATTTTATGAGCATGAGCTAGATGAGCTGACGAAGAGCCTTTCGAATCTGGTGGAGCCGGCGCTTATGGTGTGCATGGGCCTTCTTATCGGGCTTATCGCGATCTCTATCATCACCCCAATATATGGCATCACCCAGAATCTTCATCCCTAATAATCGCTCTGGCCTCCATCAAGGCTTTACGCTGATCGAAGTGCTGATAGTGATAGGCACGATCACTTTTTTTATTGGAGTATCGCTTTTTGTGGATCTGAATAATTATCGCGGCCATGCATTCCTTGCAGAGCATGCAGCGCTCACGACGCTGCTTCAGACGGCTAGAGCAAATGCCTTGAATAATATAGATCAGACATCCCATGGCATAGCGCTATTTCCAGCTGATCATCCGAAATCATACGTGCTATTTGAAGGCAGGGGCTATGATGCGCGAAATCCAGATATGGATGTGGTGACGGATGTGCAGTATGGATTTACTTTTGGCACAGGTACTCCGAGCTTTGTTGTGTTCAGCCAGCTTTCTGGCAATGCTGATTATGATGGAGATATCGTGATGCAGGATACGATGCGAAATATCAATCTTAAAATTTCCATTAATCACGAAGGCAGAATAGATTCATAATATGAAACGCGGATTCAGCACACTTGAAATAATCATATCGTTCGCTATCCTAGCGATCATTTTGAGCGGCGTCGTCATGGCTGATTTTGGCGCACAATATTGGACGATCACTTCGCAAACCTCGAACGAAGCTCTGTACAAATCCAAGATCCAGCTTGAGAATCTGCGCGCCGCGAGCAAAAGGGATTTTCTTTCTGCCGTATCGCAGAGTGTGGTTCGAGATAATGATGCTTCGTGCAGCTCAGGATCGCTTTGCTATTACATGGAAAGCAAAGTGATAGACACTTCGCCATGCTCCAAATACGCATCGAGCACTGTATCTTGGCAGGTATACGGATATCCGACCACTACAACCGAGCTCTTTACCACATTCGATGATGCTGCCGGCATCATTGCGCGCGGTGGTGATTGCGGGCTCAATTGGCCTTCGGGGAATTGGGCAAGCCCAACACTCGCTTCATCTGCAAATTTGAGATCAAATACTAGTGGCTCAGATGCTTTGAATGGCAGCGTATATGTATCAGAATATGCGAGCCCGTTTCTTGAGGTGCTGAAATCGGGAAGCGTCTATTCTTATAGCAGCTCTGATTCTGCGCCATTTAATTCTGTAGATGTGGCCCGAAACCTCGCCAACGGATGGGTGTATGCATATGTGGCAGCGTCCAGTACGCAGGGCCAGCTGCAGGTGATCGATGTCACTGATCCTACAAAAATATTTCGCGCGGGAGGCCTTGTATTGTCGGGGGTGTCTTCTACCACGCCTGCTCAAGAATTATTTTTTTATGATCGCAAAATTTACCTAACCACTCTTTTTGCTTCCGGCCCAGAATTCCATATTATAGATGTGGGAGATCCCACCAATCCATATGAATTGGGATCTGGATTTTCTGTCGGAATGTCTGCTTATGATATCGCCGTCAGAGAGCAGTATGTAGCCGGCATAAAGCACAAGTTTGCTTATTTAGCCGTTGGCAGCAGCAATGTCAAAAATCTTCTGGTGCTGGATATAGATGATTGGACCACTCCGAATCATCCAGCTATAACAGCTGTGAACACTTGCTCTTTTGCGAGCGCGGGACAGGGTGCTGCTGTGTATCTGCAAGGCAATTCACTTTATTTGGGGCGTGCAGGGCTAGCCAAAGGCACTCCAGATTTTTTTGTATTCGATGCAAGCGATCCGGCATCTTCATCATTCTGCACTCCGATCAGATCTATTGATGTAGATGATTCGAGCGTCAGCAGATACGTCAAAACAATAAGAGCTTCCGGTCCTTATATATTTATTGGCACTACGAACACTTCAGGCAATCAGGGAGAGATACAGGTGCGTAGCAGCGATGCTGCTGATAATCTAAAGCTCCTCGGCACTTATGCCATATCATCGCTTTCTGATAATGGTATGGATTTTGACAATGATGCAAATCAGCTTTACGCCGTCACTGCTTCGAGCCCGCAAGTGCAAATAATCACAAGCTCGCAATAAAAATGAACAAGCTAATTAAAAAAAGAGGATTCACATTGATAGAGCTCGTCATTTATATAGCGCTGTTTGGCGTGCTGATGACGGGCGCTTCTGTGGCCACGTATCAGCTGCTCGAAGGCGGCACCCGCAATGAAACAGCCGTCGCGATCCAAGAAGAGGGATCATTTCTGAACAGGAAAATAAATTGGGCGCTGACGGGAGCGACGATCGCTATCGTATCACCTGATGGATCAGTGCTCACTATAAACAAAATACCTGGAGCTGATTTTGCTGTTGCTGATAATCCTCTGCTCATATATTCGAGCGCCGGAGCTCTGATGATCAAGCGCGGAAACGCCGCAGCCGTGCAGCTGAATAATTCTACCTATCCTGTGCATGGTTTTGCAGCCCAAAGCACTGTAGAATCAAACGGCGAGACAGGAATATATATCAAATTCGATATAGCTGGTGTGCCATTCGTTTTCAAAAGATATTTGAGGTAAACACAATGGTACTTTTTGAAAATAAAAAAAAATATCTACGTGATAAATCAAACCAGAGTGGCTATGTGGCGCTTACTGCTACGATAATTATCGGCATGGTGCTGCTTGTGATGGTGGCGCGCGAAGGATTTGCCGGATTCCATGCGCGCTTTACAGTGCTAGGCACAGAAAAGAAAGAGCAGGCAAATGCGCTGGCCGAAGGCTGCGCCGATCAGGCAATGGCTTCTATACTTTCTGATCCTTCATACAATGGCGCGACGCTGAACTCGCTGCCTTCGGGCACATGCTATGTGGATCCTGTGGATTTTTCTGTAGATAAAAAAGCTTCTATACATGTGCAATCTAAAGTGGGAGAAGCTTCTGCTGGCGGCACTACCTATTCGACACTTTCAACTACGATCGATGTGGGCAATATCCACGTCGGCTCGGCAGATCCTCTAGCAGGGATGGGTACGCTTTTGGTGCAGACGCTGGTGCAAGGCAACAAAAATTATTCTGCCACGCCGGCAGATTTTAAAATGAGCGTGAAGAGCAACGGAGCTTCGATGGGCACTTTTGACGGCTCGGATACTGGCGTCGTGCTCCATGTCACGCCGGGCACATATAGCGTCAGCGAGACGCCTATTGCCGGATTTATTCTGGAGGGCCAGCCAGGATGCAACGGCACGATTGGAGCCGGAGAAGTGAAAACTTGCAGCATGCTAAACGGCGCCGTCACCACATCGCTGACGCTAGTGGATGCTGTGACGAATGATAACAGCGGCCAAAAATCTCCGACGGATTTTACATTGACGATAGATGATGTACCTGTGGATTTTGGTGTGCCGATAGATACGCTGCCTGGGCCGCACCGGATCGGAATTGCCACTTCTACGATGGATGGGTATCTAAGCTCTGTAGATTGGTCTTGCTCTCCTCTTACGCTTGGCAAAAATAATGGAGCATCCAGCACGGTGGATATTGCGACGGGGGATAACAAGGTCTGCGTGGTGAAGCTTGATGATATTCCGCCACCGAATCCTTCTTGCGCGGATACTGTGATGATGCTCGATCGCACAGGCAGCATGAGCTCTACAGAAAGATCATGGCTGAAGACGGCTGCCAATACTCTCGAGAATTTGTATTCATTGGTGACGGTCAACTCTCCGGCTCTGCCTGCGCCAAAGCTTGGCGTAGGATCATTCGGAGGAATTAATTCTGCTGCCTCTACTACGGCGCTCGTGCCTTATGGAAATCAAAACGGCGATGGCACATCCGTCAAAGGTTTTCTCTCTACTGTATACAGCGATATTCTGAGCGCTATCTCTACAATGATGGGATCGGGTAGCTGTTCTGCCGCTGGGAGTAGCGATAATTGCACAAATATTTCTGCTGCTTTGAGTAAAGGCTCTGATGAGCTGGGTAGTGTGAATCACACTCTCACGAACCAAAAAGTGCTGATCTTGATATCAGACGGTTCGCCGACTCTGCCTTTCGGATCAAGCTTGACGGCTTCCGGCACGACATCGCCGGCTTTAAATGTGCAAAATGGAGCGAGCGATGCTTGGACAAATCCATCGAATGCATATTCGGGAGGTGATGCAGGAGCGAGCGCAACAGCGACTACGGGTAGTGGCGCGCGGCACCAGTTTTATAATTTTACTTTTCCGACGATTCCTGATGATGCGACGATAAACGGCGTCGAAGTGGACGCTGATGCAAAATCTGTATCTGCCACGGGCGGCGCTGCCACCACCTCCCCCCTCTACCCATCATCGAACGGCTCCTTCAGCGACTTCCTCTACACCACATCTACATCCTCTGCATCCAAAGCTGTAGACACGAACGACAGCGATACTACATACATAGATACAAATGCCGTCACCCTCACACACACCTTCAACGTACCAAACGTATCATCCAGCATCATACCTACAGGAGCAACCGTTAACTCCGTCACTATGTATGTAGTAGCAAGGAGCCCAAACGCCGGAGACACTCTGACACCAATTGTAGAAAGAGGTACAGCAAGCAACAGCTACAAGACCGGCCCAGCGTGGACACTTACGAACACATATCAAACTTACTCTTACACATTCCCGCAAACAGGAGATTCCAAATCTTGGACGCAAGCAGAAGTCGTGAACTGGAACAATGCTTTCGGTGTGCGTATTCCTGCTGCTTCTGCTGCGAGGGTGACGGAGGAGTGGGTGGTGGTGAATTATTCTTCGGCTACTACCACATCTGCTTTTTCTGCCACATCATCGCCTTCGAGCATTGGCACGGGCACTTGGGCATCAGCAAGCTCTGCATACCTAAGTGATAATGTGTATGCGACAAGCGCTACAAATGCTCAGCAGCAGATCTGGGGCAATTTCGGATTTGCGATTCCTTCTGGAGCTTCAATAGATGGAATTCAGCTTGCTACAGAAGCGAAAGTGTCTGGATCGGGTAGCCCGACGAGCACATCTATTTTGTATCCGACATCGAACGGAAATTATTCTTCTTGGAGTAGCAACAATTATTCTGTCATAAATGAAAGCGGCAGCCCTTCTTGTAGCAGCAGCGATTATATTTCCGAAAACAGCACGAATAGCAGATCTTCTTTTGCTCTTGATCTGAGCGGAATACCAACAGGTAGCATTATAAACAGCATTACCATCACGCCTTCAGACAGGGGAGATACTTCAACTGGCGGCACCTATGCTACATTCGCACGTATAAATGGGGTCAACACTCCGAATGCCGCCACAACGACGACGACGAGCACAAGCGTCTGTACATCGCGATCGGGCCAGACATTTACGCTTTCTCCAGTGACAAAAACTTCTTCTACTGCGATCGAAATCGGAGTTATTAAAGTCTCAAGCGGTGGCAACACTAACAACACAATACGCATCGGTGCCTTGAATGCTACGGTTAGTTATACTCCTGCCGTATCCGGCTCTCTCGGTGCCGAGCTTTCTTGGAATAATAATTCGAGCAGGAGTAGCAGTGAGACGATCACCCTTAGTACTACAGAATCATCTGTGATGCCCGCGGGCAATGATTCCGGGGATAGATGGGGAAGCCATTCGTGGGTGCCGAGCGATTTTAACAATGGAAATTTCGTAGTGCGCCTTACAAACAATTCCTCTAGCGGCGCTACTGCTTCTGTCGATCAGATTACGAGTAAAGTTTTCTATACAACTACTTCTACCACGACTGCCACCACCTCCCCCCTCTACCCATCATCGAACGGCTCCTTCAGCGACTTCCTCTACACCACATCTACATCCTCTGCATCCAAAGCTGTAGACACGAACGACAGCGATACTACATACATAGATACAAATGCCGTCACCCTCACACACACCTTCAACGTACCAAACGTATCATCCAGCATCATACCTACAGGAGCAACCGTTAACTCCGTCACTATGTATGTAGTAGCAAGGAGCCCAAACGCCGGAGACACTCTGACACCAATTGTAGAAAGAGGTACAGCAAGCAACAGCTACAAGACCGGCCCAGCGTGGACACTTACGAACACATATCAAACTTACTCTTACACATTCCCGCAAACAGGAGATTCCAAATCTTGGACGCAAGCAGAAGTCGTGAACTGGAACAATGCTTTCGGTGTGCGTATTCCTGCTGCTTCTGCTGCGAGGGTGACGGAGGAGTGGGTGGTGGTTGGCTATGCGATGCCAGCGCCTACATGCCAATTAGGAGTGGATCTTTCTTGGGATGGGGCTAGCACCACGCCGCCATGGACGACAGAAAAGAAAATTACTTTGACCAGCACCTCGACCACATATGCATTCGGCAAATCAAGCGATACTTGGGGCAGGACGTGGTATCCATTTGAATTTGGCACCAGCACGCTTCGTGCCCGCGTGCACGCGATCAATACAGGATCAGGATGTAGCGCAGCAGATGTAGTGAATCTGGATTGGCTGCGCCTAAATGTTTTCTATACCAGCTCTATCGCTCGCCAAGCGGCGCTTGATGCGGCAGATAATGCCAAGAAATCCGGTGTGAATATCTTTAGCATTTATTACAATTCTTCTCCGGTCACAGTGGACGAGAATTTCATGGCAGAGCTTGCAACCGGCAGCACCACTTACGCAGGGCATCAAGGCGGCGCAGACAATGATCCGTATTCTCTGGTGCTCCTCGGGCAATCCAAAACAGCAGGCGCTACGCAGAGCGTCGCATCAGTGTGGACGAGCCCTACATCCGCATTCTCCAAAGACAGCAAGTACACAACCAGCAAGATCTTGAACCAGATGCAATCTTATAAAGGATTTTCTTTCAGCCTTCCTCCGGCCGCATCCGTATCCGGTATAGAAGTGGATCTTCGCAATTCAAAAACATCTAGTGGCAGTTGCACCGTGGGAGCCGAAATTTCTTCAGACGGAGGATCTACTTTTACTGCGGCCGGCCTCACCAGCTCCTCGCTTTCTTCTCATAGTACGGACACCGCAGCTATCGGAGGCAGCACGAATCTTTGGGGCCGCACGTGGAGCGCTCCAGATTTCGATAACGGAAATTTCATAGTAAGGCTCAAGAATAATTGCCCAACAAACACAACTCTTTCTGTAGACCAATTGCAAGTAAAGCTTACGTATAGCTCCGTGGCAGAGAATTCCGACAATGATAATTTCTTTATTGCGCCTTCTGCTTCAGATATGCCGGGAATATTTGATTATATCGGCAACAACGTTTGCCCCGCGGCGCGCCCTGTCGTGGGGGCTGCATCCACAGCTTCTAACTTGCTTATCATTACTCGCACTACGAATGATAATTCCGGCACAGCCTCATCTTCTGATTTCACTTCCACTATAAACACCCCTTCGCAGATCCTTACTAATGCAGGAGTATCAGCTCCGGGGACGACGATCACTATTGCTCCAGGTGCATATAATGTGACGGAAAGCGCGATCCCAGGGTATACGGAAATACTTAGCGATGGATGCTATGCGGATTCGGATCATCCGATCGCAGCCGGCGAGACGCGGGTGTGCATCATCAGCAACGATGATCTGCCGCCTCCGCCACCGCTGATTATCACGCCGGGCACTTGGCAAGAAACACCATGATAAAGTATAATTAGCGCAATTAAACGTAAAATAAAATGAACAAAAAATACAAAGGCGGTTTTACTCTCATTGAAATCTTGGTGGTGATCGGTATCATCGCGATCCTCGCAGCAATCGTCATTATCGCTATTAATCCCGCCAAGCAATTTGCGCAAGCGCGTAATACTCAAAGAGAATCCAACGTTGAAGCGATCCTGAATGCGATAGGCCAAAGAATGGCGGATAACAGGGGAGTCTTTGCAGGTGCATTCAACACATATACATGTCCTGCGCTTCCAGACATCGGCTCACAGGCAGCTGAAATTTATACTGGTAATTCTAGTTATGACGCTGTTGCACATACGATCGGATTAGATTGCTTGACTCCTACATATATTGCGATTTTTCCAGTGGATCCTGCCATGGCGAGCGGATCTACAGATGTTGGATATACAGTAGAGCAGACTTCTGCTGGCAGAGTAAAAGTATGTGCACCAAAAGCTACTGAAGCATCTATTCCTGGATCAGCACCGATTTGCGTGACGAGGTAGATGATGTCATCAAGCAGCGTTTATGGCGTCTGAATGAGTGCAGTTTAATATTAAATAAATAATTCTATGTCCAACAGAGTAGTACATTTTGAGATCCACGCAGTGGATCCGGAGAGAGCGATGAAGTTTTATAAAGATATTTTTGGCTGGGAATTTATAAAGTGGGATGGCAGTGATCAGCCGTATTGGATGGTGATGACGGCGCCGAAAGATTCGAAAGAGGCGGGAATAAACGGCGGGCTCCTAAAGCAAGGCGGCAAGGTGCCGGAAGCCGGTATGGGGCCAAATGCATTCGTATGCACGATGGTGGTAGAAGATTTCGACAAAACGGCAGCGATGATTGAATCAGCCGGCGGTGTGTGCCAGATGCCAAAATTCGCAATTGCAAATATGGCATGGCAGGGATACTACAAAGATCTAGAAGGCAACATCTTCGGCATCCACCAAGCAGACGAGAACGCTAAATAAAATCTCTGCATT
The DNA here is from genome assembly GCA_040390775.1 of Patescibacteria group bacterium. Taxonomy (GTDB): domain Bacteria; phylum Patescibacteriota; class Minisyncoccia; order Phycocordibacterales; family CAIRYW01; genus JAQBQZ01. The sequence goes on along the minus strand of JAZJXR010000013.1, from coordinate 678 downwards.
CTCGCGTGCTATAATGTGCCTAATGAAAAAGGCCTTCTTAAAATACCTAAAAAATAAATTCGTGATCGCGGGGCTTACGGTTGTGGCTCTTATTGCCCTGTTTGTGGTGTATAAAAGCGCTACAAAGCCGCCGAATTTCGATTCTGCAGAAGTAAAAATTGGGGATGTAGTGGAGACTGTTTCGGTGACGGGCACTATTTCTCCAGTGGACAAAGCTGATCTTGCTTTCGAAAAGAGCGGCGTTTTGGCGCGAGTGTATGTGAAAGTGGGAGATGCTGTGAAGCGTGGCCAGACGATCGCTGTGCTTTCAGGGGGAAATGAGCGCGCGGCTTTGTCGGGAGCCGAGGCTACTCTTGCTGATATGTCTCGCGCGCTCACTCCAGAAGAGCAGGCTGTGCAAAAGAGCGCTCTTGATGCAGCGTCTGCGGCTCTCGAAATTGCCAAGAAAGATGCGCTGAATAGCGCATACGGCGGATACGTGAAAGCGGGAAGCGCACTCGGGAATTATACGGACGGCTTTTTTGCAAATCCATCAAGCGTGAATCCTACGATCAATTTGCCTACAGATTCGTCGAATCAGGAATCTAATATAAATCGGGAAAGAGTAGCTGTAACGAACGAGCTATCGAAATGGTCTGCTGAAATGTCGGCTGCTACTGATAGCAGCGCAGAAGATTT